>DASZDK010000058.1:0-30518 GCA_035942035.1 Acidimicrobiales bacterium
GCGCTCCACTGCGCACCGAGCCGGCGAACCCGTCACCCTCGACGACGAGGAGGAGTAGCGATGCGTGGCTCGGTGGTGAAGAAGGGTGACCGGTGGTACGTCAAGATCGAGCTCGATCGGGAGCCGGCGACGGGACGGCGTCGCCAGAAGTGGCACTCGGGCTATCGGACGAAGCGTGAGGCCGAGCGCGCCCGGGTCGATCTCCTGTCGAAGTTCGATCGAGGGGAGTACGTCGAGCCGACCCACCAGACGCTCGGTCAGTTCCTGGAGGAGTGGCTGCGCGCCATCGAGCCGACTCTCCGCCCGTCGAGCTTCGACTCGTACTCGCGCAACGTGCGTAACCACGTGATCGCCCACATCGGGAACGTCAGACTCACCAGGGTCGACGCCGGCACCCTCAACGGGCTGTACGCCCACCTGCTGGCCGCCGGTCGACGGCGGCCGTCCCGCACTGGCCGTGGCTACTCCCGTGAGGTACTCGACCGGGCGCTCGAGCTGCGCGCTGAGGGCCTGACGCTTGCGGCGACTGCCGAGCACCTGCGTGCCGAGCTGCCCGAGGCGGATCACATCACGAAGGACACGCTGGCGTGCCTGCTCCGGCGTCACCGGGACGAGGACGGCGTCGAGGTCGGATCGCAGCTCGACGGGCGCACCGTCAACTACGTCCACACCATCGTCCACCGGGCGCTCAAGGACGCGGTCCGGTGGGGCCGGCTCGCCCGCAACGCGGCCGACGCGGCCGACCCGCCGCGTGGTGGGCCCAAGTCCGACGGTGTTCACTCCTGGGACGCGGCAACCCTGCGCGAGTTCTTGGCCGTGTCGGGAGCGCACGGTGACCGACTGCACCCGCTGTGGGTGCTGCTCGCGACGACAGGGATGCGTCGTGGCGAGGCGCTCGGGCTGCGATGGTCCGACGTCGACCTCGACGCCGGCCGGCTGCGCGTCGTCCAGACCATCATCCAGGTCCGCAGCAAGGTCACAATTGGCGAGCCGAAGACCGCCCGCGGGCGCCGACCGATCGCCCTCGATGCCGGCACGGTTGCTGTGCTGCGTGAACATCGGAAGTGCTCAGTGGAAGAGCGCATACTGGTCGGGCCCGACTTTGACGACCACGGCCTCGTCTTCCACCAGCCGGACGGCTTCTGCCTCAAGCCCGACGCCGTGAGCGCAGCGTTCGTGCGCCGGGTTCGCCGGTCGGGGCTGCCGTCCCTGACGCTGAAAGGGCTCCGACACACCTGGGCGACAATGGCCTTGGAGCGAGGCATCCACCCACGGGTAGTGCAGGAACGCCTCGGCCACAGCACCATCGCCATCACCCTGGGCATCTATAGCCACGTCGCCCCCACACTGCACGACGAGGCTGCGCAGCTCGTCGCCAGTCTGGTCCTGGACGTAAGGGAGTGAACTCTGTTTTCGTAGGCCGCCCAGACTGACCGGCGCTACAACCGCAGGCGCGGCCGCGGGTCGCGGGATGCCTCGATTATCGCCCTAAGGGGTCGCAGCGGCAGGCCTGCTTGCTCTGCGATCCTGTCAAGTGAGATGTTCTGCTTCTTGAAGTAGTCCTCGATGATGTCCAGCATCGCTGAGGCTTCGGGCGGCCCGAGGTCTTGATCGCCCGGTTCGTCCTTACGCCAGCCCCGGGCGGAGATCGCCTTCATGAAGTTCGTGTACTGCGCCTGTGAGATGACGTCTACATCTCGAGCTCGGCGCACCAGGGCCGCGATCGAGGTCCCCCAGCGAAGCTTCAGATCGAGCAGCCGGCTCCATGTCAGTCGCTCAGCGCTGAGATCCGCCTCGATGACGTCGGCCGGCATGAGGAATTCGGCGGCGAAGGCGTGGGCCTCGGCCTCGACGTCGGTTCCTTCATGGTCGGGGTGGTCGTGCAGAACGAGATGGCCGAGTTCGTGACTGGCGTCGAAGCGGCTGCGATCGCGCTTGCCCTTGTCGTTGCCCAGCACGACGACCGGTCGGTTGGGGAAGTTCACAGAGAAAGCATCAACCTTCTCGCCTGCGTTGGCGAGGCGTACGACCACAACTCCGTGGCGCTCGAGTTCCCGCACCACATGGGGCACCGGGCCGCCGTCCATGCCCCACGCCCGACGCACCTGCGCGGCTGCCTCGGCCGGCTGACTGGCCCCGAGTCGCGGGACTTCCAGCTCGGGTAGCCGGACGTGCTTCTCGATGGCGACGACCAAGTCGTGCATGAGGAACGCGTTCGCCAGGGCACAACGGCGATCGCGGGCACTGGTCGCACGCAGACTCCTGAAGAACCCGCCGGTGTCGGCGTCATCGCTGCCACCGGTGGGGACAGCTCGTCTCGCGAAGAAGCTCACGGGGTGGTCAAGCACCGAAGCGAGCGCGACGAGTGTCTCGGGACTCGGCCGGGTGACGCCACGCTCGATCTGGCTCAACGCCGGCGCCGAGATGCCGTGCCCTGCAGCCTCTAACTGACCGGCGAGCTGCGCCTGGGTAAGTCCGTGACTCTCCCGTGCTCGACGCACACGTCCTGGGTCGGTGAGGGCCGCCATCCGTACCAGCGCCGCGGCATCCACGTCAGTCGCCATCCCCTACAAAGCATATTACCCACAGTTTCCTCACAGGCGGATCCACCAGTACTCCACAGGCATACCCACAGTCAACCACCCTGACCTCCTTGAACCGAATCGCCTGTCTCAAAAAGAAGTAGCTAGTGGTCAGAGGTGTCCCTCAGCTAAGGCCTGGGAGCCATCCACGGCGGATAGTCGTAGTCATCGCCGGCCGTCGGCTATGCTGACGATCGGCCGGCGTCGCCGGTCCTTGAAATGGAACGAGCCGGTCCGTGAGGACCGGCTCGAACCTCAACGGTCACGCATGCGCAACCGCCCTTGTTTGACAGCCGGAGCGTACGTGTCTGGGTGACCTTCAACAAGAAGGAGGCGGCGCGTATGTACGCCACCCACGTCCCCCACGTCAGCAGCTACGAGATCGAGTTCATCGCCGTCGGCGAGGGTTCGAAGAGCGGCGATGCCATCGTCGCCAGCTGGGTCGAGGCCAGCGGTATCCGCCGCATCGTCGTGATCGACGGTGGCTACCAGACCACCGGCGAGAAGGTGGTGAAGCTGGTCCACGATCGGTTCGGCACCCACTTCATCGACCTCATCGTCAGCACCCATCCCGATGAGGACCACACCAACGGACTCGTCGTCGTGCTTGAGGAGTGCACCGTCAGCGAATTGCTGATGCACCAGCCATGGAACCACGGAATCGCCGGCGCCAGCCTCTACGCCGGACGGTTCGCCGACCGCGGGCTGCGTGTCGAGGCGATGAAGTCGCTCGACGCCGTGCGCATCACCGCCGAGCAGGCGCTCGAGACCGACGTCACCGTGAACGAGCCGTTCTCCGGCGAGACCCGCTTCGACGGCATCGTCGAGATCCTCGGGCCCACCCCGGCGTTCTACGAATCCCTGCTGCCGGGCTTCCGCGCCGCCGGTGCCAGCACTTCGGTGGTCTCGGGCATCCTGTCGAAGGCCGGGAGCCTGGCGACCATCGTGCGCGAGTCGCTCGATGTCGAGACCCTCACCGATGCCGGCGAAACCTCGGCGGAGAACGACAGCAGCGCCATCGTGCAGCTCAACTTCAACGGGCAGCGGGTCATGCTCACCGGCGACGCCGGCATCCCCGCCCTCGAGGGCGCCGCCGACTACCTCGACCTCACCTACCGGGGGCCCGACTCACTGAGGCTCATCCAAGTCCCCCACCACGGCAGCAAGCGCAACGTCGGCCCGACCGTCCTCGACCGGCTCCTCGGCACCAAGCTCGGCTACGACACGACGATCCGCCCCGCCGTAGTTTCCGCCGCCCCCGATGGCGCACCCAAGCACCCCGCCCGCCAGGTCACCAACGCGTTCAGGCGCCGCGGCACCCCGGTGTACCCCACCCAGGGCAGCAACATCCGGCTCGACTACAACGCCCCTCTCGCCGGTTGGAGCGCGGCGACCCCGCTGCCCCTGTACACCGAGGTCGAGGAGTGACGGCCCTCTTCGGCGCCTATCAGCTGCGGGCCCGAGTTGAACCGCTGCTCCTCGTCGCCTTCCCGGTCGCCGTCCTCGCGTACGTCCTCGGTGCCCCGGATGACCTCATCGGCCGTGTCGGCGTCACGGCGGCCACCTTCGGTGTGGCCACCCTCCTCACCTCGCTTGCCCGCGACCGTGGACGTCGCATCGAGGCCGACCTGTGGGATAGCTGGGGAGGCCCGCCAACGACCACCATGATGCTGTCAACCTCGGGGGCGCCGTCGCCCAACCTGGCGGCGCACCGTCGACACGTGCGGCGCCTGCTCCCCGACGTCGAGCCGCTCACCGACGAGCGAGACCGTGCCGATCCGACGGGTTCCCGACGAACCATCGAGCAGTACGTCACCCACCTGCGCGAGCGCACCCGCGACCGCCAGCGCTTCCCAATCGTGTTCGACGCCAACGTCGGCTACGGCTTCCGGCGCAACGTCCTCGGCCTGCGGCCCGTAGGCCTCGTAGTCGCCGGGGCCACCGCCGCAGCGTCCATCGGAGCACTCGTGCTCGTCCTCCGAGGCGACCTGGAGCGCCCCGTGACCGGCGTGGTTCTCGCCCTCGGTGTCGCTGCAACGGCCGCTGTTATGTGGATGCGTGCAAGCTCGGAGTGGGTCCGGGTCCAAGCCAACCGGTACGCCGACGCGCTCCTCGCAGCAGCGGAAGCCATCGACACGTCGAGCAGGCCGATCGACGCTTGATTCCATTCGTCAGAGGTCCGGTCCGCCGCAGCGCACAGCCGGCGTCCGGCACCGGCGAGGTCACCGGCGAGGTCACAACAACTTGCGTTCGCAAGGGTAGAAGTCCGGTAGAAGCCGGGCGTCTGAGCGACTCTCACACCCGCTTGACCTGCACCTACTGAGTGGGCGAGGGGGGACTTGAACCCCCACATCCTTTCGGACACAGGAACCTGAATCCTGCGCGTCTGCCAATTCCGCCACTCGCCCGAGTGGAGCAGCCCAGGCTACCGCGGCCGGCCCCCGAGCCCGACCTCGGCCGTGGGTACACTCACCCCGTGGGACTCAAGGGGTTCGAGCGACGCCTCGAGCGGCTCGTCGAGGGGGCGTTCGCCAAGGCGTTCAAGAGCTCGCTGCGGCCCGTGGAGCTCGGCCGGCGACTCATGCGGGAGATGGACCACCAGCGCACCCTCAACGTCCGGGGCGAGATGGCGGCTCCCAACGACTTCACGGTGACGCTCGGCCCCGACGACCACGAGCAGTTCGCCGAGATCGAGGACAACCTGGTCCAGTCGCTGGCGGAAGCCGCACGGGAGCACGCCCGAGAAGAAGGCTACGTGTTCATGGGGCCGGTCTCGGTCCAGCTGGAGGTCGACCGCGACCTGGGCGCCGGGTCGTTCGGCTTGTCGGCCCGGTTCAAAGAAGGCGTGGGCGGTACCTCCGGCGGGGGCCTGGTGCTGCCCGACGGTGAGCGCGTGGCTCTGTCGAACGGCACCGCCACCATCGGACGGTCGGCCGACTGCACGGTGCACCTCACCGACAGCAGCGTCAGCCGGCGCCACGCCGAGGTGCGCCCGGCCGGCGACGGGTGGATGTTGGTCGACCTGCGCTCCACGAACGGGACGAAGGTGAACGGGGCGACGATCACCGAGCGCCGGCTCAAGGATGGCGACCGCATCTCGCTCGGCGACGTCCAGGTCCACTTCGAGGCGTCGTAGCAGCGTTGGTGACGTGCCCGAACCTCTCCTGGCCATACTGAAGCTGTGCGCCCTGGCGCTGCTGTACCTGTTCTTCCTCCGCGTCCTGCGGGCGGTGTGGGCCGAGGTGGGCGGCGCACGCGTGGCGGTGGCCCCTGCCGGGCGTCCCCAGGAGCGGGAGCGCCGGCCGCTGGCCCGCAGGGAGCGGCCGTCGTCGCACCTCACGGTCGTCGAGCCGGCGCAGCAACGGGGGCGCAGCTTCGACCTGTCCGACGAGGTCACGGTCGGTCGTGCCGCCGGATGCCAGGTGACCCTCGACGACGACTACGCGTCCCAGCTCCACGCCCGCATCTTCCGCCGCGACGGGGCGCTCTACGTCGAGGACCTGGGCTCCACCAATGGGACCTACCTGAACACCCGCAAGGTCACGGCGCCCATGGCGCTGAAGCGGGGCGACCGACTCAAGATCGGCGGGACCGTGATGGAGCTGACGGGATGAGAAGGGCACACCCATGACGTCGCTCCGCTCGGGAGCTGCCACCGACACCGGCCAAGTCCGCGCCAACAACCAGGACGCCGTCCTGATCGCCGAGCCGTTGTTCGCCGTCGCCGACGGCATGGGCGGTCACGCCGCCGGCGAGATCGCCAGCCAGGTGGCGGTGGAGTCGCTCCAGGACAGTGCGGTCTCGTCGCTCGACTCGCTCGTCGAGGCCGTCCGCGACGCCAACCGGTCGGTCTGGCAGCGGGCCAGCGAGGACCCCGAGCTGCACGGTATGGGCACCACCCTGTGCGCCATCGCCCTGGTCCCCGGTGAAGACGACGGCGAGCAGATCGTGGTGGTGAACGTCGGCGACTCGAGGGTGTACCAGCTCCACGACGGGGAGCTGACCCAGCTGACCGACGACCACAGCTTGGTGGAGGACCTGGTGCGAGAGGGCCGGCTGTCGCCCCAGGAGGCCCGTACCCATCCACAGCGCAACATCCTGACCCGGGTGCTGGGCAACGACTCCGACGTCGAGGTCGACTCGTGGCTGGTCGACCCCCACCGCGGCGACCGGTTCCTGCTGTGCAGCGACGGCCTGTTCAACGAAGTCGACGACGACAAGATCGCCTCGGTCCTGCGCCGGCTGGCCGATCCCGACGACGCCGCCCAGGAGCTGGTCACATTGGCCATCCAGGCTGGCGGACGGGACAACGTGAGCGTGGTGGTCGTCGACGTGGTCGACGACCACCGGCCGGCAGCGGCGGCGGCGACCGCCGTCGCCGGTGCGCCCACCGCCACTGTCGGCCGTCCTGGGGACACCGCCTCCATGCCCGCGGTGGAGCCATCAGAAGAGACGCGGGGGGGTGGAGGCGGCGGTGCACCGGCCCCGGCCCCGGCCGGCGCTGCTCCGGCCTCGGCCAGGGCCAGCGCCGAGCCGGCGCCGTCCAGCCGCCGGGTGACGTGGCGGTCGGTGCTGTTCGTGACTGGCGTGGTGGCCGTGCTGGTGGGCGCCGCCAGCGCGGTGGCGTGGTACGCCCGCAGCACCTACCACGTCGGCGTTCGAGGCGACCAGGTGGCCATCCTGCGGGGACGCCCGGGCGGGCTGCTCTGGATCCAGCCGACACTCGCCGAGTGGACCGACCTCAGCCTCGACGACGTGCCGGACGGCCGGCGGAACGCCGTGCTGCGGGGCAAGGAAGAGCCGTCGCTGGCGGCGGCGCGCGACTACGTGGAATCACTGGAGGACCAGGCCGAGGCCGAGCGCCGGCGCACCACCACCACCACCACGACGTCCACCACCCTTCCGCCGCCGCCCGCCCCACCACCTTCTCGGTGACCGGGCCGTGATCCCGGTCGTCCAGCGCCTGCGGCGCAACACCGAGCTCGGCCTGATCCTGCTGGGGGCGGTCGTCACCGCCGGGCTCTACACCCTCGCCAGCCTCGGCACCACGGCCAACGTTCCCGTCAACATCGGTCCCTTCCTCGGCGTGGTCCTCGCCTTGCTCGCCGGGGCCCACGTGGCCACCCGCCGGCTGGCGCCGGCCAGCGACGGGGTGCTCCTGCCCCTCGCCGGCTTGCTCAACGGCCTGGGTTACGTCTGGATCGCTCGCCTGGACCCCGACCTGGCCGCTCTCCAAGCGGTGTGGACGGCCGTGGGCATCACCGCCTACGTCATGACGCTCGTGCTCGTGCCCAAGGCACGCGATCTCGACCGCTACCGCTACACCTTCATGCTCGTCGGTATCGCCCTCCTACTGCTGCCGCTGGTGCCTGGCATCGGCAAGACCGTCAACGGCGCCCGCATCTGGCTCCAGCTCGGACCGCTCAGTTTCCAGCCGGGTGAGTTCGCCAAGATCGTCCTCGCCGTGTTCTTCGCCTCATACCTGGTCGAGAAGCGAGAGCTGCTGGGGATGGCCGGGCACCGCGTCGGCCCGATCATGCTCCCCGAGCTCCGCCACTTCGGCCCCGTGCTCGTCGCCTGGGGGACGTCACTGCTGGTCATGGTCTCCGAGCGCGACCTCGGGTCGTCGCTGCTGTTCTTCGCCCTGTTCGTCGTCATGCTGTGGGTGGCCACCGAGCGGCTCTCGTACCTGTTCGTCGGCGGCCTGCTCTTCGCCGGCGGGGCCGTCGCCGCCGCCAGCGTCTTCGGGCACGTCCGCCAGCGTGTCGAGATCTGGCTCGACCCCTGGGCCGCGGCCACCGACCAGGGGTTCCAGCTGGTCCAGGCCACGTTCGCGCTGGCATGGGGGGGGATCGCCGGCACCGGTCCCGGGCTCGGCAATCCCGACCGGATCCCCCTGGTGGAGACGGACTTCATCTTCGCCGCCATCGGCGAGGAGCTCGGACTGTTGGGTTCGGCCGGCGTGCTGGTCACGTTCTTGCTCATGGTGGGCACGGGCCTGCGCATCGCCCTCGCCGCCCACACCCCGTTCAACAAGCTGCTGGCCGCCGGGCTGACCGCCATCCTCGGCATCCAGGCATTCATCATCATCGGCGGCGTGATCCGCATGGTGCCCCTCACCGGCATCACCCTGCCGTTCGTCTCCTACGGCGGCTCGTCCCTGGTGGCCAACTACGTGCTGTTGGCCCTGCTCATCCGGATCTCGGCCGACAATGCCGAGTCCGAGCTCCAGGCGCCGTGAACCGCCAGATCCGGCGGCTGGGCATCGGCCTGCTCGTGCTCTACGCCGCCCTGTTCGTCCAGCTCAACGTCATCCAGGTCCTCCGGGCCGACACCTACAACGACCACCCCGAGAACAGCCGGGCCATCATCCGGGACTTCAGCCGCCCCCGAGGGCAGATCCTCGCCGCCGACGGCACCGTCCTGGCCCGGTCGGTGCCGGTCGACAGCCCGTTCAAGTTGCAGCGGGAGTACCCCGAAGGGGAGCTGTTCGCCCACGTCACCGGCTACTTCTCCCTCAACGCCGGCGCCGACGGCGTGGAGCGTTCCTACAACGACGCCCTCGCCGGGCACACGGGGGAGCGGATCGAGGACATCGGCGAGCTCCTGCTGGGCGAGCCCCGCACCGCCGACGTCTCGCTCACCATCCCCGCCGACGTGCAGCGCGTGGCCCGCGACGCCCTGGGGGCCAAGCGCGGCTCGGTGGTCGCCCTCGACCCCCGGGACGGGGCGGTGCTGGCCCTGTGGAGCTTCCCCAGCTACGACCCCGACGTGCTCTCGAGCGTCGACATCGACGCCGCCCAGGAGGCCCGCGAACGCCTGCTCGCCGACGAGGCCAACCCGCTGCTGGCCCGGAGCTACCGGGAGACCTACTTCCCCGGCTCGACGTTCAAGGTGGTGACCGCAGCAGCGGGCCTGGCCAGCGGCTCGGTCTCCGCCACCAGCCCCGTCTACCCCACCAGCAACGCCTACGTGCCCCCCCTCACCCGCCAGCCCATCCGCAACTTCGGCGGGGGCACCTGCGGCGGCGCGCTCCCGGCCATCCTGCGGGTGTCGTGCAACACCGCCTTCGCCCAGATGGGCGTCGACCTCGGCGCCGAGACGTTGGTGAACACGGCCGAGGACTTCGGGTTCAACCACGCCGCCCCCATCGACCTGCCTGCCCCCGCCGTGTCCCCCATTGGTGACGTGGCCTCCTTCCAGGAGAACACCCCGGTGCTGGCCATGACCGCCATCGGCCAGAACGCGGTGCGCTCGACCCCGCTGCAGATGGCGCTGGTCGCCGCCGGCGTGGCCAACGGCGGTGACGTCATGGTGCCGCACGTCATGCGGGAGATCCGTGACAACGAGGGCAGGGTCATCGACAACTGGGAGCCCACCAACTGGACCAGCGCCGTCAGGCCCGACGTCGCCGCCACCCTCACCGAGGCCATGACGGCGGTCGTCGAGCAGGGCACCGCCACCCGCCTCGCCGTCCCGGGCGTGCCCACCGCGGGCAAGACGGGAACGGCGCAGCTGGGCAACGGCCTGTCCCACGCCTGGATCGTGGGATTCGCCCCCGCCGACGCCCCACGGGTCGCCGTGGCCGTGATCGTCGAGGCGCAGCCGGGGGCCAGCGAGCAGACCGGTGGCCAGGTCGCCGCTCCCATCGCCCAGACCGTGCTCGCCGCTGCTCTGGCGGCCAACCCGGAATGACCTCGCGCCCGCCGGCGGTGCCCACCGCCGCAGCCACCAGCCCCGCCTAGTCTGAGATCGACATGGCCGATCAGGAACAGCGCGTGTTCAGCTCCCGTTACGAGCTGCACCGGAGGATCGCCCGAGGCGGGATGGCCGACGTGTTCCTCGCCCGGGACTCGTTGCTCGACCGGCCCGTGGCCCTGAAGATCCTCTTCCCCGAGTTCGCCACCGATCCCGCCTTCGTCCAGCGCTTCCGCCGGGAGGCCCGCGCCGCCGCCAACCTCAGCCACCCCAACATCGTGTCGGTCTACGACTGGGGCGAGGAGGACGGCACCTACTTCATCGTCATGGAATACGTCGAGGGTCGCAGCCTGGCTCAGATCATCCGTGACGAGGGCCGGCTGCACCCCGACCGGGCCGCCGACATCACCGCCGACATCGCCGCCGCCCTGGGCTTCGCCCACCGCAACGGGGTCGTCCACCGTGACGTGAAGCCGGGCAACGTCATCATCTCGCCCTCCGGCCAGGTGAAGGTGGCCGACTTCGGGATCGCCCGGGCCATCTCCACCCAGGAGAACCTGACCCAGGCGGGCACGGTGATGGGCACGGCGGCCTACTTCTCCCCCGAACAGGCCCGGGGCGAGAAGGTCGACCCGCGCAGCGACGTCTACTCCCTCGGCGTGGTGCTCTACGAGATGCTCACGGGCCGGCCGCCGTTCACCGGTGACAGCCCGGTGGCGGTGGCCTACAAGCACGTCCAGGAAACCCCCCGGCCGCCGCGGGAGCGCAACCCCGCCATCCCCGCCGACCTCGACGCCATCGTGCTGCGGGCCATGGCCAAGGACGCCGACGACCGCTACGCCTCGGCCGAGGACCTCCGCACCGACCTCCGCCGCTTCCGGGAAGGCGCCACGGTGGAGGCCGCCACCGTCCTGGTGGCCCCGCCCGTCGACGAGCGCACTCAGGCGGTGGGCGCAGCCGTGCCTGTCGATGCCGGCGCCACCCGGGCGGTGCCGGCGGCCGGGGCCACCCGCACCATGCGCCAGGTCCACGAGCAGTACTACGAGGAGCCGCCGCCGCGGAAGAACAACACTGCGTTCATCCTCGTGCTCGTGGCCCTGCTGGCCCTCCTCGCCGGCCTGCTCTTCCTCCTGGCCCGCAACCTGGGGCTGGACGAGGCCGTCGAGGAGGTGAGCGTCCCCAAAGTCGTCGATCTCACCGAGGACCGGGCCCGAAGCCTCCTGGAGGAGGCCGGGCTCGAGGTTGGCCGGGTCGACCGGCGAGAGAACCCCGATGTCGAGGAAGGGATCGTCGTCGACCAGGACCCGCTGGCCGAGCAGGTGGTCGACGAGGGCACCCCGGTCAACCTCACCGTGAGCGCCGGCATCGAGACCGTGACCGTGCCGCGGGTGGAGGGCCTCCCCGAGGCCGACGCTCGCCGGGCCCTGCGCGACGCCGGCCTGGTGCCGGACGCGCGCGACGAGCAACGGGGCGACGTCGCACCGGGCACCGTGGTGTCCCAGGACCCCCGCGCCGGCGAGGACATCGAGCCGGGCTCCACCGTGGTCATCACCGTGGCCACCCCCGTGCCGCGGGTGGCGGTGCCCAACGTCATCGGCCGGAGCCAGGGCGAGGCCACCAACATCCTGAGCAACGCCGGCTTCCGGGTGCAGGTCCGAGAGGTGGAGGCCAACAACCCGCGGGGCGAGGTGATCGGCAGCGAACCGGGCCCCGACGCCCAGGTCGAGCCGGGGAGCACCGTGGTCATCATCGTCTCCACCGGACCCCCGCCGACCACCACCACTACGAGACCGCCCACCACGACGGTGCCGCCCACGCTCACCCTCCCGAGCACCACCGTCAAGCCCGCCCCGACCTCGTCGACAGACCCGGGCGGGGCCGGCGGCCAGAACTAGGAGGCGGCGGGAGCGGGCGCCACCCCGGCCAGGAAGTTGCGCAGCAGGTCGTGCCCGGAGGCGGTCAGCACCGACTCGGGGTGGAACTGCACCCCTTCCATGCCGTGCTGGCGGTGGCGCAGGCCCATGACCAGGCCGTCATCGGTCTCGGCGGTCACCTCCAGCACGGCCGGAAGGCTGGCCCGATCGACAACCAGGGAGTGGTAGCGGGTGGCCTCGAACGGGTCGGGGAGGCCGGCGAACACCCCGGTCCCCGCGTGGTGGACCAGCGCCGTGCGCCCGTGGACGACCTCGGGCGCCCGCACCACCCGGCCGCCGTAGACCTGGCCGATGCACTGGTGGCCCAGGCACACCCCGAGCACGGGGACCCGCCCGCCGAGGTGGCGGATCACGTCGTTGGACAGCCCGGCGTCGTCGGGACGGCCCGGTCCCGGGGAGATGAGGACGGCGTCGGGGGCGAGCTCGTCCACGGCGGCCAGGTCCAGGGCGTCGTGGCGGTGGACCAGCGGCTCCGCCCCCAGCTCGCCCAGGTACTGCACGAGGTTGTAGACGAACGAGTCGTAGTTGTCGATCACCAGCACCCGGGGGCCCACGGCGGCGAGGGTACCGCCATCGGTCCGCCCGCAGCGTGGCTAGTCGGCGCCCTCCGACAGGACGTGGACCGCCTTCTCGACGGCGCGACGGGCCCGGGTCAGGCGCTTCTCGTCCACCGGCAGCTCGGTGCCGCCGGCGTCTATGGACTCCCGGAGGCGGATCATCGCCAGGTCGGCCAGCTCCTCGGCGATCCCCTCCAGGCGGTTGCGGATGTCGTCGAACTCACCGGCCATGCCCGCGTACCGTACCGCTGCCCCGGGGCCCGGCCGACCTCTTCCCCGTCCCGCCGGCCCTATCCTGTCGGCGTGAGCAAGCGCCGCCCCGGGAAGCAGACGCACACGGGCGGCCGGACCAGCCCGAAGCGGTCCTCGGCGAAGGCCACGACACCGGCGGGAGCGGGGACGGGCCGCTACACCCCTCCCGTGCCCCGGGTCCAGAAGGTCAGCCCCCGCTGGGTCCCGGCGCTGATGTTCTTCCTGCTCATCGCCGGCGCCGTGGTCATCGCGTTGAACTACTTCACCGTGCTGCCCGGAGGCGCCGACAACCGCTACCTGCTGGCCGGGCTGGCCCTCATCACCGGCGGCTTCATCGCCGCCACCCGCTACCACTGAGGCCGCCCGGCGTCGGACCGGGCGACTTACACAGCTGTCATTCTCCCCAGGTTCCTCCACAGGCTGTGGATTACTCCGTCGGGATCACCAGCTCCATCTCGTCCATGCAGTGCCGGGGCGGCTCCGGGTTGTCGGAGATCGCCTCCCGGACCCGCAGCTCCATGCCGCAGGTCGGGCACCGGTAGGTCAGCTTCACCTTGCGCATCTCCCCGGGAGGCGGCGGCTCGGGCGCCGGCCGGGCGAAGGAGCCCAGCAGGGCGAAGCCGGCCTTGAAGATGAGATAGCCGACCACCAGGGCGATGAGCACGCTGACGGTGAGGTCCATGACCGGGGACCATCCTACCGACCGCGGTTTCGGCCACCGGGCCAGGGGTACAGCCGCCGCCGTGCCCGGACCTCCCTCTCCGACCGACTCGCACGATCGCATCCGGGAGGTCGCCAGCGTCGGCCTGGGCATCGACGAGCTGCGGCCCGCCCAGGAACAAGCCGTTGCTGCCCTCCTCGAGGGACGGGACACCCTGCTCGTCATGCCCACGGGTTCGGGGAAATCGGCGGTGTACCAGATCGCCGCCGAGCTCATCCCAGGATGGACCGTCGTGGTGTCCCCGCTGATCGCCCTGCAGCAGGACCAGGTGAGCTCCATCGAGGACAGCGACGTGGGCCAGGCCGAGGCCGCCAACTCGGCCATGGGCGTGGCCCGCCGGCGCCAGCTCTTCGAGCGGTTGCGTAACGGTGACCTGGAGTTCGTCCTGGTCGCCCCCGAGCAGCTGTCCAACGAGGAGACCTGGAACGAGCTGCGCACGGCAGCTCCGTCACTGTTCGTGGTGGACGAGGCCCACTGCATCTCGGAGTGGGGCCATGACTTCCGACCGGACTACCTGCGCCTGGGCGCAGTCATCGATGAGCTGGGGCGACCCCCGGTGGTGGCGCTCACCGCCACCGCCTCCCCCGTGGTGCGAGACGAGGTGGTGGCCCGCCTGGGCCTGCGCGACCCGGTCGTGGTCGTGCAGGGATTCGACCGCCCCAACCTGCGGCTCGAGGTCGAGACCCACCGGGAGAAGCGAGACAAGCGCAACGCCCTGGTGGGGCGGGTGAGGCAGCTGGACCGGCCGGGCATCGTCTACGTGGCCACCCGCCGGCGGGCCGAGGAGCTGGCGGCCGTGCTCCAGGACGAGGCGGACGTGCGGGCCCGGGCTTACCACGGCGGCATGAAGGCCAAGGAGCGGCGCGACAACCAGTCGGCGTTCATGGACGGCGCGGTCGACGTGATGGTGGCGACCACCGCCTTCGGCATGGGCATCGACAAGGCGAACGTCCGCTACGTCATCCACTACGACGTGCCCGAATCGGTGGACGCCTACTACCAGGAGGTGGGCCGCGCCGGCCGTGACGGTGCGCCGGCGCTGGCGCTGCTGTTGTGGCGACCGGAGGACCTGGGCCTGCGGCGGTTCTTCGCCGGCGGAGGAGAGGTGGACACCGACGAGCTCGAGCGCGTTGCCGCCCTGACCTCGGTGGCGGGTCGTCCCGTCGAGTCCGGCGAGCTGGCCGAGACCGCCGGCGTCACCCCGCACCGGCTCGAGCTGGCGCTATCCCGCCTGGAGGACGCCGGCGCCGTGGACGTCTCGGCTCAGGGCGAGGTGACCGCCGAGGCCGACGGTCCCGAGCCGGCGGAGGCTGCCCGGGAGGCGGCCGACCGCCAGGACTCTCGCCGGCAGGTGGAGCAGTCACGGCTGGAGATGATGCGGGCCTACGCCGAGACCCGCAGCTGCCGGCGTCGCTTCGTGCTCACCTACTTCGGCGAACCCGCCCCCCGCCGATGCGGCAACTGCGACGTCTGCGAGCGCCAGGACGGCGACGAAGCCGGCGACGAAGCCGAGGGGACGGCGGCCTGGCCGGAGCAGAGCCGGGTGGTCCATCGGGAGTGGGGCGAGGGCCTGGTACTGCGGCGGGACGGCGACACCATCGCCGTGCTGTTCGACGACGCCGGCTACCGGACGCTGTCGGCTGAGCTGGTCGCCGACCAGGAGCTGTTGAAGCCTGCGCCCTGACCGTCGCTTCTCCTGGCGGCGGCCTCCGGCCTCACGATGCCTCGCCCAGGGCCTCGACCAGCTCCTGCTTGGTCATCGACGACCGCCCCGGGATGTCCCGCCGCTGGGCCTCGTCGTAGAGCTGGTCGCGCGACAGCTCGTCCCAGTTGCGGCCTGCCGACCGGGATCGATCACGTCCCTGCCGGGCAGCCGCCACACTCGCCTCCAGGGCGGCCATGAGGTCGACGATGTCGCCCTCGTCGGCCCGGGCCGGTTCGGTCACCACATCCTCGCCCTCGGCCTTGCGCTCGATCAGCTCGAGCACCCGCTGGCGATAGGTGTCGGCATAGCGCTCGGGCTCCCAGGCGCTGCTCAGCGACTCGATCAGCTGGCCGGCGATGGCCCGCTCGCGCTCGCTCAGCTCGACGCCTTCCACGGGAACGCCGTCGACGTCGAGGCTGGGGTCGCGCACCTCGTCGGCGAAGTACATGGTCTCCAGTACGAGCACGCCCCCGGCGGGCCGGATGGCGGCGAGGTACTGCTTGGTCCGCAGCACGAATCGCCCGATGGCCACCTTCCCCGACTCCTCCATGCCCCGCAGCAGCAGGGCGTAGGGCTTCTCGGCGCCCGATCCCTCGGCAGGAGCGAGGTAGTAGCTCTTCTCGTAGTAGATCGGGTCGATCTCGGCCAGGTCGACGAAGTCCTCGATCTCGATGGTCCGGGTGCGGCCGGGGTCGACGCTCTCGAGCTCCTCGGGGGTGACGAGCACATGGCGGCCCTTCTCGACCTCGTAGCCCTTCACGATGTCGGCGTAGTCGACCTCCTCGCCCGACTCCTCGGCCACCCGGCGGTAGCGGATGCGCTGGCCGGTGCCCTCCTGGAACTGGTGGAAGCTCACGTCCTTCTGCTCGGTGGCGGAGAACAGCTTCACCGGCACGTTGACCAGGCCGAAGCTGATGGACCCGCTCCAGATCGCTCTCGCCATGGTGCTCCTCCTACCCGTCCGTGCCGCCGCAGGCATCTCCGCCGGCCCCGCCGCTCACCGCCTTGCGCAACAGGTCCCGCAGTGCCCGCTGATCGTGGGGCGAGAGCGAGGCGATGGCGGGGGGCGGGTCCGACAGCAGGACCAGGGCCCGGTCGCGGGCCTCCTGTCCGAGGGGGGTGAGCCCGATGCGCTTGGCCCGGCGGTCGGAGGCGTCGACGTGCCGCTCGGCGAAGCCCCGCTGCTCGAGCTGGTCGACGATGGAGGTGACCCAGGACGGGTCGCAGTGCCAGTCCTCGGCGAGCGCCCGCATCGGACGGTCCTCCCCCGTGCTGAGCACCAGCAAGAAGCGCAGCGTGCTGGGCGTCAGGTCGAGCTGGGTGGCCACGTCGAGGAAGCGCCGGGTGTTGTCCTGGCTGGTGAAGAGCCGGACGATGCACAACCACGCCTCCTCGGCGGCGGTGGATGCCATGCCGGGATGGTAGGCCGCTCTCAACCTTTGGCGCTCATAAACCTTTGGGAACACTCAACTGCATTGCTACAATTCGCCCGGTGAGCGCACCCGCCGTCGTCCTGGACAACGTGGAGAAGCGCTACGGCGACGTGGTCGCCCTCGACGGGATCGACCTCGAGGTCCGACCCGGCACGGTGTTCGCCCTGCTCGGCCCCAACGGGGCGGGCAAGACCACCGCGGTGCGGGTGCTCACCACCATCACCCGTCCCGACCGGGGCCGGGCCACGGTGCTGGGCTACGACGTGGTGCGCCAGTCGGCCCCGGTCCGGTCCCACATCGGCCTCGCCGGCCAGTACGCCGCGGTCGACGAGAACCTGACCGGCCGGGAGAACCTGCGCCTGATCGGCCGCCTCACCCACCTCGGACGGGCGGTGGCTGCTGAGCGGTCGGCGGCGCTGCTCGACCGCTTCGGGCTGGCCGACGCCGGCGACCGGCCGGCACGGACCTACTCGGGGGGCATGCGCCGCCGTCTCGACCTCGCCGCCGCCCTCGTCCACCGTCCCCCCGTGCTGTTCCTCGACGAGCCGACGACGGGGCTCGATCTCCACAGCCGCAGGGACCTGTGGGGGCTCATCGGCGAGCTGGTGGGAGAGGGGACCACGGTGCTGCTCACCACCCAGTACCTGGAGGAGGCCGACCAGCTGGCCGACCGCATCGCCGTGGTCGACGACGGCCGGGTCATCGCCGAGGGGACCTCCGACGAGCTCAAGGCCGGGGTGGCGCCCACGGTGGTGGTCATGAGCTTCGACTCGCCCAGTGTGGCCCGGCGGGCCGCCGACGTGCTGGCGCCGTTGTCGGCCTCGTCCCCGGCGGTCGAGGGCGCCACCGTTGAGCTCTCGGCCCACGACGGTCCTGGCGCCGTCATCGAGGCCCTGCGGGCCGTCGATGCGGTAGGCCTGGCGCCGTCGACCCTCTCGCTGCGCGAACCCAGTCTCGACGACGTGTTCCTCTCCCTCACCGGCCGCCCCGCCGCCCCCGAGCAATCACCGCCCGACCCATCCGACGAGCTCGTGCGCACCGGAGGTGCCGGGTGACGGCCCCCACCGCTCCGACCGGGGCACCGGAGCACAGCCGGCTGCGATGGATGGTGTCCGACACGCTGGCCATCACCGGGCGGAACCTGCTGACCTACGTCCGGCTCCCACAGCTCGTGATCTTCTCCACCATCCAGCCGATCATGTTCGTGCTGATCTTCCGCTACGTCTTCGGCGGGGCCATCGCCACCCCGGCAGGCTCCTACGTCGACTACCTGATGCCCGGAATCTTCGTGCAGACGGTGGCCTTCGGCGCCATCGGGACAGGAGTCGGTCTGGCCGAGGACCTCCGCAAGGGCCTCATCGAACGCTTCCGGTCGCTTCCCATGGCGTCGTCGGCGGTGCTGGGGGGGCGCACCACCGCCGACCTCATCCGAAACGTGTTCGTGGTCTCCCTGATGGCGGCGGTGGGCTTCCTGGTGGGGTTCCGGGTGCACACCAGCCCTGGCTCGTTCCTGCTCGGGATCGCCCTGTTGCTGCTGTTCGGCTACGCCATCTCGTGGGGCTTCGCCCTCGTCGGCCTCAGCGCCGCCAACGCCGAGACGGCCCAGGCGACGGCCTTTCCGCTCCTGTTCCCGCTGGTGTTCGCCTCGTCGGCCTTCGTGCCCCTCGAGACCATGCCGGGATGGCTCCAGGCCTTCGCCGGCAACCAGCCGGTCACCGTCACCGTCGACGCGGTGCGGGCCCTGATGCTCGGAGGCCCGGTCGGACGGCCCGTCCTCGAGGCGCTGGCCTGGAGCCTGGGTCTGCTCGCCCTGTTCGCTCCCCTGGCAGTGCGCCGCTACCGCCGCACCCAGTAGCGCTCCGGGCGGCTCCGGCGGGCTCGGCCTCAGGTGCGCTCGACGACCACCGCCGTGGCCACGCCACCGATGCCGGCGGTGGCCACCAGGCCGAAGCGACCACCCGAGCGCGCCAGCTCGTGCACCAAGGAGGTGAGCAACCGGGCCCCGGAGCACCCGGGCGGATGGCCGAGAGCGATGGCGCCCCCGTTTGTGTTGACGATGCCGGGGTCGGCACCGTGCTCGGCCAGCCACCCCAGGGTCACCGGGGCGAAGCACTCGTCCACCTCGAACCGGTCGACGTCGGCGACGGTCAGCCCGCCCCGGGTCAGGGCCGCCGACGTCGCCGGGGCCGGCCCCGTGAGCATGGTCAGGGGGTCCACGCCGGCCACCCCGACGCTGCGCACCCGCGCCCGGGGCCGCATCCCCAGCGCCTCCAGCCGGTCCTCGGACACCACCAGCACGGCCGCGGCTCCGTCGGCGATGGGCCCGGAGTTGCCGGCGGTGACCCGGCCGCCGGGCCGGAAGCTGGGCTTGCAGCGGGAAAGGTCCCCCTCCGGGCGCTGGGGTCCCTCGTCGGCAGCCACCTCCTCGCCCAGATCGACAGCGGCCTGCCGCTCCCGGTCCCAGCGCCGGCCGGGCACCGGCACGATCTCCGCCCGGAAGCGCCCCGCCCCGGCCGCCTCCCGCGCCCGCCGCCGGCTCTCGGCGGCGTAGCGATCGAGCTCCTCACGATCCAGGCCCCACCGCTCGGCGATCAGCTCGGCCGCGACCCCCGGGGGTACGAGCCCGCCGGCGCCGGCGTAGCGCTCGGCCAGGCGTGGGCTGAACGGGCGGCTGCCAGGCGGGGTCCACGACCCCGGCGGCGTGGTGCTCATCACCTCGACCCCACCGGCGACGGCGACCTCGTAGGCCCCGGCGACCACCCCCTGGGCAGCGAAAGCCACGGCCTGGAGCGAGCTGGCGCCCTGGCGGTCGACGGTGGTCGCCGGCACCGACTCGGGCCAACCCGCCGCCAGCACCGCGTTCCGCCCGAGGTTCAGCCCCTGCTCGCCGACCGTTGTGGCGCAGCCGGTCACCACCTCGTCCACGGCAGCGGGATCGAGCGAGGTGCGGGCCGCCACTGCGTCCAGGGCCTCGGCGAGCAAGTCGGCCGGGTGCCAGCCGGAGAGCGACCCGTTGCGCAGGCCGAGCGGCGTGCGCACGGCATCGACGATGACGGCGCCGGTCACCGGGCAGGTCGAGCGGCGTCGAGGAGCCGGTCGTTGCGCCGGGCGACCCGCTCCTCGTGGCCCATCCACTGCGCCAGCACCACGCCGGCCAGGATGACCCCGAACAGGTCGCCGGTGGCCCACAGGATGCCCGCTCCCAGGCGCTGATCGGCCAGTGCCTCGGGCCCGGCGCCGTAGACGCTGGCGGCAAGGACCTCCACGCTGCCCATCAGGGCGAGGCCCATCACGGCGTGGACGGGCACGGCCAGCACCACGAACAGCAGGCGCGCTCCGTGGGGCATGCGCCAACGGCCGGGATCGGTGCCGACCGCGGTCCAGCAGAACAGCCCGCCAGCGGCCAGGAACTGGAGGTGGACGGCGGCGTGGACCGCCTCATTGCGCAGGGAGAGCTCGAACAGGGGGCTGAAGTACAGCGCCACCAGCGACCCGCCGAAGACGACCCAGGCGGCCACCGGATGGGTCAGCACGGTCAACGCTCGGCTGTGGAGCACGCCGAGGAGGGCGGTCTGGCCCGCCCGTGACGACGCCTGGAGGGCCAGGGTCACGGGGGCGCCCAAGGCGAACAGGGCAGGAGCCACCATGCCCAGCAGCACGTGCTGGGCGGTGTGGAGGCTGAAGCGGGTTGCCTCGCCGGCGGCGAGACCGGACTGGGTGGCCACGACCATCACGGCGACCCCTGTCATGAACGCCGCCGTCCGGGCGGCGGACCATTTCCGGCCACGGCGGGCCAACCGACGCACTCCGGCGACGTACAAGGCCGTCGCCACCACCACCAGCAGCCCTGCCCCGGGGTCCAGGGCCCACGCCGACATGGCGGCGACGCTACCCCCGTCGCTCTGCCCGTCAGGTGCCGGCAGCCGCCATGAGCTAGACAGGGCGCCATGGCGGGGGGGGTCGCTGCGGATCCGGGCGTCGCTGCAGGTCCGGGCGCCGGCCGTCCGAACATGCTGGCCGTGGGCACGGTGGTGTGGCTCGCATCCGAGCTCATGTTCTTCAGCGGCTTGTTCGCGGGGTGGTTCGCCCTGCGGGCGTCCTCCCTGCACTGGCCCCCCGAGGGCGTCGAGCTGGAGCCGCTGCGCACGGGCATCGCCACCGTCGTCCTGCTGGCGTCGTCGTTCACCATGCACGCCGGCACCCGAGCCGCCGAGCACGGCGACCGCCGCGCAGCGGTGCGCTGGGTGTTGATCACGGTGGCCATGGGGGCGGCCTTCCTGGTCAACCAGGCCCTCGAGTACGCCGCCTTCGAGTTCTCGCTGTCGAGCCACGCCTACGGCTCGATCTTCTACCTGATGACGGGCTTCCACGGCCTGCACGTCCTCGGCGGCCTCGGCCTCATGCTGGCGGCGCTGGCCGTGGGCACGGGACGCACCCGGGCCCCACTCGACGAGGGGCTGACCGTGACCGAGTACTACTGGCACTTCGTCGACGTGGTGTGGGTGGGCATGTTCGCTACGATCTACGTCCTGGGTTGATGCTCGCCGCCCGCACCTGTCGAGTGGTGGCCGCCGGCGCCGGCGCCTCCCTGGCCACCGTGTTGGCAGTGCTCACCGGGCTTGGCCCTGCGGCGGCCGCCGAGGACGGCCACGACGACCCGCTCGGCTACGTGGTCGACCTCGAGGCCCTCGACGACCCGGCCGTCGTCGCCGAGGGTCGCCGGCTCTACCAGAGAGGCTGCGTGAGTTGCCACGGCGTCGACGGGGTCGGCGCGCCGGCCGGCCCCCCGCTGCGAGACGCCGGCGCCGCCTCGGCGCACTTCCAGCTCACCTCGGGGCGCATGCCCGCCACCGTCCCCGCCGGCGCCCAGCCCCAGCGGAAGCCTCCCGCCTACGGCGCCGAGGAGATCACCGCGCTGGTCGCCTACGTGGCCTCACTGGGAGACGGGCCCGAGATCCCCCGCGTCCACCCCGACGAGGCCGACGTGGCCGTCGGCGGGGAGCTGTTCCGCCAGGTTTGCGCCGCCTGCCACAGCGCCACCGGCGCCGGCGGGGCCCAGAGCTACGGGCGCATCGCGCCCACGCTCATGGAGTCCACCCCCGTGCAGGTGGCCGAGGCCATGCGGATCGGCCCCGGCCAGATGCCGGTGTTCGGCCCGGAGAGGTTCAGCGACGAGGAGGTCGACGAGATCGTGCGCTACGTGCAGTTCCTCCAGGAGGTGGGAGATCCCGGCGGCTTCGCCCTCGGCCGCATCGGCCCCATCCCTGAGGGGTTCGTCGCCATCGTGATCGGCCTGGGAGCCACGCTGCTGGCGGCCTTCTGGGTGGGCAAGCGGCGCGAGCAGTCCCACGACGTCGAGGAGGGTTCGGCATGAGCGACGGCGTGGGCAGCGAGGGCCAAGTGCACGAGGGCCAGCAGACCTCCGAGAAGCAGGCCTCCGACGACAGGAGTGGCGACCGGCCGTCGCGCTCCTGGGGCGAACGGGTGGTGGCGCTGGCATTCACCGTCGCCGTCCTCGCCGGGTTGGCCCTCACCGTGGTGTACTCCGTGGGCGGCCAGGCCCAGCTCGAGGGGCTGTTCCTCGCGGTGGCCCTGGGCGGCATCGGCGTGGGCGCGGTGGTCTGGGCGCAGCGGTTCATGCCCTCGGAGGAGGTCACCGAGGATCGAATCGAGCTCGGCTCCACCGACGAGGAGGTGAAGGCCTTCACCCAGTCGTTCGAGACCGGGGAGGAGAGCCTGGAGCGCCGGAGCCTCCTGGTGAAGCTGGGGCTGGGCGCCCTCGGCGCCCTGGGGCTCGCCGCCGTCTTCCCCATCCGCTCGCTCGGTCCCCGACCGGGGCGGGGGCTGAAGGACACCGGCTACGCCGAGGGGGTGCGCCTGGTCACCGTGCACGGAAGGCCGGTGCGCCCCGACTCCCTGGTCCCCGGCACCGTCCTCACCGTGTGGCCCGAGGGCCACGAGGGCGACGCCGACTCGCCCACGCTGCTGATCCGCACCGGGGCGGGGCGGCTCCAGCTGGCCCAACCCACGGTCGACGACATCGTGGCCTATTCCAAGCTGTGCACCCACACCGGCTGCCCGGTGGGGCTTTACCAGCAGCAGGAGCAGCTACTGCTGTGCCCCTGCCACCAGTCGACCTTCGACGTCCTCGACGGTGCCCAACCCATCTTCGGACCGGCGGCCAGGCCGCTGCCGCAGCTACCCATCGGCGTCGACGACCAGGGCTTCTTCGTGGCCCTGGGCGAGTTCCCCCAGCCGGTCGGCGGCGGGTTCTGGGACCGGGGCCGATGAATACCGACGGCGGCCGCCCCTCCGCCCCGTCCGGCCACCGGGGCACGCCCCTCACCCGACGTACCGTCCGCTGGCTCGACCGACGGGTGGGCGCCGCCGGCATGGCCCGCAAAGCGCTCGAAAAGGTGTTCCCCGACCACTGGTCGTTCCTGATCGGCGAGATCGCTCTGTGGTCGTTCGTGATGCTGTTGCTCACCGGGGTGTACCTCACCTTCTTCTTCGAGCCCAGCCTCGAGAAGGTCGTCTACGACGGGAGCTACGAGGGCCTGCGGGGGCTGGAGATCACCCGGGCCTACGACAGCGCCCTCGACATCAGCTTCGAGGTGCGCTCCGGTCTGGTCATGCGCCAGATGCACCACTGGGCGGCTCTCGTCTTCGTGGCCTCCACCAGCGCCCACCTGTGCCGGGTCTTCTTCACCGGCGCCTTCCGCCGGCCCCGGGAGCTCAACTGGATCATCGGAGTCACGCTGATGATCCTCGCCATCGTCAACGGGTTCACCGGGTACTCGCTGCTGGACGACCAGCTCTCGGGCACCGGCCTGCGCATCGCCTACAACATCGCCATCTCCATCCCCCTGGTGGGCACGTGGATCGCCTCTTTGTTCTTCGGGGGTGAGTTCCCCGGGCCCGACATCATCACCCGGCTCTACGTGATCCACATCCTGCTCGTGCCGGGCGTGCTCTTGGCACTCATCGGTCTGCACA
Organism: Acidimicrobiales bacterium; assembly: GCA_035942035.1. Classification (GTDB taxonomy): domain Bacteria; phylum Actinomycetota; class Acidimicrobiia; order Acidimicrobiales; family CADCSY01; genus JAHWJR01. The sequence continues at coordinate 23,879 of DASZDK010000058.1, forward strand.
TGGGTCTGCTCGTGCGCCAGCGCCACACCCAGTTCAGCGGTCCCGGACGCACCGAGGACAACGTGGTCGGAGAGCGGGTGTGGCCGACGTACCTGGCCAAGGGGCTGGGGATGTTCTTCCTCACGTCAGCGGCGCTGGCCGCGCTGGGGGGACTCGCCCAGATCAACCCCATCTGGCTCTACGGGCCGTATGAGCCGGCCGACGTCAGCACCGCCTCCCAGCCCGACTGGTACATGGGGTGGCTGGACGGGGCCCTGCGGATCATGCCGTCGTGGGAGTTCCGTGCCTTCGGCTTCGAGGTTCCCAACCCCTTCCTGCAGGCGGTGCTGGTTCCGACCATCACCTTCCTCCTGCTCTTCCTGTGGCCGTTCCTGGAGGCGCGGGTCACCAAGGACCACGCCGAGCACCACCTGCTCGACCGGCCCCGTGACCGGCCCGTGCGCACCGCCTTGGGCGTGGCTGCCCTGTCCTTCTACACCGTGCTGTTCTTCGCCGGGGGCAGCGACGTGCTGGCGGTCACCTTCGGGATTCCCATCAACGTCCTGTTCCCGGCGTTCCAGGTGCTGTTGGTCGTGCTCCCGGCGGCGGCGGGCTACTTGGCCTACCGGCTGTGCAAGGAGTTGGCCCAGCGCGATCAGCCGGGCGGCGAGCATCACGCCCGGGAGGTCGCCCCGCCGGCCCCGGACAGCGGGGAGTCCCACCGCCGTGAGGTCGCCCCCGACGACACCCCTGAGCGACAACCGGCCGCAGAGGCCGGGGGCAAGCCCCGGCGCTGATCGGGACCTCAGTCCCGGCGGCGGGACTGGCGGGCGTAACCCCACGCCGACGTGGCGGTCAGCAGGGCGCCGGGGATGATGGCCCACAGGCCCAAGGCGAGCCCGTTGGCCAGCACCACCAGACCCATGCCCAGGCCGAAGGGCCAGACGCTGGCGTGGGGCAGGTACGCCTCCTCCTCCGCCGGCTCGTCGCTGCCCCCGCCCCCTTCCCGCCCGGGGTCACCGGCATCGGTGTGCTTCCGGGCCTGGACGGCGAGGTAGCCGCCGATGATCAGAGCCATGCCCCCCGCCAGCAGCAGCATGGTGGAACCGGCGTTCTCCGAGGACGTGGCGAAGTAGACGACGGTGGCCAACACGAGGAAGGAGGCGATGCCGAGGAAGATGCGGGCCTCGACCCGCATCCCGGCGACCTCGGGATCAGCGTCCTGCTCCATCAGGGGGCGTGCCCCGTATGGGCTTCGGCTTCCTCCACGTCCGAGGAGTACAAGCCGTGGCGCTGGTCGAACACCGGCCGGTTGGAGCGGATGGGCGGAAGCTCACCCTCGAAGTTCTCCGGCGGCGGCGGTGAGGTGGTGGCCCACTCCAGGGTGTGGCCGCCCCACGGATCGTCACCGGCCGGTTGCCCCGAGCGAAGGGTGACGAAGACGTTCCACAGCAGGAACAGCGTCGAGATGCCGGTGAGGAAGGCCCCGGCCGTCGAGAGCAGGTTGAGCGTCGCGAAGCCGTCGCCCGGCAGGTAGTCGACCACCCGCCGGGGCATGCCCTGCACCCCCAGGTAGTGCTGCACCCCGAAGGTGAGGTGGAAGCCCACGAAGACCGTGACGAAGTGGAGCTTGCCCAGCCCCTCGCGCAGGAGCTTCCCGGTGAACTTCGGGAACCAGTAGTAGATGGCGGCGAACACGCCGAAGACCGAGCCCCCGAACAGGACGTAGTGCATGTGGGCGACCACGTAGTACGAGTCGTGGAGCTGGAAGTCGAGGGGCGGGGAGGCGAGCACCACCCCGCTGATGCCGCCGAGCACGAACGTCAACAGGAACCCGATGGAGAACAGCATCGGCGTCTGGAAGGTGAGCCGGCCGCCCCACAGGGTGCCGATCCAGTTGAAGAACTTCACTCCGGTGGGCACGGCGATGAGGAAGGAGAGCCCGCTGAAGAACGGCAGCAGCACGGCGCCGGTGGCGAACATGTGGTGGGCCCACACCCCCATCGACAGGGCGGCGATGCCCAGTGTGGCGAAGACCAGTCCCTTGTAGCCGAACACCGGGCGCCACGAGAACACGGGCAGCACCTCGGTGATCACCCCGAAGAAGGGGAGGACCACGATGTAGACCTCGGGGTGCCCGAAGAACCAGAACAGGTGCTGCCAGAGGATGGGCGAGCCGCCCATGCTGGGGTCGAAGATGCCGCCGCCGAAGTGGCGGTCGGCGAACAGCATGGCTGAGGCGGCAGAGAGCACGGGGAAGGCCATGAGCACCAGAAGGCTCACGACCACCATGTTCCAGGTGAAGATCGGCATTCGGAACAGCGTCATCCCCGGGGCCCGGAGGGTGAACACGGTCGTGATGACGTTGACGCCGGTGAAGATGGCGGAGAACCCCGTGAGCAGCAGCCCGATCAGCCACAGGTCGGCGCCCACCCCTGGCGAGTAGGTCGACAGCGACAGCGGCGCGTAGCCGAACCAGCCGAAGTCGGCCGGCCCGTCGGAGGTGAGGAAGCCCGACACCATGGTGAGCCCCCCGCCCAGGTACAGCCAGTAGCTCAGGGCGTTGAGACGGGGGAACGACATGTCCGGCGCCCCGATGTGCAGGGGTACCACGTAGTTGGCCAGACCGAAGGCGAAGGGCCCGATGAACAGGAACATCATGATGCTCCCGTGCATGGTGAACATCTCGTTGTAGGCGTCGACCGACGTCACGTCGAGACCGGGCTGGGCCAGCTCCGCCCGCATGATCATGGCCAGCACCCCGCCGAAGAGAAAGAAGGCGAAGGCGGTGACCATGTAGCTGAGGCCGATCCGCTTGTGATCGGTGGTGGTCAGCCAGGCGAGCACTCCAGTCGCCGCCGGATGGTGGGAAGGCTCCGGGCCGTCGGCGTCCGGCGCCGCCTCCGGCGGTGCCGCGGTGATGCTCATGGCTGCCCCTCCGATGCCGAACGCTCCTCGTCGAGCCAGGCCTCGTACTCCCCCGGGGACACGGCGGCCACGATGAAGTTCATCCGGTAGTGGTCGAGGCCGCAGTACTCGGCACAGCGGCCGGTCCACTCGCCCTGCTGCACCACGTCGACGTCGATCTCGTTGTCGATGCGGGGGATGAGGTCTCGCTTCATCATGAACTCCGGCACCCAGAAGGAGTGGATCACGTCGGTGGTCTGCAGGCGGAACCGGACCGTCGAGCCGACGGGCACGACCAGCCGGGGAAAGTTGACCCCGTCACTCTCGACCACCACCTCCTCCTCCGGGTAGGAGAACTCCCACGACCACTGGAAGCCGACGACGTCGACCACCACGTCGGGCTCGTCCACCAGGGCGGTCACCCTCTGCTCGCGGACCACCGTGAAGGCGAACAGGGCGATGACGATGAGCAGAGGGGTGACCGTGTAGGCGATCTCAACCGGGATGTTGTAGGGCGACTGGCTGGGAAGGTCGTCGTTCCGGCGCCGGTAGCGCGCCACGCAGTACAGGACCAGGCCCCAGATGAGGAGGCCGACGCCGAGCGCCACCCAGTGGAACCCGTTCCAGAGCGCCAGCACGTCCTCGCCCTGGCGGGAGACGGGGTCGGGCGCCCCGAAGCGGAAGCCTCGGCTGCACGAGGTCAGACCGGCGGCACCCACGGCCAGCACGCCGAGCCGGGCACGCCGCCGCAGGGGAGACATCGCCAGGAAGTTAGCCTGCGCCGTGCCGCCGGCCACCCCACGCCGCCGGAGGCGGCTTCTCCTGCACGGCGGCCATGAAGAGGAGAGGGCGGAGGGGGCCGGCTCCGCCGGTGCCCGGAGCACAATGAGCTCGCCCGAGTGGAGCGACCGCAGCGAGCGAACGAGGGCGAAAGCGCGAGTCGGTCCCGAGTAGGCGGATGCTGGAGCACCGCGCTCCTCGGGACCGAGCTCTCACCCGGAGCGACGACCCGTTCCCATGCCTGTCGCGCTGCGCGTCCGTACCTGGGGCACGAGACCGTAGGGACCAACGTTGGGCCGGCTCATCGGTGCCGAGCTGTCAAGTTCACGATGCACCTGGCCGATGAGACGGTCAAGGAGCAACTCGGACCATCCACAGACGGTCCCCAACATTTCCCCGGCTGTCCCCAGGAGGAGCGTGTTGTCCACAGCGACACCCACAACACGGGTCGTAGACAGCACCCATCCTGGGTACGAGTGCACGCCCATGACCGACCGAGCCACGTGGGTCACCGTCGCCACCGCCGGGTTCACCGCCGTCGTCGTCGCAGGCGCGGTGCTCCTCGCGGCTGGCGCCCGTGCCGGTGACTCGCCCATCGACCTGACCGCCGGATCGGCGCCGGCGACCGCCTCCCCGGCGCCCGAGCGGGCCACCCTCATCGCCGCCGACGAGCGTGGGCGGATCGTGGAGCTCTCGGCCGACGACGGCACCCAGGTGGGCGTGCTGGCCGACGGGGCGGTCACCGGCGGTTCCGTCGGCAGCCTCACCGTGGCCGGCGATGGCCGAACCGTGTTCTTCGCCGACCACGACCCGCTCGTGGGCCTGCCCTGCGACAGCACCGTGGTCGCCCTGGGCCTCGCCGACGGGCGAACGACCACCATCGGCCCAGGCTTCGCTCCGGCCCTGAGCCCCGACGGTGGACGCCTCGCCTACGTGACCACCGACGGCGACAGCTCCGGGTGCGCGTACGCAGCCACGGTCCGCGACCTGGCCACCGGGGCGGAGACGGCCTGGGCCATCGATTCTGGGTGGGCCGACCACTACGGCATCTGCTCGCTGACGTGGGCGCCGGGCGCCTCCGCGCTGGCCGCCCAGCTGTGCCACGGCGCCGACACCGTCTTGCACCGGGTCCCCCTCGACGGGACGGACACCATCGGCGACGCCACCTACCTCGGCCCCGGCGACCCGGAACGGTCGTGGACTGCCGCCGCCCCGGGGACCGGTGCGGGGACGGTCGTGGTCGCCGAGCGCTGTTGCCTCTCGACCAGCCCGCTGGAGCCCTCCCACCGCCTGGTGACCCTCGACGTCGACAGCGGCGAGGTCGCCGGCGTGCTGGGCACGCTGCCCGAGGCCATCGAGTCGGTGGCCCACCTCGGCGCCGGCCCCGACGGCGACCTGGTCCTCGTGGCCTTCACCTTCACCGACGAAGGTTCCACCGAGCGACAGCTCCTGCGGTGGACCGACGGTGTGACCCGGCTGCTGAGCCGCGGGGTCGTCGCCGCCGCCTGGTAGACGGCTACTCCGCCGGCTCCGAGATCACCACCGCCTTCGCCCCCGCCTGGACGGGGTACGACTCGGCGACCGGGCCACTGAACCACACCTCCACCATCTGCCCGACCTCAAAGGCGTCGAACGCAGCTTCCACGTAGCCCTGGCCGGCGTGCCGCAGGATCTGGGACCCGGTGTCGACGGTGACCGCCGCCTTGTCGCCCTGTGGTGGACGGAGCCCCACCATCGGCCGGTCGGGTTGCTCCTCGACCAGGATCGATCCCACCACGTCACTGTCGGGATCGGCGCAGAACGGTCCGTCGTGGCTCGACACGGCGGCGTCCGGGGGTCGCTGCCCCACCTCGACGCAGTCCTGGGTGCGGGGCACGAACGGGGTGACCGAGGTGAGCGTGCCGGTGAGGTCCGGCGGCCCGGCAGGAGGGGCGGTGCCCACCACCCCCGCACCGCAGGCGGTCGCGAGCGCGACCGTCGCCAGTACCGCGATCAGCCCTCGGCGCACCGCGCTCGGTCTCATTGCCGTCCAGCCTGGCTCCTCCATCTCTACGCCGGCTCTTGTTACACCGGATGATGTAGCGGTATGCTCCCTCCGTGGCCCCCCGTCCCCACCGGATGACCATCGACGACCTCGGCCAAGCAGCCGGCTGCACCACCCGCAACATCCGCAACTACCAGACGCTCGGGCTCCTGCCGCCGCCGTCGATCGTCGGCCGGGTCGGGTACTACGACCAGGGCCATCTGGCCCGCCTGCGCCTGGTGGACCGGCTCCAGGGACAGGGCTTCTCCCTGGCGGCGATCATCGAGTTGCTGCGGGCGTGGGAGCACGGGCGGAGCCTCGGCGAGGTGCTGGGCTTCGAGCAGGCGCTGACCGCTCCCTGGAGCGACGAGGAGCCGGAGCGGGTGAGCGCCTCAGAGCTGCTCGAGCGGTTCCCCGAGGCCGGCCAAGACCCCGCCCTGGCGTTGCGCGCCGTCGAGCTGGGGCTCATCGAGCCGGACGGTGACGGGTTCCGGGTGCCCAGTCCGAGCCTGCTGCAGGCCGGCGTCGAGCTGGTGGCGGCCGGAGTCCCGCTGGCCGCCACCCAGGACGAGGTCGAGGCCCTGCGGGCTGACATGGCCCGCGTCGCCCGCCGGTTCGTGGCGCTGTTCGAGCGCTACGTCTGGGCGCCGTTCGCCGAGGCAGGCATGCCGGCCGAGCAGCTGCCCGAGGTCACCGACGCTCTCCGCCGCCTCCGGCCCCTGGCCGGGGTGGCCGTGCAGGCGACGTTGGCCCGAGCCATGGAGGACGCCACCGCGGCGTCGACGGTGACCCAGGCGAGCGGGGCGGCCGACGCCCGGCCGCGTACGGCGTAGCGAGGGAGGCGGCGATGACCGACAGCAACTTCACCGACTGGCTCTACGTGGTCCTGCCCTTCGTGGTCTACGGCGCCTCGGTGGTGGCCCTGGCCGTCGCCGGTAGCCACGACCCGGG
>DASZDK010000059.1:0-10346 GCA_035942035.1 Acidimicrobiales bacterium
CCCGCTGAAGTCGTGCCCGTCCGTCTCGATCCCGAGCTGAAGCGGGCCGTCGAGACACGAGCGAAGGACGCTGAGACGACGGTGAGCGAGATCATCCGCGAAGCCCTGCGTCGCTTTCTTGAAGTCGCGTAGCCCGCCGACACCGGCGGCACATACCCTCGCGGGTCCCGCGATGGAGGGTCCAGCCAGCCCACGGGAGACGCGGTGGCAGGCGTGACACGTGCGGCCGCACCGACGTGCGGATCTCTAGCAGTCTCCTTCAACGCCGGCGGTTCCTACGGGGGTGCGACGTCGTACCGCTCGCCGCCAGCGACGCCTATGAGGTCGCTGGCAGGAGCGTCCGGCGCAGCCGACGTCGTCTACGTCCAGTCGTGCCGGTGCCCGGCCAGGCTCGAGCATCCGTGCTGACCTCGGACGATCGTGACCTCAGTCGCGTCGCCGGCGCCCTCCCCGAGCCTGTTGCGCTCATCCACGTATGACCAACCCGGGCGCTCGCCAAGGGGCATCCGGCGAGGGGCAGCCGCGTACCGGCGGCCCCGCGGCGCAGCTGCACCTGCTGCGCCGAACAGCTGACCTGCGCGACCACCGGCGCCGTGGTCAGCGCCACCAGGCCCAACTGGAGGCGGGCCCGGCGGTCCGCCCACAGCCGCCGGTCGATGGCGCCGTCGCAACTGGAGGATCGGAGAGGGAGCGTGGCCCGGGAGCGAGCGAGAATGGAACGATTTGGAGCAGGACCTATGAGCGACGGACTGGGTCCCAGTCCGGACGCCAGGTACGCCACTCAACGTTCGTGGGCTTCCCGCCAGGCACGGTGGATCTCTGGGCGGAGCCGGCCGCGGTCGGAAACGGTCAGGCCCGCAACACGAGCCAAGGCGCGCACTTCGGCGGTCGACGGTGACGGCTCCGGCAGCCCCCCTATGGTGCCGTCCTGTCCCGTCCCGATTCGGTGAAGCGCGGCACGCTCGCCGACGGCCCACGCATGGGCGGCGGCGAGGTAGCGGTAGGTCCACTCCTCGGCCAGCTTCCGGTTCTCGCAGAAGACGATCGGAATGGTGGCCCAGCGGACCTGCAACTCGGCCAGGCCGTCGGCCACCCGCGACGGGCGGACGCGCTCCAGGGCGAAGATCCGCGAGTAGCGGTCCTCGACGACCACCGCGGCCCGGGGCAGTGTGGCCAGTTCACCGAGGGCGAAGCGAAGTCGGCCGCTGGTGAGGCTGGACACCAGGTCAGCGAGGGACTTGCGCTCGACGACGGCGACCACCTTCTCATCGACGCTGACGGCGTAGTCCCCGCAGGTGAGGCCACGGCGAACCGTTCGCACCTGCTGGGTGGTGAAGCGATACGGGTAGCGCTCGTGGGCATCGACGAGGACCTCCAGCTGCTCGATGCCGGCCGCTCGTGCGGTCGGGACCCGGACATCGGGGCGGGCCTGCTTTCGAGTACGTGGGGACTGCCAGAACACCATCTCTCGGCCCCGGGCGCGGGTGAACACGATCTGAGAGCGGTGCTCCCGGCTCCGGTCGGCGATCACATCGATCGCCGCACCCCGACGGGTACAGGCCCGCAGCGGCACCCGCTCGACGATGTCGGGCCGATCGGGCCAATCGGCGACCGGCACCGGGTGGCAGTACAGGGCGTTGGTTCGTGGCCAGGTGCCTTTGGTGCGGAACACCAGGCCGTCCCCGAGTGGTAGCCACAGCAGATACGGCAGGCGGCTGTCGGGATCGGGGTTGCTGGCGATCAGCAGCTCCACGCTGCCGATTCTGCCCGCGCCAGGCCCTGTGCCGGGTGACCTCAGCCTCGCGGGACGGTTGAGCGTGCCCCCGCTTCGCACGAGCAACAGACGGGTTTTGCAGATGTATGAAAAATGTATGCAGACTGTGTCCCACCAGGCACCACGAAGCGTGACGCGCTGGCATGGCGAAATTGCAAAGGTGCAGCTCAGCGGCATAGAACGGCACTGGGCGACACCACGCAAAACGGTCGGCATTTGACTGGGGGTCAAGAGGTCGGGAGTTCAAATCTCCCCAGCCCGACCACGAGGTGCAGGTCAGAGCCGGTGCGAGCAAGCACCGGCTCTTCTGCTCTTCGGTCCGGCCACCTTCGGGGGCGGCTATCGCTGCGGTGCTGGCCAAGCACCGGGGACGGCAGCAGGCGGAGGCCGGCTCGCTCGGGCCCGCATGGTCGGGTCGGGGATCGAAGTTCTTCGGCACCTGCGCCGCTCAACCGTTGGTGCGCCTCCCGGCAGGCACGGTGGATCTCTGGGCGGGGCCGGCCGCGGTCGGAGACGGTGAGGCCCGCGGCGCGTGCCCAGGCGCGGATCTCGGTCGACGGTGGAGTTGCGCCAACCCGCTCCCGGTACCGTCCTCGCCGGTCCCGATGCGGTCGAGGGCGGCACGCTCGCTGACGGCCCAGGCATGGGCGGCGGCGAGATAGCGGTAGGTCCACTTCTCCGCCAGCTTCGTGCCTCCTCCCGCGAGCGCTCCCGGCTGTACGCGCTGCCGGAGTCGTCGTGGCAGGACTACGACCGCTCGCTGCCCACCCCTGGGTGACCGCGCCGAAACTGATCAAGGCAATCTCCGGGCTCCCGTCGACCTTCTCCTCACCGGGGGCATCGGCCGCTCGTCGAGCTTGCCTAGTGCAGTCTGGACATCGGGCCGTCATGGCGGAGTTGGCCCGGGTGACCGGCCTCCACGTTGACGAGTTCGATCTAGGCTCGGTCGGCCAGAAGTCGACGCCGAACGGGGAGTAGGCAAGTGGACGCGAAACAACTTGGCCAAGCCGGACTTCGCGGGTGGAGGGGGCGGGTGGCCGACCGGGTGGCGCCGGGCGTGGCTCGGCGTTCGTCGGCCGATGTCGAGCAGGTGCGCACGGTCATCGGTGGGCTGTTCCTGGTCCTGTCGACGCTCTACCTCGTCAAGGCCATCCGGCAATTCCTGGAGAGGAGTCACCGCCGAACGTAACCGGCTGGCTCTCGGCAGGTGTTTCGACCCGCACCGGCCGGGAAGAGCACCCTCATGGCGACCTCACGAAGCACCCGCAACCGGGGAGGGACTGCAGAGGCTCCCACGCAGATCCCCGCCCCAGGCTGGAAGGACGTCCTTCAGCGCACGAAGGAAGAGGTGAGGACCGACAACGTCTCCGTCCTCGCCGGCGGGGTGGCGTTCTACTGGATGCTCTCGCTGTTCCCCTTTGCCATCGCCGCGCTGTCGGTCTACGGGTTGGTGGCCAACCCTCAGGACGTCACCAAGATGCTGCAGCAGGTCGAAGGCACGGTGCCCGACTCGGTAGGCCAGCTGCTCCAGGACCAGCTCAGCTCCATCGCCCAGAGCTCCCAGGGGAGCCTCACCTTCGGCCTCGTCGGTTCGGTGCTCTTCGCCCTGTGGAGCGCGTCGAAGGGCGCCAGCGCGCTGATCAAGGCCACCAATGTCGCTTTCGACGAGACGGAGAGCCGCGGCTTCCTACGGCTGCGCGCCATGGCGCTGCTCGTGACCGTTGCCTTCCTGGTGGTGATGGTGCTCTCCATCGCCCTCATCGTGGTCGTTCCCAAGCTGGTGCAGGGCACACCCTTCGACACCGTGTTCTCCGTGCTGCGCTGGCCGGCGCTCGCCGTCGTGGCCATGATCGGCCTCGCTGCCCTCTACCGCTATGCCCCCGATCGCGACGAGCCGCGGTGGCAGTGGGTGAGCCTCGGCGCGGTGGTGGCCACCGTCCTGTGGCTCGTCGGCTCGTCGCTGTTCTCGTTGTACGCCAACAAGTTCGGCAGCTTCAACGAGACCTACGGGACGCTCAGCGCCGTGATCGTGCTGCTCCTGTGGCTCAGCCTCACCGCCTTCTTCATCCTGCTCGGAGCCGAGATCAACGCCGAGAGCGAGCATCAGACGGTCCGGGATTCCACGGAGGGCCCGGAGCGCCCAAAGGGCGAGCGGGACGCCTACGTCGCGGACACCGTGGGTGAGCGTGTCGCCGCGGACTGAGCGCCCACGCCAGGTGATCGGCCCCGCAGCGGGCTCAGGACGACCGCCCTCTACGCTGGCGACATGGCCGGCGAGAACCAGTTTCCTCCGGCCACACCCGAACGCCCGAGCGCGCCACCGACGGAGCCGCGACGACCGCCGAGCGACCTTCCGGCTGGACCATCGGCGCCCGGAGACCTCGGAGGCGCACGACCGGGCTTCCGCGACTGGCCGTACTGGCTCCAGGCGCTGGTGTGGGCGGTCGCCGGCGCCGTGGTGGCCGCCTCGCTGACCTCGGTGCTCGGCACGGAGTTGGCCGCCGAGCGCCCGCCGGCGACTCGGGTCGTCTACCAGTGCGCCGATGGTGAGACGCGGGACCGGCCGTGCCCCAGCCCCTCCACCACGAGGCCACCCGTCTCCACGACGACCGAGCTGCCACCTGGGGACGAACCACCGCCGGCGACCGAGCCGGCACCGTCGGAACCGGCGACGACCATCCCACCTGGGATCTACGCCGTGGGGGAGGACATCCTCCCCGGTCGCTACCGCTCGGCCGGAGGCAGCTTCTGCTACTGGGCCACCCTGAGGGGCAGATCGGGCGAGTTCGACGACATCATCGCCAACGACATCAGTGAGGGCGGCGCCCAGATCGTGGAGATCGGTGAAGAGGTCGCCTACTTCGAGACGAACGGCTGCGCCACGTGGGTGCGGGACTGATCCGGGACGAGAGGCACGGGAGCGCGCCGTCGTAGCCTGCCCTCAGCGACTCCACCTCGCTCGGTGGCGTCCACACACCGGTTGAGCGCCGCATGGCGGCGTCCGTTACGAGGAGGTGGTGCGGAGTGTCCGCAACGGCACACAGGCCACAACCGGCGTCGGCGGAGGGCGAGCCCGAGTCGTCGACGGCCTTTACCGCTGATTGGCAGGCCCCACCACAGCGGATGACGCCGGAGTGGCTCGTGCGGCCGCTTCGTGCCATCGAGGGCTCGTCCGAGCTCGACGGAGCCGTGGGGACCCTCGCCCGCCTGTCGAGCCCGCTCCTGCGGTCTCCTCGGATCGAGGGCGCGCTTCGGGGCGAAGGTTTGGGTCATGCCCTGCACCCCCTGCTCACTGACTTCCCACTGGGCGCCTGGCTCAGCGCCACCTTGCTCGACGTCTTCGGCGGACGCCCCGCCCGGCCGGCGGCCACCGGACTGGTCGGGTTCGGGCTGGCCATGACCGTTCCCACGGCCGCAGCCGGTCTCGCCGAATGGCGGGCAGCGGGGGAGGCGCCGCGCCGCGTCGGGGTGGTCCACGCCGCCGTCAACGGCGCCGCCACGTCGCTGTACGCAGCGTCGTTCGTCGCCCGGCTGCGGGGCCGCCACTATCGGGGCGTCGCCCTGGCCCTGGCCGGCGGCAGCGCGGCGTGGGTGGGTGGCTACCTCGGCGGCCACCTCTCGCTGGTCCGCAAGATCGGCACCGCCGACCCCTCGTACGGTCCGGCTCCGGCGCGCCCGCCGCTTGCCTAGCCGCCGGCTCCGGCGGTGAGCCCGGTGCCATCGTGGTCCCCGATGGGTTGTGCCCGCGTGGGCGGTCGCAAATCAGGCAATGACGCGACGACCCGCCGGTAGCGTCGCCGCTCGTGGCCGGAGCGCCTGAAGCCCTCGTCCAAGCGCGGTCGCTGACCAAGCACTTCGGCCGCCACGTCGCCGTCGACGGCATCGACTTCAGAGTCGAGCGGGGCGAGGCGTTCGGGTTCCTCGGTCCGAACGGGGCCGGCAAGAGCTCCACCATGCGGATGATCGGGTGCGTCTCTCCCCTCACCGGCGGCGACCTGCGGGTCCTGGGCATGGACCCTTCCCGTGACGGCCCCCGCATCCGGGCACACCTCGGCGTGGTGCCCCAGGAGGACACGCTCGACACCGAGCTCACCGTTTCCGACAACCTCGCCATCTACGGCCGCTACTTCGGCCTCAGCCGGACGGTGATCCGCGAGCGGGCCGAGGAGCTGCTCGAGTTCGCCAAGCTCACCGAACGCCGCCATGACCGGGTCGATCCGCTGTCGGGGGGCATGAAGCGCCGGCTCACCATCGCCCGGGCGCTCATCAACCGGCCCGAGGCCCTCCTGCTGGACGAGCCGACGACCGGCCTCGATCCCCAGGCTCGCCACCTGCTGTGGGACCGCCTCTACCGGCTCAAGCAGGAGGGGGTGACCCTTGTGCTCACCACCCACTACATGGACGAAGCCGAGCAACTGTGCGACCGGCTCGTCATCATGGACCGAGGCCGGATCGTCGCTGAGGGCAGTCCACGCGAGCTCATCGCCCGCCACGCCACTCGAGAGGTGGTGGAGCTGCGCTTCCCGTCGGCCGGTGACCTGCGGGCGGCACTGCCCCGGCTGGCCGGCGTCGGCGAACGGGTGGAGCCGCTCGCCGACCGGGTGCTGGCCTACACCGATGACGGTGACGCCACGGCCGCGACCATTGCCAGCAACGGCGTGCGGCCGGCCTCCATCCTGGTTCGCCGGGGCACGCTCGAGGACGTCTTCTTGGTCCTGACCGGCCGCACGCTGGAGGACTGATCCGTGCCTTTCGCTGCCCTGCGCGTGGTGGAGCGCGAGGCCCGCGCCTTCCGGCGCCTCTGGCGGGGGACGGTGTTCTCGGCGTTCGTGACGCCGGTGCTGTTCCTCGCCGCCTTGGGCCTCGGCCTGGGTGGGCTGGTGGAGGAGGGGGCCGGCCTGGTACGGGGACTGCCCTACCTCGTGTTCGTCACGCCGGGGCTGCTGGCGGCCACCGCCATGCAGACCGCCGCCGGGGACGCCCTGTGGCCGGTGATGCTCGGCACCAAGTGGGCGCGCACGTTCCATGCCATGGTCGCCACCCCGCTGCGCCCAAGCGACGTCTACGCCGGCTTCATGGCATGGACGGCCCTTCGCATCACGTTGTCGGCCACCGTGTTCCTCGCCGTGGGAGCGGCGCTCGGCGGCGTGCCCTCGGCGTGGGGAGTGCTCGCCGTGCCGGCGGCGGTGCTGTGCGGCACGGCGTTCTTCGCGCCGCTGGCGGCGTTTTCCGCCACCCAGCACACCGAAGTGTCGTTCCCCCTGATCATGCGCCTCGGCGTCATGCCCCTGTTCTTGTTCTCGGGCACGTTCTTCCCCGTGGGTCAGCTCCCCGGTTGGGCGCAGCCGGTGGCGTTGGCGTCGCCCCTCTGGCACGGGGTCGAGTTGGCGCGCAGCGCCACCACGGGCACGTTCGACGGAGCCAGCGCTGGCGGGCACGTCGTGGTGCTCGTCGGCGTGCTGGCGCTTGGCTGGTATGCCGGCACCCGCTCCTGGAGCCGGAGGTTGGCCGGGTGAACGCGTCGGCTCGCACGGAGAGCCCGACGAGGCGTGACCGCACCGGGGGGAACGCCGTCGCCGGCTGGCGCCCGCTGCGCCTGGTGGAGCGTAACGCGCTGGTCTGCCGGCGGACGTGGTACGTCCTCGTCGCCGGCCTGTTCGAGCCCATCCTCTACCTGGTCTCCATCGGGCTCGGCGTGGGTGCCCTCGTCGCTCCCGTGGCTGTCGGTGGGGGGCGGGAGGTGCCCTACGAGGTGTTCGTGGCGCCGGGGATGCTGGCCGTGTCCGCCATGAACGGCGTGGTGTTCGACACCACCTTCAACTTCTTCGTCAAGTACAAGTACTCCAAGACCTTCGACGCGGTGCTGGCCACCCCGCTCGAAGTGGCCGACGTAGCTGTCGGGGAGTCGGCATGGGCTCTGCTGCGCAGTGCCGTCTACGCCGCTGGCTTTCTCTTGACCATGGTCGCCCTCGGCCTGGTGCAGTCGTGGTGGGCCGTGCTCGCCGTGCCCGCGGCCGTGCTGATCGGGTTCGCCTTCGCCGGCACGGGCATCGCCGCCACCACCTGGATGCGGTCGTTCGTCGACTTCGACTACGTGATCCTCGTGATCGTGCCCCTGTTCCTCTTCTCGGCCACGTTCTTTCCCCTCGACCGGTATCCCAGGGCGCTCGCATCGGTGGTGCAGGTGACGCCGCTGTACCAGGGTGTGGCCCTCCAGCGGGCGCTGGTGCTGGGCGACGTCGGTTGGGACCTGCTCCTGCACGCCGGCTACCTGGTGGCGATGGGCGCCGCCGGTGTCTGGGTGGCCACTCGCCGGCTCACCCTTCTCCTGCGCCGCTAGCGAACAGCGGGGGAGCGCCTCACACCTTCAGCTGGGCCGACGCTTGGCCCTGCCACTCGATCATCACCACGGTGGCGTCGTCCCGCATGGGGCCGTCGTTGTGATCCTCGATGACGTGCATGAGCCGGCGCATGGTCTCGGGCGGCGGGTCGTCACCAGCTGTTCGGGAGACGAGGTTGACCAGTTGGTCGATCCCGAAGAGGTCACCCGAGGCGTCGCGAGCTTCGGTGACCCCGTCGGTGTACAGCAGCACGCGGTCGCCCGGCTCCAGCTGCTCCGTGAACACTTCGGAGGCGGGCCCGACCCCGAACGGCAGTCCGACACCGGAATCCAGGTGCTTCACCACCCGGCCCTGGCGCAGGAGCAACGGGGGAGGATGGCCGGCGACGCACCAGGACATCCGACCGGTGGCGATCTCCAGGGAGATGAGGATGCCGGTGACGAACCGGCTGTCTTCGAAGTGGCAACAGATGGCATCCCCGACGTACTCGGCCATCTCCGGGAGACCGAAGCCCTTGCGGCGACTGTTGCGGTAGCCCGCCACGGCGGTGGTCGCCAGCAGACCGGCGTCCAGTCCATGGCCCATGGCATCGAACACGGCGACCTGAGCGCGACGGGTGTCGACGCCGTAGTCGAAGGCGTCACCGCCGAGGTCCCCGGTGGGCACGAAGCAGGCGGCGATGGCCAGGTCCTCGGTGCCGAAGGTCAGTGGTGGCAGCAGCTGCCAGAGGAGCTCGGCGGCCACGGTGACGTCCTTGCGCCGGCGGGCCAGCTCGAAGAAGTCACCGTAGGCGCCCTTGGTCATGACCAGCTGGGCGACCAGACCACTGAACGCCCGCATCTCCTCCCGGTCGCCGTGAGCGCCTCCACTGAACATCAGCTGCAAGACCCCGAGCCGTTCGGTTCCGTCGACCACCGGCACCCACACCGTCCGGTTCCCCGTCTCGTCCAGGGTGTCCACCACCTCCAGGGACCGGTAGCAGCGACCAGGGAGGGTACGGTCGATTCCCACCTCCTGGAGGAGCGCCCCCCCGGGGCCGGCCAGGGGCACCAGGGCGCACTGGTCCAGGTCCACGAGGTACAGCACGGCGGAATCGGCGCCCAACCCCTTGGCGTGCCCGCCGATGAGACCGGGGATGGCGTCGGGCACGACCAGGTGGGCCGCGGCGAGCAGGGTCTCGGTCAGGTCGTCGGACTCGTCGGGCACGGGACCATCATGTCGCATGATGTCCGCACCGCACGCCTCTAGCCAGACGCGCAAGAGCCGCCGGCGCCATGCCGGCGGCTCTTAGGGCAATCCTCAAGTCCTACAGGACTCGGACGTTCTGGGCTTCCTCCCCCTTGCGGCCGGGGGCGACGTCGAACTCGACTTGCTGGCCCTCGTCGAGGGACCTGTAGCCGCCACCCTGGATGTTGGAGTAGTGCACGAAGACGTCGTCGCCCTGCTCGCGGGAGATGAAGCCGAAGCCCTTCTCGGCGTTGAAGAACTTGACGGTACCGGTTGCCATTTCGATCTCTCTTCTCTTGGCGGCCGCCTCCTTGCGAGGTGGCCGTGCCCCCGACGGTAGCGCCGCCGAGGCCGGAGTGCACCGCTCGGGCGCCGGCTCCAGGCCAGCCGAGGCCCCATGCCCATCCTCAGGCGGGAGCCGGCGGCGAGGGCTCCTCCGCCGCCGGCGGGCGCCCGACGCTGGCGATGGCGTCGAACAGCAGCGAGGGCCGCCCTCCGATGGAGTTCGCGAAGATGGTCGTCACGCTCAGCGCCATGGCCACCATGGCCCAGACGGGGTACACGAGACCGGTGGTGGCGGCCGGGATGCCGATGCCGTTGAACAGGAAGGCCAGGGCCAAGTTCTGGCGGGTGGTGCGGTAGCTGCGCCGGCTGATGTCCCGGGCGGTCAGCACCGCGGTGACCTCGTTGCCCACGATGATCACGTCGGCCGACTCCATGGCGATGTCGGTGCCCCCGCCCATCGCGACCCCCACGTCGGCCTGCATGAGGGCGGGGGCATCGTTGATGCCGTCGCCGACCATGGCCACCCGACCGTCCTGCTGGAGCCGGCGAACGAGCTCCGCCTTCTGCTCGGGGAGGACACCGGCATGCACCTGCGAGATGCCCACTTCATCGGCCACCCGGCGGGCGGCCCGCTCGTTGTCCCCGGTGACCAGGACGGGCATCAGCCCGGCTCGGCGCATGGCGGCGACGGCAGACACGGCGTCCGCCCGGAGCTCGTC
>DASZDK010000060.1:0-40533 GCA_035942035.1 Acidimicrobiales bacterium
CCGGCGGTGACCCTCGACGACTACCGGGCTCGCCTCGCCCAGATCCGCGAGGACTCCGACCTGCAGGCCGTGCACCTGCGCCATCCGATGATCGGCATCTGGGACGACCATGACCTGGCCGACAACGCCTGGCGGGGCGGGGCCAAACACCACGACCCGACGACGCAGGGTGAGTGGTCGACGAGAGTGGCTTCCGCCGCCCGCGCCCGCCAGGAGTGGTTTCCCGCCCGCCTGCGGGACCGGGCCGACCCGCTCGTCACCTGGCGCTCCGTGGCCGTGGGTGACCTGGTGGAGTTGGTGCTGCTGGACACCCGCCTGGCAGGGCGCGACCTCCACGCCGGAGAAGAGGCGGCCAAGCCCCTGCACGACCCCTCGAGATCGCTGCTGGGCGACGAGCAACGAGAGTGGTTGCGCACCCGGCTGCTCGACGCCTCCCGCCCCTGGGCCGTGGTGGCCAGCGGCGTGGTGGTCAACTCCCTGTGCCTACCCGTGCCGTCCACCCGATGGCTCAACCCCCTGCTGCCCAACGGCTACGCCGCCCTCGACGGCCAGATGCTTCACGACGACCAGTGGGACGGCTACCCGGCCGAGCGGGAGCGCGTGGTCGGCTGGATCGAGGAGCGGGCCCGGGCGGGCGGGCGGGCGGTGCTGGTCTCGGGCGACGTGCATTCGTCCTGGGCGTTCGAGGGACCGTGCCGGGATGGTGATCCCGTAGCCGTCGAGCTGACCGTCCCGGCGGTGTCGTCGGCGGCCATGGCCCGGGGGCACTACCCGGGAGCGTGGCGGGTGCTCGATCGAGCGGCCAAGCGCATGGACCACGTCCGCTGGGCCGAGGTCACCGAACGTGGCTACGTGGTGCTCGACGTCACGCCCGACGAGGTTCGCGCCGAGTGGTGGTTCGTCCATCCCTACCACGACCAGCCGGCCCGCAGCGCAGAGCTGGGGACGACCCTCGTCAGCCCCAGAGCCGACTGGCCACCCCGCTTCCATGCCTCCGGCGACCGTGTCAGCGAGCTCTCGCGCCCGGGCCTGCCCGAGCCACTCCCGCCCCGGCCCGACGACCTGCCGGCGCTGCGTCGCCGTCGCCGGGCTCGCATCGCCGTTGAGCTGCTCGGCGCCGGCTTGGTGGCCGCTGTGCCGATCGCACTCGCCTACGCCCTCGCCGCTGACTCTCCGCTAAAGCGCCACCGCACCCCTCCAGCGCTGTCCACGGACCGGCGACCGTCGTTCTGGCCGAGCCGATGCCGTCGATGAACGCGGCATGGAAGAACAGGTAGCTGAGCAACTCCTCGGGGTCCGGGTGGCCAGCGAGGCAAGCAACAGCTGCTTGGCCATGTGTTCTCCTTCGTGTGAGGCGGCCGCGCTGGCCGGGTTCACCCCGGGCCGCAGTAGAAATCCAACTCTCGACATGGCCGGCGGAGACTTCTCGGCGATGAGTTCAGGGGTCGCCCCCACCGTGTAGCCGTGCCCCTGGGAGGAGCTCAGCTACCAGGAGGTGGCTGAGGTGCTGGACGTGCCCATCGGGACGGTGCGCTCACGGCTGCACCGCGCCCGTCACCATCTCCGGGAACTGATGGGTCCCTGCGGGCAAGAGCCTGATGACAACCCGCAGCGAGCCGAGGGGGGGTGCCGACCGTGACCGACGACTTCGACGTGGAACTCCTCAGGCGGCTTCGCCCGCCCACCGATGGTCCCGACCGGGCGCTCGTCCAACGTGAGAGGAACGCCCTGATGGCCGTCATCCAGCAAGCTCCCGAGCCGGCACCATCGCCTCCGCCCCGCCGCCGGCGAGCGAGGTGGACGGTGCCTGGAGTTGTCCTGGCTCTCGGAGTTACCACCGCCACCGGTGGGCGGTGGTCAGTCGTGAGGAGGCCGACAACACCGTCAACACCGTCTCGTTCGCATGCGTCGCCGACGAGGGCCGCGTCACCTCGGTGCTGCCGAACGACGGCACGTCGCCGATCGACGCGTGCGCTCGGGCATGGGAGTCCGGGTCCATGGCGCAGGCAGTCACGCAAGCCCCGCCGCTCACGGCCTGTGTCTCCTCCACGGGCGTTGTCACCGTGATCGAGGCAACAGGCGAGCAATCGTGCGAGGCCGCCGGCATGGCTGCGTGGGACGACCTGGCGGACTTCGAGGCCGCCGGACGGGCGGTCCGCTCGGTGCGGGTGGCGTTCCATGACCGCCATGCAGCCACCGGCGACGGCTGTGCCGAAGAGTCGGAGTGGCGGGACCTGCTCGAAGCCGAGCTACGGGACCAGGGGACAAGCGACTGGGCCATCGAAGCCGACCAGATCGAGCCCGACCGCCACTGCTACGACGTCAGCGAGATCGTCCCCTCGACCCGGACCATCGTGCTCATCGGGACCCCGGGCGAGCATTCCATAGGCTGCGATCCTCTCACTGGTTGCTGAGGTCCGGCCCGGTGCTTGAGTTGCCCTGGGCCGGCCTTGTGCCGGCCCAGGTTCTCCTATGGGGCAACCAGTCGAAAGCCGCTCTTGACTCGGAGGCTCACGTCGGTCGGAATCCCGCCCAGCGGGCACGTTGATGGGGCATGGGCTGATACGGAAGACGACGTACGAGTGGATCGCCCGACCTGACCGCCCAGACGGAGAGGCGCCCGTTCGGAGGTTGCCGGATGATCATCGGCCCCACCACCAGAGATCGGGCGTCGCTAGCGGGCCCCGTCGCTGCAGAATGGGACATGGCTGTCGTGCGTCGCTTGCGAGCCTCCTGGCGCACGCGGGCGTGACCGAAACCGTGGACCACCTCCGTGGGTTGCCATACGAGGTCCGCATCGCCCCCGACGTGATGTCCCGGTTGGAGCGCTGCGATACCTGACTCTGGCGCGCCAAGTAGCCGGCTCGACGGCGGGCGCGGCTAGCGCGAACAGGTGGTCGGCGCGCTGGTCCGCCCCTCGGCAGGGATGTAGCACCGGTCGGCTCTGCCCGCTGGAGGGCACCTCGCCGCGCCAAACGGGACGGTAGGGTCATCGTGATGGGGAGGACGCCACAACGGCGGTTCGCACTGACCTTCTCTGCGCTGGTAACGCTGACGGTGTCGGTCGCAGCATGCGGCGACGATGATGCGGCAACTGGCACTGAGCCTGATACCACCGACCGTGCGGCCTTCTGCACGGATGCGCCAGACCCCTCCGTAGAGCTCGCTGAGCGCTACGTCGGCTCCGCTGAACACGTCGAGGATCTACGCCGACTCCGCTCGCAAGCACCCACCGAGCTCGGCGACGATCTCGATCTCATCACCACGCACTTTGACAACACCGTCGATCCTTCTGACCCGGACTCCCAGCTCACCGAGAACTTTCCCGAAGACGTCAATGCAGCGATTGCGCGGGTCACCGCGTACATCGATGAGAACTGCGGCGAGTAGCGCCGATTGCCGGCTCCCAGCGCCAGGTGTCACACCGATCGGTTGATCGGCGCGCCGGTTAACAGGACGACGGAGGCGGACCCCCGGCTAGCGGCACTCGGTGCGCCGGCCATTCCGCCGGATGCCGGAGTAGCCGGGTCCACGCGCCGAAGATCGCCGGGTCGCCGAGGGGCGACGCCACCAGAGAACAGGGCATAGGCGCCGGAACGAGGGGTCAAGGTTGGACGGCACCAGTGGACGGTGCCGTCCGGTGACGCCGAGAACACGAAGCCCTCAGCGGCCAGCTCGGTCCGCAGGCGGTCTTGGACGAGCGCCAGGGCGCACACATGCACGGCGGTGCCGACCACCCGGCGCAGATCGCCGGGTCTGCTTGCTGGTGCTCGCCGAGTACCCCTTCTTGGCCAGTGCCCGGTAGAAGTGTCGAGGTCCTCCGGGGTGGTCTGGGTGACGCGCCGGGCGGCCCCAGGGCGGGATGATCCGGTTCTCGGCGACCCGGCGGTAGCCACGGAGCGTCGAACGCTCGAGTCCCTCGCTCGCCGCCTGCTCCAGGCCCCGCTCCAACGGCTCAGAGAGGATGTGGGCGCCTGACTGCACCCGCCCCTGGCCGGCCTCGACGATGAGCTCGGCCAGCTTGGCGTCGGCCTCCCGGGCGTTGTTATGGAACACCACGCTGCGCTGCCGGGGCCGGCCGATGAGCGAGTCGAGTTCGGCGTCGATCCGCAGTGGGCCGCCCGGGTCTCGAACCCGGCACCTTGGGATTAAAAGTCCCCTGCTCTACCTGCTGAGCTAACGGCCCGGAGCCGCTGGTCACCCTACCCTCGCGGCCTGCCTCTTCCCGGGGCGCAGCCGGGCGCCGGCGGTAGGCTTGACGCCCGTGGAGGCGGACCTGAACCGGCTGGAGGCCGAGCTGGGTGACGTGGAGCACGCCCTGACCCGCCTCGACGCCGGCACCTACGGCAGCTGCGAGGTGTGCGGCTCGGCCCTCGGCGACGACGTCCTGCAGGGGGCGCCTGCTGCCCGCCGCTGCGCCGATCACAGCTGAGTCCGTCGTGGCCCTGCGCAGGACGGCGGCCATCCCGTTGCTGGCGGCTGCCTCGGTGGTCGGCGCCGCCGGTGCCGCTGCCGCACTGCTGTCCGATGCCGACCGCCGCCTGCACCTGACCCGCAGCGCCCGGGTGTGGCGTCTCACCGCCCGCCGGGGGCTGTCATGGGGGGTGCTCAAGGTCCGGGGCCGGGGCGCCGGTGAGGAGGAGCGGGCCCGGCTCGAGGAGCGCTTCGCCATCCGCACCGCCGAGGACGTGGCCCGTGAGCTCGGCAACATGAAGGGCGTCATCATGAAGGCGGGTCAGATGATTTCGTTCATCGCCGACGGGCTGCCCCCGGACGCCAAAGCCGCGCTCGCCACCCTCCAGGCCGACGTCGAGCCCATGGCGCCGAGCCTCGCCGAGCAGGTCGTGCAGCAGGAGCTGGGGGAGCGCCTGTCCCGCCTGTTCCTCGACTGGGACCCGGTGCCGGTGGCGGCCGCCTCCATCGGCCAGGTGCACCGGGCGGTCATGCCCGACGGCCGGCTGGTGGCGGTGAAGGTGCAGTACCCGGGCGTTGACCGGGCCATCAGGAGTGACCTCGACAACGCCGAGGTGCTCTACCGCATGTTCGCGTCGTTCGCCCTGAAGAGCCTCGACGCCAGGGCCGTGGTCGACGAGCTGCGGGCGCGGATGGGCGACGAGCTGGACTACCGCATCGAGGCCCGATGCCAGGCCGACTTCGCCGCCCGCTACCGGGGGCACCCTTTCATCCACGTTCCGGACGTGGTCCCCGAGCGGTCCACCCGGCGGGTGCTCACCAGTGAGTGGGTCGGCGGGAAGCGTTGGGACGAGTTCCTCGCCGCCAGCACGGCGGACGAGCGCCAGCGGGCGGGAGAGGTGCTGTTCCGCTTCGCCCAGGGATCGGTCCACCGCCACCGGGTCTTCAACGGCGACCCGCACCCCGGGAACTACCGCTTCCACCCTGACGGCTCGGTCACCTTCCTCGACTTCGGGCTGGTCAAGCGCTGGCGCCCCGGCGAGCTCGAGCAGCTGATGCCGGTGCTCGACGCCCTGCTCGACGGCGACGCCGAGGGCACCACCCGCAACCTGGTGCGTGCCGGCTTCCTCGCCGCCGACCACGGCCTCGACCCCGCCGACGTCTGGCGCTACGTCAGCGGCCCCTACGAGCCGTACCTCCACGAGGAGTTCACCTTCACCCGCGAGTGGACCGGCCAGGCGCTGGCCCGTGCCCTCGACGTGGCCGGCCCGTCCGGAGCCGTGGTCCGCAGCCTCGACATGCCGTCGTCGTTCGTGATCCTGGACCGGGTGGTGTGGGGCATGTCCGCCCTGCTGGGACGCTTGGAGGCGCGGGCAAAGTGGCGCGCCATCCTGGCCGAGTACCGCAAGGGTGGCCCGCCGGCAACCCCGCTCGGCGAGGAGGTCGCCCGATGGCTCGAGGCCCGGCCCACGGAGGAGGGCGCTACAGCTGGCGGGGGACGGTGACGGGGACGTCGTTGGGGCCGACGAGCAGGACCCGGGTCTCCAGCTCCCACCGGCCGTGCTCCACGTCGAGCCACACGCCCCCGAGGTTGGGCAGCGGCGCCGGCTCGATGTCGAAGTGGCGTTCGACGCCCCGGATGACGCCTCCGTGGGTGACCACCAAGAGTTCGGCCTCGCCGTAGGTGACGGCCAGCTCGTCGAGGGCTCGACGGGCCCGGGCGAACACCTGCGGCGGGCTCTCCCCCCCGGGCGGGCGTGGCCCTCCCGGCTGGTCCAGCGCTCCAGGCCACCGCTCGTCGATCTGTTCCCGGGTCAGCCCGGCCCACTCGCCGACGTCCCGCTCGCGCAGCCGGGGGTCAATGGCCACCGGCCCCAAGCCGAGGGCATCGGCGAGGATGGCCGCGGTGTCCCGCGCCCGCACCAGGTCGGAGGCCACGACGGCGTCGAACCCACCGAGGGCCGGCACCGCCGCCCGGGCCTGCTCGCGGCCCAGCGACGAGAGCGGCGGGTCCGACCAGCCCTGCCAACGCCCGAGCGCGTTCCACTCCGACTGGGCGTGGCGCACCAGCAGCAGGCGAGTCACGCCGGTGACGCTACCCGAGCGTTCGCCGTCGCTCGGCCGGGCGCTAGCCTGCGCGCACCCACGCCGAGGAGGTCGATCATGGCCGTGTCACCGAGCTGGGACGCCGCCGACCAGTCCCGGCCACGCTGAGATGGCCGTGCTGCGCTTGTTCGCGTCGGCGCGAGAGGCGGCCGGGACTGGCCGGGACACGGTCGAGGGCGCCACCGTCGCCGCGGTGCTCGCCGAGGCCCGCCGCCGGTACGGCGACGGCTTCGCCGAGATCCTGGACGGGTGCGGCGTGTGGGTCAACGGCGAGCCCGCCCACGGGGATCTTCCCGTGGGCACGGCCGACGAGGTCGCAGTGCTGCCACCCGTGTCGGGCGGCGCCGACCACACGCCGGGCCGCCGCCGGCCGCAGTAGGGCCCCGCCCTCGTGGCGACCTACGCCTTCTTGGTCTCCCAGAAGATCCGGTCGATCTCGGCGATGGCGTCGAGCAGTTGCTGGCCCTGGGTGGGATCGGTGGACTTCTTGGCGTCTCCCGCCAGCTTGGTGGCGGTCCAGAACTTCTCGTGCAGGTCGGGGTAGCTCTCGAGGTGGTTGGGCTTGAAGTAGTCGGTCCACAGGACCCAGAGGTGGTGCTTGACCAGATCGGCGCGCTCCTCCTTGATGAGCACCGCCCGCTCCTTGAACACCGGGTCGTCCGACCCCTGGTACTTCTCCTGGATGCCCTTCACGGACTCCGCCTCGATGCGGGCCTGGGCCGGGTCGTAGACACCGCAGGGCAAGTCACAGTGGGCGGACGCGTGGACCGGAGGACGGACTCGGTCGATGGCGGTGAGCAGTCGGGAGAACATCGGCGCTCCTTCGCTAGACGGGCTAGATAGTGCAGGGATGGCGCGGTTGCGACCTTACCCGTGGCTCCTCGCGGGCATCACCGTCGCTGCCGTGGCGGCCCTCCGACTGGTCGTGCGGGTCGAGGTCGGCGGTTCCAGCATGGTTCCCACCCTGCTGCCGGGAGACCGGGTGGTGGCGGTGCGCACCCTGGCGCCCCGGGTGGGCGACGTGGCCGCGGTCGCCGACCCCCGAGCGAGGTTTCGACTGCTGGTCAAGCGGGTGGTCGCCGTGCACCCGGACGGGGGCGTCGAGGTAGCCGGTGACAATCCGGCGGCGAGCACCGACAGCCGCACCTTCGGCCGGGTGGCCTCCGGCGGGGTCACCGGGCGGGTGGTGTGGCGTTACTGGCCACCCGAGCGTCGCGGCTCGCTCGCCCACTGAGAGGGCACCGCTCATCGCCGCAGGGCCACGCGGATAGAATCGCGGGGTGGATCAGGCCCGACTCGACTCCGTGTTGGCTCCGGAGTGGGCGGGCGACCCCGCCTCGCTCTCGATGGAAGAGCTGCGGGCGAGGCGTGCCGAGGGCCAGGCCATCGAAGTGGCGCTGTCGTACCAGCGCCGGATGGCCCAGGGTCGCCTCGACATCGTGGCCGCCGAACGCCAGCGCCGGGCGGCGGGAGGCGAGCCCTTCGACCACGACCGCATGGTCGACCGGTTGAGCGAGATTCTGGCCCAGCGCACCCGCTCGCCGGGCGTGGGGCGGCTGCCGCAGCTGTTGGCCCCCGAGCCCGCCGAAGCCGGAACGCCCGAGCTCGATGCCATCGCCGGCCCGGGGGTGCTCACCTCGCTGTCGGAGCGCAGCGATGCCGAGGTCGACCAGCTCGTGGAGGACCTGGCCGCGTTCGAGACGCGGTGCTCGTCGCTGCGCCGGGAGCTCCACGACCGCATCGATCTGCTCCAGGCCGAGGTGGTGCGGCGCTACCGGAGCGGCGAGGTCTCGATCGAGAGCCTGCTCCAGTGACCGACGCAGCACCGCCGCCCTCCCGCCGGGCCGTGCTGGTGGTGGACGACGACGACTGCATCCGGGCCGTCGTGCGCGCCGTTCTGGAAGCCGGCGACTTCGACGTCGTCGAGGCGGTGGACGGTCCCTCGGCGCTGCAGCTCCTGGCCGCCGGCGACAACGACGCCGCCGGGGGTGACGCCGGCGCAGGCCAGGACCAGCCCCCTCCCGACGTGCTGGTGCTCGACGTGATGATGCCGGGCATGGACGGCATCGAGGTGTGCCGGCAGGTCGATCACCGGACCACGCGGGTGCTGATGCTCACCGCTCGCGAGGACGTCGCCATCCGTGACGCCAGCGCCGCCGCCGGCGCCGACGCCTTCCTGGCCAAGCCCTTCTCGGCGGTGGAGCTCCTGGATGCCATCGAACGCCTCAGCTCCGACGCCCCCGGTGGTTGACGGTCCAGGTCGCTCGCTCCCGGTGCCCGAGGCCGACGCCCTCGAGGCCCAGCTCAGGATGTTCGCCCGCGACATCGGCGTCCTCTACCGCAACCAGAAGGAGCGGGCCGAGCAGCTGGAGGAGGCACTCGCCTCCCTGAAGACCACCTACTTGGAGACGATCCGGTCCCTCGCCTTTGTGGTCGAGGCCAAGGACGCCTACACCGGCCAGCACCTGGAGCGGTGCCGGGCCTACGGCGTGGTGCTCATGGAGGCGCTCGGCGTAGCCGCCGACCATCCCGACGCCGAGTACGGCTTCCTCCTCCACGACGCCGGCAAGGTCGGCGTGCCCGAGCGCATCCTCTCCAAGCCCGGGCCGCTCACCGCCGCCGAGTGGCGGGTCATGCGCACCCACCCGGTCATCGGCTACCAGATGCTCGAGAACATCCCGTTCATGACCACCGCGGCAGAGATCGTGCGGTGCCACCATGAGATGTTCGACGGTTCCGGCTACCCGGAGGGTCTGCGAGGTGAGCAGATCCCACTGCCGGCTCGGGCGTTCAGCGTGGTCGACGCCTTCGATGCCATGACCACCGACCGGCCCTACCGGCGGGCCATGCCGGCCGAGCAGGCTGCCGCCGAGCTGGCCCGTATGGCCGGGTCGCAGTTCGACCCCGCCGTGGTCGAGGTCTTCCTGCCGCTCATCGAACGGCTTCCGGTGGTGCCTCCTCGCTAGTGATGGCGGCGGGCTCGCCGCCGGCTTCGCCGGAACCGGCCCGCGACCAATAGCGTTGGCCGCCGCGTGCGCAGGCTGGCCGTCCTCTCCTTCCACACCTCGCCGTTGGTCCAGCCGGGAACCGGCGACAGCGGAGGGATGAACGTCTACGTCCGCGAGCTCGTCTCCGCCCTGGCTCAGGCCGGCGTCGCCTGTGACGTCTACACCAGGGCGTGGTCGCCGGAGCTGGCTCCCGAGGTCGTGGTGGAGCCGGGGTTCCGCGTGGTGCACGTCGAGGCGGGCCCGAGGGCGGAGGTGCCCAAAGAGGAGCTTCCCGACCTGGTCCCGGCCTTCACCGCCGGGGTGGTCGACCACGCCCGGGCCAGCGGTGACGTCGACGCCATCCACGCCAACTACTGGCTCTCGGGGGTGGCAGGGCACGCGGTCAAGCACGAGTTGGGCCTGCCGCTGGTCTCCACCTTCCACACCCTGGCCCGGGTGAAGGCAGAGGCGGCCGCCAGCGAGCCCGCCGCCCGGGCGCTGGCCGAGGGCAGGGTCATCGCCTGCAGCGACGCCATCCTGGCCAACTGCGTGGAGGAGGCGGCCGAGCTCCAGCGTCACTACGACGCCCGCCCCGAGCGCATCGAGGTGGTGCCCCCGGGGGTCGACCACGCCTTCTTCTCTCCGGGGGACCGGAACGGGGCCCGTGCCGCGCTGGGCTGGGCCTCGGGCGGGCGCATCTCCTCGGTCGGCGGCCGCCGGGCGGCCCGACATCCGGTGCTGCTCTTCGTCGGGCGCATCCAGCCGCTGAAAGGGCTCGATGTCGCCGTGGCGGCGTTGGCCGAGCTCGACCACCCCCGTGCCGAGTTGGTCGTAGTCGGAGGCCCCAGTGGGATCGGCGGCCGGGCCGAGCTGGCCCGGGTGCGCTCGCTGGTCGAGGACCTGGGACTGGGTGCTCGCGTCCGCTTCGTGCCTCCCCAGCCGCACCACCTCCTGTCCACGTGGTACCGGGCCGCCGACGTGGTGATCGTGCCCAGCCGCTCGGAGTCCTTCGGCCTCGTCGCCCTGGAGGCGGCGGCGTGTGGACGTCCCGTGGTGGCGGCGGCGGTCGGCGGGCTGCGCACGGTCGTGGAGCATGGGCGGACGGGCTTCCTGGTCGAGGGTCGCCTCCCCGCCGACTACGCCGCCCGGATCGAACAGCTCCTGGCCAGCCCGGATGTGGCCAGGGACATGGGGCGCCAGGCGGCGCGGCGCGCCACCCGCTACACCTGGTCCACTGCTGCCGCCCGGCTCCGCCGGATCTACGCCGACCTGACCGCTCGACGCCCGGTCGAGTGTTGATCGACATTCTCCTAGTCTTCCGAGCATCTCATTGCCATTCAGGTCCTCATGGTCTAGGTTGACCGGCGGGGCCCGAGGAGCGCAACGATCCCGCTCGTTCGGGGAAGTGCGGGCAGGCACGCCAGGTTCCTCGGGCCCCTCGACCGCCACCGGCGCCACCGGCGGCCACCGCCGACCTCCCCGGTGGATGATCTTCGCCATCACCGTCACCGGGATCATGGCCAACACCCTGATCGCCCCGGCGATCCCCGACATCCTCGGCGACCTCGGGATCACCGAGGCCGGGGCCGGCCTGCTGGTGGCGGCGGCGACCCTCCCCGGCGTGGTGGTGGCGCCCGTCATCGGCCTGCTCGCCGACCGCTACGGCCGCCGCGAGGTGGTGGTCCCCTGCCTGGTGCTGTTCGGTCTCTCCGGCGGCATGGCCAGCTTCGCCCCGACCTTCTCCGTCCTCCTGGCGCTGCGCCTGGCCCAGGGCGTCGGCTCGGCGGGGTTGATCAATCTGGCCGTGGTCCTGATCGCCGACCACTGGCAGGGCGTCAACCGTGCCCGACTGATCGGCCAGAACTCCGCCGTGCTCACCATCTCGCTCGCCGTGCTCCCGCCACTGGGAGGCCTGCTCACCGATGTCGGAGGCTGGCGGGCGACCTTCCTGCCCTACTGGATCGCGCTCGTCACCGCCGGCGGCGCTGCGGTGGTGCTGGGGCCCACCCGCCGCCAGGACGTTCGCGTCGGGGACCAGGTGCGCCAGGCGCTGCGCTTCCTGCGCTCGCCTCGCGTGCTGAGCGCCATGGGCAGCGGTGTGGTGCTGTTCCTGCTGATCTTCGGGCTGCTCCTCACCGTCCTTCCCCTGTACCTGGCGGACGGGTTCGGCCTCGGTCCCACCTCCCGAGGCTTGGTGCTGGGGTTGCCGGCGCTCACGGCCACGGTCGGGGCCCTCTCGCTCGGGCGCCTCACCGCCCGCTTCGGCGCCCGCCCTTTGGTGCTCACCGGCTCAGTCGTGTTGATCGGCGCCTTCATCGTCATCGGGGAGGCGCCGGTCTTGCCCGTGGTGGTCGCCGGAGCGCTGCTCTACGGGCTGGGGGAGGGGCTGACCGTGCCCTCCCTGCAAAACATCGTCGCCGGGGCGGCCCCGGCCTCGAGTCGAGGCTCGGTGGTGGCCGTGTGGGTCGGCGGCGTCCGGCTCGGCCAGACCGCCGGCCCACTCCTCGCCGGGGTGGCGTTGACCCGGGTCGACGCCGGCGCCACCTTCCTGGTCGGCGCCGGCATCGCCGCCGCCCTGCTCCTCGTCCAGCTCGTCACCGGGCAGCCGACAGGTGGGCGAGAGCGGCCATGAGCCGCCCGATTTAGGCAGTTTTGAGGCCTTCGCAGGGCGCATCGGCGGGGGCCAAAGAGTGGCGGGCAGATTGCGCTCGTGTTACGGTCCGGGCGGTTTCTTTCACGTCGCAAATGAATGCCACGTCGCAATAGAACGCATCGCGCGGCCTCGACGCCGTCTCAGCGAGAGAGAGCAGCGAGCGACCGACCGCATGACAAAGATCAGAATCGTGCTCGTGCTCGTCGTCTTGGCCCTCTTGGGCGTCCAGGTCGCCCCCGCCGGCGCTGACCCGCGGGCCGAGCGCCAGCAGGCCCGTGAGCGCAAGGCGCAGTTGGCGAGGGAGCTCGACGGCCTTCGGGCCTCCGAGGACGAGCTCACCAACGCCCTGCGGGCCCTCGACGAACAGATGCTGGCCCAGGCGGCCGAGGTCGACGGGGCCCGCCAGGCGGTGGCCGCCGCCGAGGCCGAGACGGCGGAGGCAGAACGCCAGGTCGCCGACACCGGCCAGCGCATCGACGGATTGACCGAGGCCGTGGTGCAGCGGGCGGTGGAGTCCTTCATCCGTCCCGCCGGCGATCCCGTGGAAGACATGGTGCAGTCCCGCGACATCACCGAGGCCGCCCGCAAGCGGGCCCTGCTCGCCCAGGTGGCGGCGAGGGACGACGACGTCATCGACGAGCTCAACGCCGCCAAGGAGGACTTCCAGGTCAGCCGGGCGCAGGCCGACGCCGCCCGCGTCAAGGCCGACGAGCGCCGGGCCGAGACCGAGGGCCGGTTGGCCGAGCTGGCCGCCACCCGGGAGGAGAAGGGACGCCTCGCCCGAGACCTGGAGACCCGGGCCAGCGAGGTGTCGAACGAGATCGCTGCTCAGGCCCGCAGCGAGGAAGAGCTGACCCGCATCATCGCCGAGGCGGAGGCCAAGGCCGCCGCCGAGGCCCGCCGGCGCCGGGCGGCCTCCGGGAGCAGCGGCTCGGGTGGCGGCATCGTCGGGGTCACCTCCGACGGCAGGGTGGGAGGCGGCGGCTGCATCTGGCCTGCCCGTGGCACCGTCACCTCCGGCTTCGGGAACCGTTGGGGCCGGCTGCACGCCGGGATCGACGTCGCCGCTCCGACGGGCACGCCCATCTGGGCGGCCAAGGCCGGCACCGTGATCTTCGCCGGCCAGCAGAGCGGCTACGGCAACGTGGTCATCATCTCCCATGGCGGTGGGCTGACCACCCTCTACGCCCACCAGAGCCAGATCAGCGCCTCCCAGGGCCAAGACGTCGCCCAGGGCGCCACCATCGGGGCGGTGGGCAGCACCGGCCGCTCCACCGGGCCCCACCTGCACTTCGAGACCCGCTACGGCGGATCGCCGCGAGACCCGAGAGGCTGCCTGCCGTAGGGAGTCCCCGGCCGGTGAGCCGGCCCCGCGGAGGGCGTCGGCGGTAGCGTGACGCCCGTGGCCACACGGTTGGCGGTGGTGGGCGGTGGGCGGATGGGCGAGGCCCTGGTCGGCGGGCTGCTGGCTCGGCGCTGGGCAGAGCCCGGTGAGGTGAGCATCGTCGAGGCGCGAGCCGGGCGCCGGGACGAGCTGCAGGCCCGCTTCCCCAGTGTCACCGTGGTCGAGGTGCCGCCCCGTGCCGAGGGCGTGGTGGTGGCGGTCAAGCCCGGCGACGTCGGCGCCGCCTGCCGGGAGGTGGCCGCCGCCGGCGCCGACCGCGTGCTCTCCATCGCCGCCGGCGTCCCCCTCGCCACCCTGGAGGCCGCCCTGGGCCCGCTCCCGGTGGTGCGGGCCATGCCCAACACCCCCGCCCTGGTGGGCGCCGGGGCAGCTGCCATCGCCGCCGGCGCCCGTGCCGGCGAGGACGATCTGGTCTGGGCCGAGGAGGTGCTGGGGGCCGTCGGCGACGTGGTGCGCGTTCCCGAGGCCCTCCTCGACGCCGTCACCGGGCTCTCCGGATCAGGGCCCGCCTACGTCTTCTTGATCGCCGAGGCCCTCATCGACGCCGGCGTGGTGGTGGGCCTGCCCCACGACGTGAGCCGCCGCCTCGCCCTGCAGACCCTCCTCGGCGCCGCTCGCCTCCTGACCGAGACGGGCGACGACCCCCAGCACCTGCGAGCGGGGGTCACCTCGCCCGGCGGCACCACGGCCGCCGGCCTGCGGGTCCTGGAGGCGGGCCGCCTCCGCAGCGTCCTGGTGGAGGCCGTGGCCGCTGCGACGGAGCGTTCCCGGGAGCTGGGCCGGGGGGCCTGAGCCCGGCTGCCGCGCCGCAACGGTCCCGGCGGCCACCATGGTTGCCACTTCCCCCACCGGCAACGGTGGCATACAGTGCCCCCAACGGAGAAGGGGTGATGTCCATGGCCCAGCCACCGGGTCGCGCCCAGTACCTGACGGTCGCCGAGGTCGCCGCCATCCTCCGCGTGTCGACCATGACCGTCTACCGGCTGATCAAGTCCGGTGACCTTCGTGCCGTGCGCGTGGGCAAGTCGTACCGGTTGTCGGAGGACGAGGTCGACCGCTACCTGGCCCGGGGGTACACCGAAGCGGGCTGACGCGAAGCACGCTGCGCCGGGTACCGTCACTCGCCGATGGCCAGCCGCCTCGACACCGTCTCCTTCCTGTCCGACTACGGGCTCCAGGACGAGTTCGTGGGCGTGGTGACGTCGGTCATCCGGGGCATCGCCTCCCACGTGACGGTCGTCGACGTCACCCACGGCGTGCCTGCCCACGACGTCCGTGCCGGCGGGCTGGCCCTGGCCCGGGCGGCGCAGTACCTCGCTCCCGGGGTGGTGCTGGCCGTGGTCGACCCCGGGGTGGGCACCGACCGGCGGGCGGTGGCCGTGGAGGTCGGCGACCGGGAGGCGGTCTTCGTGGGGCCGGACAACGGCGTGCTGGCGTCGGCGGTGGCCATGGTGGGCGGCGCCCGCGCCGCCGTGGAGCTGACCGACCCGGCGTTCCACCTCCCCGCCCCAGGGCCCACCTTCGCCGGCCGCGACGTGTTCGCCCCTGTCGCCGCCCACCTGTGCAACGGCGCCGCCCTGGCCGATCTGGGCGAGGCGGTCGACCCGGCCCAGCTGTTGCCCGGCGTGCTGCCGGTGAGCCGGATGGAGGCGGGCAAGCTGGTGGCCGAGGTGCTGTGGGTCGACCGCTACGGCAACGTCCAGCTCAACGTGGGCCCGGACGAGATCGAGCCGTTCGGTGAACCAGTGGCGGTGGAGCTGCCGAGCGGCGTGCGGAGTGCCTCCCGGGCCGACGCCTACGGCGCCATCGCGCCCGGGGCGCTGGGGCTGGTGGTCGACTCCTACGGCCTCGTCTCCATCGCCGCCGACCGTCGCCCGGTCGCCGCCGAGCTGGAGTTGGGGCCGGGCGACGCGGTGATCCTGGCGCCGGCGGAGGGCGGCGACGGCACCTCGGCGCCTCCTGGCGGGCACCAGGGTCACAGCTCCCCGGTCTCGCTCCGCTCCCGGCCCCCGGGACGACCGTGAGGCCCGCCACCACCCTCGCCCTGGCCTTGCTGCTGCTGCTGATCGTGTTGGCCGCCGTGGTGCAGTTCGTCGTGCTCACCTAGGAGGCGACGAAGGGTCTAGAACAGGGTGCGGCAGAGGCGGGTGATCTCCCGCTCCAGCGACTCCAGCCCCTCGATCTTCCCCAACACCAGCGCCACCCCGACCTCGGCCGCCCGCCGTTCGAGCTCGGCGTCGACGAAGGCGGTGTAGAGGATCATCACCAGGTCGGGGTGGCGCTGGCGGATGCGGGTGGCAGTCTCCAGGCCGTCCAGGTCCGGCATCTTGTAGTCGATGACGACCACGTCGGTGTCCACCTCGTCCAGCAGCGTCACCGCCTCGGAGCCCCCCGAGGCTTCGCCCACCACGGCGAAGCCGTCGAGCTCGAGCATGTTGCGCAGCATGCGCCGCACGTGATCGGTGTCGTCGACGACCATGACCCGGATCGGCGTGTCCATGCCGGCTCCGACGCTACCCGTCTGGCCGCTCGCTACCTTGCCGCCGAGGGGGGCACGGGCGTGCTCGTGACTTTGTGAACGCTTCCCGGGCATCGGTAGGATCGACGGGTGACCGACCACCCCCCTCGCCGTCGCATCCCCGAGGCGACCGTGGCCCGCCTGCCGGTGTACCTGCGCAGCCTGCTGGAGCTGGCCGACGGCCCGGCGGCCACCATCTCCTCCGAGCGGCTGGCCGAGCTGGCGGGCGTCAACGCCGCCAAGGTGCGCAAGGACCTCTCCTACCTGGGTTCGTACGGCACCCGGGGGGTCGGCTACGACGTGGAGTACCTGCTGTTCCAGATGAGCCGGGAGCTGGGTCTGACCCAGGACTGGCCGGTCGTCATCGTCGGGGTGGGCAACCTGGGCCAAGCCCTGGCCAACTACCGGGGCTTCGCCGATCGCGGCTTTCCGGTGGGTGCCCTGGTCGATGCGGATCCCGCCAAGGTGGGGCAACGGGTGGGCGACCTGGTGGTCGAGAGCATCGACGACCTGCCCGCGGTGGTGGCCCGCCTCGGCACCACCATCGGTTTGATCGCCACGCCGGCGGCGGTGGCCCAGGAGGTCGCCGACGACCTGGTGGCCGCAGGTGTGCGGTCCATCCTCAACTTCGCTCCCGCCGTGGTCACCGTGCCGCCCGACGTCTCGTTGCGCAAGGTCGACCTGGCCGTCGAGCTGCAGATCCTGAGCTTCTACCAGCGGCGGCGCACCGACGGCCTGGCCGCCATGGTGGAGGCGGCGGCCCCGAGCGACGGCAACGGCGCCTCACCCGGCTCGTCCGGCCTCCCCACCATCCCTGCCGACGCCTCGGAGTGACGTGATGCCGGTCACCGGCGAGCAGTACCCCGCGTTCCTCACCGTCGCCGGCCGCCGGTGCCTGGTGGTGGGCGCCGGCGCCGTGGCCCTCCGTCGGGTCGAGGGGCTGATCGCCGCCGGCGCCCGGGTCCGGGTGGTGGCGCCCCGGGTGCTCGAGCGGGTCCGGGAGCTGGCGGAGGTCACCGTCGAGGAGCGGCCCTACCGGCGGGGAGAGGTGGCCGGCCACTGGCTGGTCGTGGCCGCCACCGACGACCCTGCCGTCAACCGGGCGGTGAGCGACGACGCCGATGCCGCCGGCGTCTGGGTGAACCGGGTCGACGACGCCGCCGCCGGCTCGTTCACCGTTCCCGCCGTGGTCCGCCGCGGTCCCGTCACCGTCGCCGTGACCACCGGCGGGCGCAGCCCGGCCCTGGCCACATGGCTGCGCCGCCACGTCGAGGAAGCGCTCGGGCCCGAGCACCTCACCCTGCTGGAGCTCGTCTCCGAGCGGCGCCAGGCGCAGCGGGCCGACGGCGCTGGCGCCGATGCCGGAAGTTGGCAGGAACTTCTCGATTCGGGGATGCTGGAGCTGATTCGGGCAGGCAGAATTGCCGAGGCAAGGGAGCGCCTCTCCACGTGTCTGTGATCGTCGTCGGGCTGAACCACCACAGCGTTCCGCTCCAGGTGCTGGAGCGGATGACGGTGTCACGCGAGCGCATGCCCAAGGCCCTGCACGACCTGACGGGGCGGGACAACCTCTCGGAGGCGGTGGTGCTGTCCACGTGCAACCGCACCGAGGTCTATGCCCAGGTCGAGCGGTTCCACGGGGCGGTGGGGGAAGTGCGCGACTTCTTCGGCGAGCTGGGCTCCCTGCCTCCGGAGGACTTCGCCGACCACCTCTACACCTTCCACGATGCCGCCGCCGTGGCCCACCTGCTCACCGTGGCCGCCGGTCTCGACTCCGCCGTGCTCGGCGAGAGTGAGATCCTCGGCCAGATCAAGGGAGCGTGGGAGACGGGAGCGGCCGAGGGGGCCACCGGGCCGGTCCTGAACATGCTGTTCCGCCACGCCATCGAGGTGGGCAAGCGGGTGCGGACCGAGACGGGCCTGTCCCGGCGCCTCACGTCGCTGTCGCAGGCGGCGGTGGCGCTCGCCGCCCAGCGCCTGGGCAGCCTGGAGGACCGCCGCGTGCTGGTGCTCGGCGCAGGAGAGACGGGCGAGCGGATGGTGGCGTCGCTGGCCGCGGCCGGGGTGGGCGAGATCCTGGTGGCCAACCGCACGCCCGACCGGGCCGAGGCGGTGGCGGCGCGGGTCGGCGGCCGGGCACTCCCGCTGTCCGCCCTCCCCGACGCCCTGGCCGAGGTCGACGTGCTGCTCACCTCCACCGGCGCCTCGTCGGTGCTCGTCGACCACGGTGACCTCGAACCGGTCGTGCGAGCCCGCGGCGGCCGGCCGCTGCTGATCGTCGACGTGGCCGTTCCGCGCGACGTCGACCCCGGTGCCGCCGACCTGCCCGGGGTGACCCTGCTCGACATGGACGACCTGAGGGCCTTCGCCGAGCGGGGCGTGCCCGAGCGCCGCCGGGAGGTCGCCCGGGTCCGCGACCTCATCGACGACGAGGTGAGCCGCTATCGGGAGGCGGTGACCGCCCGTCAGGTCGCTCCCCTGGTCACCGCTCTGCGGGAGCGGGCCGAGGACGTGCGCACCCGGGAGCTCCGCCGCCTCGGCCGGCGTCTCGACCCCGCCCAGCGGGCTGCGGTCGACGACGTCACCCGCACCGTCATGGCCAAGCTGCTCCACGAGCCCAGCGTCCGCCTGAAGGAGGCAGCCGGCTCACCGAGGGGCGAGCGGCTCTCCGAGGCGCTGCGCGAGTTGTTCGACCTCTGAGCGCCGGCGTCGCCCGCCGGCAGGGCCCGGCCGGGCGCTCAGGCACCGGCGGGGCCCCGGATACGGTGGGGAAGTGACGCCCGAACGACCCTCGGGGCAGCGGCTGCGCATCGCCACCCGCGGCAGCTCGCTGGCCCGCTGGCAGGCGGAGCACGTGGCCCATCGGCTACGACAGGCCCATCCCGGCCTGGACGTCGACCTGGTGGTGGTGGAGACCCTGGGCGACCGATCGCAGCAGCGCGCCATCTGGGAGCTGGGTGGCCAGGGCGTGTTCGTCAAGGAGGTGCAGGCGGCCGTGGTCGAGGGGCGGGCCGACCTCGCCGTCCACTCGGCCAAGGACCTGCCCTCGTCACCGTCCCTCGCCACGCCGGGGTTGGCTCTCGCCGCCGTGCCGCAGCGGGGCGATGCCCGCGACGCGCTGGTCGGCCGTTCGCTCTCGGCCATCCCCGTCGGGGGCACGGTGGCCACCGGGGCCAATCGGCGCCGGGCCCAGCTCGTCGACCTCCGTCCCGACCTCACCTTCGCCGGCCTCCGGGGCAACATCGAGACGCGCCTGGGCCGTGCTCGCGACTTCTCGGCTGTGGTCGTGGCCGCCGTCGCCCTCGAGCGCCTGGGTCGCCAGTCGGAGGCGGCCGAGGTGCTGGAGCCGGCCGTGATGGTGCCCCAGGTCGGCCAGGGGGCGCTCGCCGTCGAGTGCCGGCAGGACGATGCCGCCAGCGTGGCCCTCGTCGCCGTCATCGACCACCGGCCCTCCCGGCGAGCGGTCGAGGCCGAGCGGGGGTTCCTGGCCACCCTGGGGGGCGGCTGCGAGCTGCCGGCCGGTGCCTTCGCCACCGAGGCGCCCGACGGAGGGCTGCACCTGCGGGCGGTGCTGGCGACCCTCGACGGCCGCATGGTGCTGCGCGACGCGCTCGAGGCGCCTCCCGAGGCCGACCCGACGGAGGTCGGGCGGTCGCTCGCCCGGAGGCTCCTCGACGCCGGCGGCGGCCGTTCGCTGCTGGCCGAAGCCGTCGACGTCGCCTGCGACTGAGCCGTGACCGTCTACCTGGTGGGCGCCGGCCCCGGGGATCCCGACCTGCTGACCGTGCGGGGCGCCGAGGTGCTGGCCGCCGCGGACGTCGTGGTCTACGACCGCCTGTCGGTGGCGTCGCTGGTGGAGCTGGCGCCCGCCGGCGCCGAGCGCATCAGCGTGGGCAAGACGCCCCGCGGCCCGAGCTACCCCCAGTCCGACATCAACGCCCTGCTGGTCGACAAGGGGCGGACCGGCCTGGAGGTGGTCCGGCTCAAGGGCGGCGACCCCTTCGTGTTCGCCCGCGGGGCCGAGGAGGCCGAGGCGCTCGGGGCCGCCGGCGTGCCCTTCGAGGTCGTCCCCGGGGTGACCTCGGCCGTGGCCGTGCCCGCCTACGCCGGCGTGCCCCTCACCGCCCGGGGTCGGGCCACCTCCTTCACCGTCGTCACCGGTCACCAGGAGCCAGGGGCGGCCATCGAGACCGACTGGGAGGCACTGGCCCGGGTGGGCGGCACCATCGTGGTGGTGATGGGTGTGGCCACCAGGGCAGCCGTCGCCCGGCGCCTGCTCGCCGGCGGTCTGCCCCCCGAGACGCCGGTGGCATCGGTCCAGTGGGGCACGCGCCCCGACCAGCGGACCGTGCGCACCACGCTCCAGGGACTGGCCTCGGCAGAGATCGACCCGCCGGCGGTGATCGTGATCGGGGAGGTGGCCGGGCTCGACCTGGCCTGGTACGAGCGGCGCCCGCTGTTCGGCCGGACCGTGGTGGTGACCCGGCCGGCGTCGTCGCCGGGCGCCCTGGCCGCACGGCTGCAGCGCCTGGGCGCGGCCACGGTGGAGCTGCCGGTGGTGGAGGTGGGCCCTCCCGCCGACGGGGGGGCGGCGCTGCGTGCCGCCGCCGGCTCGGTGGCGTCCTACGACTGGATCGTGTTCACCTCGGCCAACGCCGTGACCAGGTTCCTGCCGCTGCTGCGCGATGCCCGCTCCTTGGGCGCCGCCCGGGTGGCGGCCATCGGCTCGGGCACCGCCGCTGCCCTGGCCGAGCACCGGGTCGTGGCCGACCTGGTCCCCGAGCGGTTCGTGGCGGAGTCGCTGCTCGCCGCCTTCCCACCGCCCCCGCCCGGTGGTGGCCGGGTGCTCCTGCCCCGGGCGGCGGTGGCGCGCCAGGTCCTGCCCGAGGGTCTGCGAGCCGCCGGGTGGCATGTCGACGTGGTGGAGGCCTACCGCACCCGTCCGGCGACGGCGGCGCCGGCGGTGATCGAGGCGGCGGGCACGGCCGATGCCGTCACCTTCACCTCGGCGTCGACGGTGACCGGCTTCCTGGAGGTGGCCGGCCGCCGGGCCCTTCCCCCGGTGGTGGTCTGCATCGGACCGGTGACCGCCGCCACCGCACGCCGGCACGGCATCACCGTCGACGCCGAGGCCGCCGTCCACACCCTCGACGGTCTGATCGACGCCCTCGTCGCCGCCCTCGGCTGAGCCACCGCCACGCCACCGTCACCCCGCGGTTGTGGCTCCCGGGGAACGCCGGGAACTAGCCGCTGCGGGGGCCACAAGGGACGGGTCGTAGGCTGGGCGGGGTGAGCTTTCCCGCCCGACGGCTGCGCAGGCTGCGGCGGACGCCGGCGCTGCGGCGACTGGTCGCCGAGACTCGGCTCTCGGTCGACGACCTGGTCGCCCCGTTGTTCGTCCGCCAGGACATCGACGAACCCCGGCCGATCGCCTCCCTCCCCGGGGTGGTGCAGCACACGCTCGACTCGCTGCGCAAGGAGACAGCGGCGCTGGCCCGCGCCGGCGTGCCCGCCGTCGTGCTCTTCGGGGTCCCCTCGGCCAAGGACGCCGAGGGCAGCGGGGCGTGGGACCCCGACGGGATCGTCCAGGTGGCGCTTCGGGAGTTGCGCGACGAGGTGGGCGACGGGGTCGTGCTCATGGCCGACCTGTGCCTCGACGAGTACACCGACCACGGCCACTGCGGCGTGCTCGGGGCCGACGGGGAGGTCGACAACGACGCCACCCTCGAGCGCTATGCCCGGGTGGCGGTGGCCCAGGCCGCGGCGGGGGCGGACGTGGTGGCGCCCAGCGGGATGATGGACGGCCAGGTCGGCGCCATCCGGGCCGCCCTCGACGGCCACGGTCACCTGGCGGTGGCCATCCTCGCCTACGCGGCCAAGTACGCCTCCTCGCTGTACGGGCCCTTCCGCGACGCGGTCGACGTCTCCATCGCCGGTGGCGGCGACCGTCGGGGCTATCAGCAGGATCCCCGCAACGCCCGTGAGGCCCTGGCCGAGGTGGCGCTCGACGTGGAGGAGGGAGCGGACGCGGTGATGGTCAAGCCGGCGCTGGTCTCCCTCGACGTCATCGCCGCCGTGCGGGCCGCGGTCGACGTGCCGGTGGCCGCCTACCACGTCTCCGGTGAGTACGCCATGGTCAAGGCGGCGGTCGAACGGGGCTGGATCGACGGTCCCGCCACCGCCCTCGAGCAACTCGGCGCGGTCAAGCGGGCGGGGGCGGACATGATCCTCACCTACTTCGCCGCCGAGGTGGCCGAGCTGCTGTGACCGCTCCCACCAACCGGTCGCTGTTCGAGCGGGCTGAGCAGGTCATCCCCGGCGGGGTGAACTCGCCCGTTCGGGCCTTCCGCTCGGTGGGCGGCACCCCGTACTTCGTCGCCCGCGCCGAGGGCGCCTCCGTGTGGGACGTCGAGGGCCGCCGCTACGTGGACTACGTGCAGAGCTACGGAGCCTCCATCCTCGGCCACGCCCATCCCCGGGTGGTGGAGGCGGTGCGCCGGGCGGCGGGGGAGGGGACCACCTTCGGCGCCCCCACCGAGGGGGAGGTGCTCCTGGCCGAGGAGCTGTGCCGGCGGGTGAGCGGCCTGGAGATGGTGCGGCTCACCTCCAGCGGCACCGAGGCGGCCATGTCGGCGGTGCGGGTGGCGCGTGGGGCCACCGGGCGGCCCATCGTGGTCAAGTTCGCCGGCTGCTATCACGGCCACAGCGACGCCCTGCTCGCCGCCGGCGGGAGCGGGGTGGCCGACCAGGGACTGTCCGGCTCGGCCGGGGTGACGCCGGGGGCGGTGGCCGACACCGTGGTGGCGCCGTACAACCAGGTGCCCGAGATCGGCGACGACGTGGCCGTGGTGATGGTGGAGCCGGTCGCCGCCAACATGGGGCTGGTACTCCCGGCCCCGGGGTTCCTCCAGGGGTTGCGCCAGGCGTGCGACCGGGCCGGCGCCCTGCTGTGCTTCGACGAGGTCATCACTGGCTTCCGCCTCGCTCCGGGCGGAGCCAGCGAGCGCTTCGGCGTGCGCCCCGACCTGTGGTGCTTCGGCAAGGTCATCGGTGGCGGACTGCCCCTCGGCGCCTTCGGTGGCCGGCGAGACGTGATGGAGCAGCTGGCCCCCCTCGGTCCCGTGTACCAGGCGGGGACCCTGTCGGGGAACCCGCTGGCCACCGCCGCCGGCCTGGCGGTGCTGGGCGAGCTCGACGCCGCCGCCTACACCATGCTCGAGGGCCGGGCCACCGAGCTGGGGACGATGCTGGCGGCGGTGCTGGCCGACGCCCGTCTGCCGGCGCAGGTGCCCCGGGCGGGGCCCCTGCTCGGCCTGCACTTCAGTGCCACCCCGGTGACCGACTACGACCAGGCCCGGACGGCGGCGGAGTCGGGCACCTACCGCCGGTTCTTCCGGGCCCTGCTCGACCGGGGCGTGGCCCTGGCCCCCGGGGCCTACGAGGCGCTGTTCCCGAGCCTGGCCCACACCCGGGACGACATCGAGCGCACCGCCGACCTGGCCGCCGCCGCCGCCCGGAGGGTGGCCGACGGGGGCTGAGGGGGTCGGCGGCCGGCCGGTGCCGGTAGGGTCCCGACCCATGCCGACCGAGGGAGCACCGTGATCACCCGAGAGCGGCTGGGGCCCGTCGCCGCGGCGGCGGATGCGGCCGTGCAGGAGTTGTCCGACGCCGACGCGGTCGCTCGCATGTGGGCCGGCGACCACACGCTCTGGCAGGACGACCCGACCGAGGTGGCCGACCGGCTGGGCTGGATGCCGGTGGTTGCCGAGATGCGCCATCGGGTCGGCGAGCTGGAGGCCATGGCGGCGGAGGTGGCCGCCGACGGCCTGCGACGGGCCGTGCTGCTGGGCATGGGGGGGTCGAGCTTGTTCCCCGAGGTCCTGTGGCGCACCTTCGGGTCGCGCGCCGGGGGGCTGGAGCTGCACGTGCTCGACACCACCGACCCCGCCGCCGTCGCCCGGATCGGGTCGGGAGCCGACCTCGACGACTGCCTGTTCGTGGCGGCGTCGAAGTCGGGCGCCACCATCGAGACGAGAAGCCAGCTGGCCCACTTCTGGGAGCAGACCGGTGGCGACGGGGCCCGGTTCCTCGCCATCACCGATCACGGGACGGAGCTGGCCACGCTGGCGCGCGAGCGGGGGTTCCGCCGGGTGTACGAGAACCGGCCCGACATCGGCGGCCGCTACTCGGCGCTCTCGTACTTCGGGCTGGTGCCGGCTGCGCTCATCGGCGTCGACCTCGACGGTCTGCTCGACCGAGCTGCGGCGGCGGCCGAGGTCGCCGGTCCGGCGACCGCCGCCGCCGAACACCCGGCGGTGCGCCTGGGTGCCGCCATGGCCGCTGCCGCCCGTCAGGGGCGGGACAAGCTCACGGTGGTGCTGCCCCACGAGATCGGCAGCTTCGGGTTGTGGCTCGAGCAGCTCGTCGCCGAGTCCACGGGCAAGGCCGGCAGCGGCATCGTCCCGGTCGCCGACGAGCCCCTGGGGCGGGTGCGGGCCTACGGCGACGACCGGCTCTTCGTGTGCACCGGCTACCGCCCGGGGCTCGAGGAGCTGGTGGAGGCCGGTCACCCGGTGGTGGAGCTGGCCTACCAGCGACCGCTCGACCTCGGCGCGCTGGTGCTGCTGTGGGAGCAGGCGGTGGCCCTCGCCGGGGCGCTGCTGGGCATCAACCCCTTCGACCAGCCCGACGTCGCCTCGGCCAAGGTGGCGACCGAACGCGTG
Organism: Acidimicrobiales bacterium; assembly: GCA_035942035.1. Lineage (GTDB taxonomy): Bacteria > Actinomycetota > Acidimicrobiia > Acidimicrobiales > CADCSY01 > JAHWJR01. The sequence continues at coordinate 24,806 of DASZDK010000060.1, forward strand.
CTGGAGAAGGGCTTCCCCGACATCGAGCTGGTGCCGCTCTCCTCGCTGCTCGACCAGGTCAAGCCGGGCGACTACCTGGCCCTCCAGGCCTTCGTCGACCCAGGCGACGCCGAGCTCGTCGCCGCCCTGCAGGAGGTCCGGGTGAACCTGCGCGACCAGCTGCGGGTGGCGACCACGTTGGGGGTCGGGCCCCGGTTCCTGCACTCCACCGGCCAGCTGCACAAGGGTGGTCCCCGCAGTGGGGTGTTCGTGCAAGTCCTCGGGGCCGATGGGCACGACCTGCCCATCCCGGGCCGTCCCTATGGCTTCTCGACGCTCAAGCAGGCCCAGGCGGCTGGCGACCTGCTGGCCCTGAGTGCGCGTGGCCTCCGAGCGGGCAGGGTGAGCCTCGACGAGGTGCTGCACCTGGGCGGCTGAGGCCGCCCGGCCGCCGCCGAAAACGACGCAGGAGGAAGTCATGAAGCTGGGGATGATCGGTCTGGGTCGCATGGGCGCCAACATGTCGAGTCGCCTCGAGCGGGCCGGACACGAGGTGGTCCGCTACGACCGTGACCCCGGCGTCAGCCAGGTGGCGAACCTGGCCGAGCTGGTGGAGTCGCTGGGCGACGGGCCTCGCGTGGTGTGGAGCATGGTCCCCGCCGGCGACCCCACCGAGGCGACCATCGCCGAGGTCGCCGACCTCCTCGGTGAGGGTGATGTCGTCGTCGACGGCGGCAACTCCAACTACCACGACTCCATCCGCCGAGGAGAGGACCTGGCCACCAAGGGCATCGGCTTCGTCGACGCCGGCGTGAGCGGAGGCGTGTGGGGCCTGGAAGGGGGCTACTGCCTCATGGTGGGCGGCCGCGACGAGCACGTGGCCGCCGTCCAGCCGGCGTTCGATGCCCTGCGCCCGGAGGAGGGTGGCTACGCCCACGTCGGGCCGGTGGGCGCCGGCCACTACACCAAGATGGTGCACAACGGCATCGAGTACGGGCTCATGCACGCCTACGCCGAGGGCTACGAGCTGTTGCACGCCGCCGACCTCGACATCGACGTCGACGGCGCCGTGGAGGCCTGGCGGCACGGCAGCGTGGTCCGGTCATGGCTGCTCGACCTGCTGTGCCTGGCCGTGGAAGCTGATCCGGCGCTGGCTTCCATCGCCGGCCGGGCGCACGACTCGGGTGAGGGGCGCTGGACGGTGAACGAGGCGGTGCGGCTGTCGGTCCCGCTCCCGGTCATCTCCGCCGCCCTCTTCGCCCGCTTCTCGTCCCGCCAGATCGACTCGCCGGCCATGAAGGTGGTGGCCGCCCTGCGCAAGCAGTTCGGTGGGCACACCACCGAGACGGTCGAGCAGCGCCCGGCGGAGGCGGGCGGGGAGGCCCGGGTGCACGACGCATGACGTCGCTCCCGCCCCGGGACGACCCCCGCCATCCCCGCTCCGACGCCCTGGTGCTGTTCGGCGCCAGCGGCGACCTGGCCCGCAAGAAGCTGTTCCCTGCGGTGTACCGCCTGGCCGCCAACGGCGTTCTCGGTGACATCCCGGTCATGGGCGTGGCCTCGTCGCCCTGGGACGACGGCCAACTCCGGGACTACGCCCGCGACTCGGTCCACCGCTGGGGCCGGGGCTTCGACGACGACGTGTTCGCCGACTTGGCCCGCCGGCTGTGCTATGTGCAAGGCGACTATCGCCACGACGAGGTGTACGACGAGCTGGCCCAGCGGCTGTCCGGGCACGAGTGCCCGCTCGTCTACCTGGCCATCCCTCCCGAGCTGTTCGACGACGTGATCTCCGGCCTGGCCCGGGTCGGGCTCAACCAGCGGGCCCGCCTGGTCCTGGAGAAGCCCTTCGGACGTGACCTGGCCTCCGCCGCCGCCCTGACCCACTGCCTGGCCGGCGCCTTCCCCGAGGAGCGGGTGTACCGCATCGACCATTTCCTCGGGAAGGAGTCGGTGGAGAACCTCCTGGTGTTCCGCTTCGCCAACTCGCTGCTCGAGCCGGTCTGGAACCGCCGCTACGTCCACAACGTCCAGGTCACGCTGGCCGAGTCCTTCGGGATCGAGGGGCGGGGGTCGTTCTACGAGGAGGTCGGGGCGCTGCGCGACGTCGTGCAGAACCACCTGCTCCAGGTGGTCACCCTCCTGGCCATGGAGCCTCCGGTGGCCGCTGATGCCGACGCCCTGCGGGACGAGAAGGTCAAGGTGTTGCGGGCCATGCGGGCCCTCGACCCCGACTCGGTCGTGCGGGGGCAGTACCGTGGCTACCGCGACGAGCCCGGGGTCGACCCGGCATCGGAGGTGGAGACCTATGTGGCGCTCCGGCTCCACATCGACTCCTGGCGCTGGGCCGACGTCCCGTTCATCGTGCGTACCGGCAAGCGCCTGGCCACCAGCGTCAACGAGTGCGTCGTGCAGTTCCACGCCCCGCCCCGGATGCTGTTCTCACCGACCGAGGACGTGCCTGAGCCCGACCGCCTGGTGTTCCGGCTCGGCGGCGACGAGGGGGTGACCATGCACTTGTCGGCCAAGGCGCCCGGCGAGAAGCTGGAGACCCGCCAGGTGGCGTTGGACATGTCCTTCGACCGGGTCTTCGGTCCTCGCCAGGACGCCTACGAGCGCCTACTCGACGACGCCCTCGAGGGCGACGCCCGGCGCTTCGCCCGGGACGACGGCGTGATGGAGGCGTGGCGGGTGGTGCAGCCGGTGCTCGACCGGCCCGGACCGGTCCACCTCTACGACCAGGGTTCGTGGGGACCGGCCGCCGCCGGGGAGCTGTGCGAATCCCTCGGGGGCTGGCACCGTGGCGGCGCCTGACACGTGGGCCGCGGTCGCCCGGTGACCTCTGCGTCCGTTCCCCCCACCGGCGAGGCGCGGGTCGTCGACGACGTCCCCAGCGCCTTCGCCGACCTGGTCGTGGCCGAGCGTCCATCCGTCATCGCCCTGTCGGGTGGCGGTACCGCCCGCCGCGCCTACTCGGTGCTGGCGACCCGTGCGCGGCGGCCGTGGCGCGACGTCACCGTCGTGTTCGGCGACGAGCGCTGGGTGCCGGTCGACTCTGACGACTCGAACGAGGGGATGGCCCGGCGGGTGCTGCTCGACCGCGTCGGCGCCGGCGCCGTGCGCTCGATGCGGGAAGCGGGCGCCAGTCCCGAGGAGGCAGCCGCCGCCTACGACCGCCTCGTCCGGGAGCTGCCGGTGCTCGACTTGGTGCACCTCGGGGTGGGCGACGACGGCCACACCGCCTCACTGTTCCCGGGGTCGTCGGCGCTGGAGGTCGACGATCGTCTGGTGGTGGCCACCGGTGACGACGCCCACCCCCATCGCCGCCTGAGCTTCACCTTCCCGGCCATCGCCCGGGCCCGGCTGGTGGTGGTCACCGTGAGCGGCCCGGAGAAGGCCTCGGCCTGGGCCCTGCTGTGCCGGGGCGAAGACGTGCCCGCCGCCCGTATCCGTGCCGAGCGGGTGGTGTGGCTGGTCGACCCCGCCGCCGCCGGCGCCGCCTGACCCCTCTCCTCCAACGAGTGAGGGGGGTCAGCGAGGGGCGGGCTCGGGGACCAGGCGGGCCAGGGCAGCGACCGCCCGGTAGGCGGCCTCGGCCGGTCCCACCTCGTCAGGGCGCAGCAGGTTGGCCATGATGCGCAGCACCCACTCCATGAGCGGCCGGGAGTGCATGCCCACCCTGGTGAGCTCCCGCATGAGCGCCGGACGGCCGATGACCATGGCGAAGCCGCGGGCCACCTTGAAGTACAACCCGAACTCCCGCTGCAGGGCCTCCGGGTAGCGCCGGAGGGCCAGGCCGTCGCCGGTCACCAGCGCCTCGTGCAGGACGTCGGCCGCCAGCCGTCCCGTCTCGTAGGCGTAGTCGATCCCCTCGCCGTTGAACGGGTTCACCGAGCCGGCGGCGTCGCCCACCACGAGGAACGTGGGGCCTGCCTTGGGCCCGACTGAGCCGGCCATGGGCAGCCGCCCTCCCGTGGGTCTGCCCAACTGGGTCTCCGGGCTGATGCCCCACGAGGACGGGGCGGTGGCGGCGAACTCGTCCATGAGGTGCGACGTGTTCACCTTCTTCCAGTCTCGGAACGTCGACAGGAGGCCGATGCCGACATTGATGGTTCCGTCCCCCAGCGGGAAGACCCACCCGTAGCCCGGCAGTGACCGCCCCGCCCGGTCGCGCACGTCGAGCGAGCTCTCGATCCAGGGGTCGTCGTGGCGGTCGCTGCGCCAGTAGCCGCGAATGGCCATGCCCTGGGGGTAGGAGCGGTCGCGGACCGTCCCCAGCGCCCGGCCGAAGCGGGAGTTGGCGCCGTCGGCCACCACGACGTAGGGCGCTCGCACCTCCTCAGTGGCTGTCGAGCCGGCCCGGCGCACCACGGCGCCGGCGACGAGGCCTCGCTCGATGATCGGCGCCACCGCCTCGGTCCCCTGCCACAGGGTGGCGCCTGTCTTCACCGCGTGCTCGGCGACCATCTCGTCGAGATGGCGCCGACGCACGACGTAGCCGTACGCGGGAAACCTCGGGTGATCGGGCCACGGGAGGTCCAGCGTCACCCCGTGGGCCACCGCCCGCAGGCCGTCGAAGCGATGGTGGTCGGCGGCCAGGCGGCCCTCGAGGCCCATGTCGGCCAGCTGGCGCACGGCCCGCGGCGTCAGCCCGTCACCGCAGGTCTTGTCGCGGGGGAAGGTCTTGCGCTCGACGACCAGGACGTCGTGGCCCGCCTCGGCCAGCCAGTAGGCGGTGGCCGCCCCGGCGGGCCCGCCGCCCACGACCAGGACCTGGGGCCGGGGCGGTGCCACGGGGCCGGTCAGGTGTCGCCGGCGGGCTCGCCGCCCCCGGACTCGGCGCCGCCCTCGCTGGCGCCACCTCCCTTGCTGCCGATGTCGCCGCCCTCGGACTCGGCCTCGCCACCGGCGGAGCCGCCCTCCTCGCCGGCCAGCGCCGAGCCCTCCTCCTGGCTGAGGACCTCGCGCTCGTAGCGCACCACGGCGATGATCTCCTCCTCGGAGAGCTGCTCGCCGAAGCCGGGCATGCCCCCCTGGGAGATGTGCTGGCCGCCGGGCCGGTCAGGATTGCCGTAGGGGGTCCCGCCGCCGGGCGACCCTTCGGTGACCCACTCGATGTGGTCCTGGGGATCGGGGAAGGTCAGGAGGACCTCGCCACCGTTGAGGGGCGGCCCGGTGCCGCCCTCCCCGCCGCCGCCGTGGCAGCCGGCGCAGGAGCTGTAGATCTCCTCCCCCTGGGCGAGCACGGGGTCGGTGATGGCGCCCTCGGGAACGTTGAGGACGCCGGCGTAGACGACGGCCCAGATCGGCAGCATGGCGAGGACCGGTACCGCCCACCGGGGGATGTTGGGGCGGCTCTGGGCGGCGGTCACGTAGGGCGGGGGAGGAGGTGGCGGCGGCGGCGGGGCGGCCGGTACCGGCGGTGCGGTCGGTGCCTTCGGTGCCGGCGCCTTCGCCGGCGCGGCGTCGGCGCCCTGGGTCGGCTGCGAGGCGGCGGCGGCATCCGCGCCGCCCTGGTCGCCGCCTCCCAGCCCGAGCGCGGCCCGTCGCTCGCGCGACCGGGCCAGTAGGTGCTCGGGAATCTCGGTCAACACCCACCTCCACCAGCTCGGCCATCGCTGCCTGCGGGCCTCAAGACTACGTTCGCCCACCGGGGAAGGGCCAAGTCACCCCCGAACGGCGGCGACCGGCCCCGGGCCGGGCGATGTGCCACCCCGCCGCGGCGGTGGTAGACCAGGGAAGTCCCGGATGGCGGGTGGTGGGTAGCTTCCATGGGGCCACCCGCGTACGATGTGAGCACTTTCACGAGTCGGTCCACGACCAGGAGGGAGGAGGTCGTCGGTGGTCGCCTTCGCTGTGACGTTCGTGGTGACCGTGGCCTCCATCGCCGGGGCCACGGCCTATATGAAGCGCCGGCCGGCTGATGCCTCCCTGACCTGGGGCGAGGCCATGGCGGCGGCCACCTTCGCCTTCTTCGTGCTGTTCATGGCCTACGGGATCGTGCCGCACCAGTGGCTGACCTGGGCCGACAACGAGCTCAACTGGCGCCAGGACCGGCTCCTCCTCGGACCCGGTGAGGTCTTCAGCACGGCGCTGCCGTTCGAACTGACATACCTGGTGGTTCGAGACGTCGTGGTCTCCGCCATCTACGGCGGCTTCCTCGTGGCCCACATGTTGTTGTGGTCCGCGTGGCAAAACCGCGGAAAGCCCAAGCGCAAGGACCGTCCCGAGCTCGAGACCTCTCCGTTCGGCCGTCCCCTCGTCAAGCTGACCAGGAAGGCGTGATCCCATGGCCAAGACCGATGCCAATCCCCCCATGCCGACCTTCTCCGGCGACTACGTCCTCAAGGAGGTCGAGCCGGGAGACCTCTCCAAGTCGGTGAAGCCGAAGCAGTTCCTGCACATCGACCAGTCCGAGTGCATCATGTGCGAGGGCTGTGTCGACATCTGCCCGTGGAAGTGCATCCACATGCTCTCGACCGAGGCGGTGGCCGAGGGCGACAACACGCCGGCTCCGGGCATCGACCCCGACGACCACGTCATCTTCGTGGTCGACGAGGACATCTGCACCCGTTGTGCTCTGTGCGTCGACCGCTGCCCGACCGGGGTCATCGTGCTGGGCAAGGCCGGCGTGGCCGCCCGCGACGGCGACCAGCACCAGCGCGACAACAACTACGGCTACGCCTACGGCATGCGGTTCTGACGCATGGCCCGCACGATCGGTGGCAAGGGGCCCGGCCAGGGCCTGTCGGAGCGGCTCAGCAAGCTGTCCGAGACCGTCCAGGGTTCCCAGGCCTGGAACTCCATCTTCCGGCCCGGGTCGATCTTCCGGAAGGGCTACACCGACAGCCCCCGGAACCGGTCCTACGTGATCATGAACTCGGTGCTGTACCACTTGCACCCGGTCAAGGTGAAGCGCCACGCGGTGAAGGTGAGCTACACGCTGTGCCTCGGTGGGCTGTCCTTCTTCTTGTTCATCCTGCTGACGGTCACCGGGATCTTCCTCATGTTCTTCTACCGGCCGACGGCGGCGCAGGCCTGGACCGACATCTACTCCCTGCACACTTCGGTCACCTTCGGGCTCCTGGTCCGCAACATGCACCGATGGGGTGCCCACCTCATGGTGCTCAGCGTGTTCCTGCACATGGCCCGGGTCTTCTACCACGGCGCCTACAAGCCGCCGCGGGAGTTCAACTGGGTGATCGGGGTGATCCTGCTCACCCTGACCCTGCTCCTGTCGTTCACCGGCTACCTGTTGCCGTGGGACCAACTGGCCCTGTGGGCGGTCACCGTCGGCACCAACATGATGGGGTACACGCCGGTCTTCGGCGACCAGGTGCGGTTCGTGCTGCTGGGTGGGGTGGAGATCGGCACCGACACCCTGTTGCGGTGGTACGTGCTCCACGTCCTGATGCTTCCGTTCGTCCTGGTTATCTTCCTCGCCGTGCACTTCTGGCGAGTCCGCAAGGACGGCGGCATCTCCGGGCCGCTGTAGGTCGACGAGGACAGGGGAGGAGAGCGAGGCGATGACCGAGATCCCCGAGCACCTGCGCAAGCGCGCCGAGGAGGCCCGCGCCAAGGCGGCGGCCAAGTCGTCCGACGGCGGCAACCAGGGCGCCGAGAGCGGAGCCGACGACGGCGGCAAGATCCCCGCCCACCTTCTCGCTCGCTCCCAGGCCGCCCGGGCAGCGTCCGGCGGCGGTGACGCCGGTGATGGTGACGCGGGCAAGACCGCCGAGGGCCAGCCCGGAGGCGCCGTGGCCACCATGCCCAGCGGCGCCACCGCTCCGCCACCGGCCGCCACCGGCCCCGAGGGTCACACCCAGCGGCTGCTCACCGTGGTCAAGGCCGGTTCCATCCAGGACGTCAAGGCCAAGCCGGTCGACAAGGTGCACACCTGGCCCCACCTCCTGGTGGGGGAGTTCGTCGCCGCCCTGGCCATCACCGCCTTCCTGCTCGTGTTCTCGGCGTTCGTCAACGCCCCACTGCTGTCGCTGGCCAACTTCAACCTCACGCCCAACCCCTCCAAGGCGCCGTGGTACTTCCTCGGCCTCCAGGAGCTGCTCACCATGTTCCACCCGATGGTGGCGGGCGTGACCATTCCCGGTATGGGCATCTTCGTGCTCATGTTCGCGCCCTACATGGACCGCAACCCGTCCCAGCGGCCCGAGGACCGGAAGTTCGCCATCTCGCTGTTCACTCTGTTCCTGATGTTCTGGGCCATCCTCGTCATCATCGGTTCGTTCTTCCGGGGCCCCGGCTTCAACTTCACCTTCCCCTGGGTCGATGGTGTCTTCTTCGACTTGTAGGGATCGACGCCCGGCGGCGCCCGACTTGGTCGCGGCCGGTTCCGACAACGAGACTGGGCGGTAGTCATGGAAGGCACGACCGTTCTCACCATCGCCGTGCCGGTGCTCGTCGCGCTGGCCGCCCTGGTGGTGTTCACCACCGCCCGCCGGCGCGACACCGACCGGGCCCTGGGCGGGGACCACGGCACCGGCGAGGAGAGCCAGGCGCCGGCGCGTCGTGGTCGGGAGATCGAGCGCCAAGCGGTCCTGGCTCGCACGTCGGCCGGCACGGAGCTGGCTCCGGCGGAGAGCGCGCCGCCGGCGCCGTACGTGCCACCCGACGAGGAGTCCATCGGGGTCACCCGGCGGCAGTTCTTCAACCGCAGCCTGGTGGGGATGATGGTCTTCGGGCTGTCCGGGTTCGGAGCGGCCTGCATCGCCTTCCTCTGGCCCAAGCTTTCCGGCGGCTTCGGGTCCACCATCAACGTGGGCAGCCTCGAGGACATCCTGAGCACCATCCGCGACACCCGTGAGCCCTTCTACGTCCCCGAAGGCCGGTTCTACGTGAACCCGTTCCCCCAGGACGCGGTGCCCGCCGCCGAGAAGGTCTATCCGCCGAGCGTGCTCCCCGGGATGAAGGCGGGGGTGGTGGCGCTGTACCAGAAGTGCCCCCACCTGGGCTGCCGGGTGCCGTGGTGCCCCACGTCCCAGTGGTTCGAGTGCCCCTGTCACGGCTCGCAGTACAACCGGGTGGGCGAGAAGAAGGGCGGGCCCGCGCCCCGGGGCATGGACCAGTTCGCCGTGAGCGTCGAGGGCGGCCAGGTCGCGGTGGACACCAGCGCGGTGGTCGACGGCCCGCCCATCGGCACCAACACCACCGGTCAAGAGGCCGAGGGGCCGCACTGCGTCGGTGAGTCCGGAGAGCACTGAGTGCCCGTCGCCGCCTCCACCCAACAGGCCGTCGGCATCGTCATCGGCCTGGCCGTCGTCGTCGGCTGGGCCCTGTACCTGCTGGCCAACGTCCGCAGGGCCAAGGCCGAGGTCGGCTCCGAGCTGGAGCTGGCGGCCAACCGGAAGTCGTACCTCAACGACGAGCAGCTCGAGGGGCCCCGGCTGGAGCGGTTCCTGGGATGGGGTCTGGTCGGCCTGACCGTCTGCGCGGTGGGGTTGCCGCTCTACTGGCTGGCCGAGCCCGGGCGACAGGACGGCGCCGTCGCCGACTTCGAGGAGCGGTTGGGAGGCGAGTACGCCATCCACGGCCAGCCCATCGGCGGCGGAGCGCTGTTCGCCACCACCGCCGAAGGCGGTTTCAACTGCGCCGGCTGCCACGGCGGCATGGACGCCCTCGGCGCCCAGGTCGAGTACACACTCACCGACCCGGTCACCGGAGACCTCCGCCAGGTCGAGTGGCAGGCCCCCGCCCTCAACGACATCACCCTGCGCATGAGCGACGACCAGATCCGCCAGGTCCTCGTCTACGGGCGGCCTTTCTCGCCCATGCCGGCCTGGGGCCTGGAAGGCGGTGGGCCGCTCAACGAGCAGCAGATCGACAACCTGATCTTGTACCTCCACCGCATCGCCGTCACCCCCGAGGACGCACAGGAGCAGCGCACCGAGGAGGCCAAGGCCGAGCTCGACCGGCTGAAGGCAGAGGCGGAGAAGGAGCCTACGGAAGCCGGCGGTGAGGAACCCACCATGGGCATGGCCCTGTTCAACCTCAACTGCGCCCGCTGCCACACCCTGGGCTGGTCCTACGACGAGCCGCAGGTCGCCGGGGGCGGCGCCTTCGGTCCCAGCCTCTACAACTCGGTCAATCAGTTCCCGGCGGTGGAGGACCACGTCGAGTTCGTGGCCGACGGGGTGGAGGAGGGCGAGGCCTACGGCCTCAATGGGCAGGCCACCGGGCGCATGCCCTACTTCGGCCAGGTGCTCAGCCCCGAGCAGATCCAGGCCATCGTCGACTACGAGCGCAGCTTGGCCGAGCGGGTCAACCGCAAGGCGGCGGGCGGGGACCAGCCGGCGACGCCTCCGCCAAACGTCACCACGACCACGGCCCCGTCGGCAGGAGCATGAGCGTGTTCGCCGAAGCAGCCAGCCTGGCCCTCACGGTGACGTGGGACCCCACCATCCGGGGGATCCTGGTGGTGCTGGTGTCGTTCTTGGTGCTGTGCGGCTCGGTGTACCTGGTGCTGTGGACCAACCTGGGGTCCCGTCTCGGCTTCCTGGTCGCCGCCGCCGGCTTCTGGGGCTGGATGGCGATCATGGGAGCGTCGTGGTGGGTCTACGGCATCGGCCTGCAGGGGCCGGCGCCGGCGTGGGTGGTCGACGAGGTGGTGACCAGCTCCCGGCCCAACGACACCTCGGCGGCGTCCCTTCCCGTCGCCCGCGACCTGTCCGGCTGGGAGAAGCTGGAGGAGGGTGACACGAGGCGTGGCGAGGCCCAGGCTGCGGCCGACGCCGCCCTCACCGGCGAGGACAGCGCCCTCGCCACCTTCGAGGAGGCCACCGACTACGTCACCATCGACGCCTACGCCATCGGCGGCAAGGACCCGGACAGCCCGCTCTCGAAGCTGCCCCTGTCCAACCCACCCCAGTACGCGGTCGTCCAAGTGCAGGAGGCGGTCGAGGTGGTCACCCTCGAGAAGGGTGACACCTGCCCGCCCGACGCCACCTGCATCAAGTTCGGGGAGACGCCCCCGTCCTCGGAGCCCGAACCCGACGCCCCGGTGGTCTCGGTGGTCATGGTCCGGGACCTGGGGTCGCTGCGACTGCCGCCGGCGTTGATCACCCTCGCTTCGCTGGTGGTCTTCGGCGTCATCTGCAACGTCCTGCACCGCCGAGACAAGCTGGCGACCGCCCATCGCCAGCAGGCCCGGGCCAGCAGCTGACGCCGGCCTGCGGGCTGGGGACCGGGGGCTCGGACCGGGCCCGGGCGAAGCGCTAGCCTGGCGGCGTCGTGGACCAGTACCTGCCCATCGTCGTGATGTTCGTGCTGGCGGTGGGATTCGTCGTCCTCAGCATCGTCACGTCGAAGCTCCTCGCCCCGGGGCGCCCAACCCCGGCCAAGGAGGCCCCCTACGAGTCCGGGATCGTGCCCACGTCCGAGCCGGCGCGGCGGTTCCCCGTGCGCTTCTACCTGGTGGCCATGATCTTCATCGTGTTCGACATCGAGATCATCTTCTTGTTCCCCTGGGCGGTGGTGCATCGTGAGCTGGGGGCCTTCGGGCTGTGGGCGATCGTTGCCTTCATCGTCCCGTTCTTCCTGTCGTTCCTGTGGGAGGTTGCCGAAGGGGGGCTCGAGTGGGGCCCGGTGTCGCGTTCCCGGCCGCTGACCGACCAGCACCGGACCACGACCTCCACCGTGCGCCTGGTCGGCATGGACGGACGCGAGCCATCCGAGCCCACGGCACGTGACCGTCGACCCGAGGAGAAGGAGAAGGAGAAGGAGGAGGTGGTCAGCTGATGGGGTTCGGCAAGGGCCTCGAAGGTTTGGAGCACAATTTCCTGACCGGCAACCTGGAGTCGGTGGTGAGGTGGGCCCGGCGCAACAGCATGTGGCCGGCCACCTTCGGGCTGGCCTGCTGCGCCATCGAGATGATGGCCACGGGCGCCTCTCACTACGACCTCAGTCGCTTCGGGATGGAGGTGTTCCGGGCGTCGCCCCGCCAGGCCGACCTGATGATCGTGGCCGGTCGGGTCAGTCAGAAGATGGCACCGGTGCTGCGCCAGGTCTACGACCAGATGATGGAGCCCAAGTGGGTCATCTCCATGGGGGTGTGCGCCTCCACCGGTGGGATGTTCAACAACTACGCCATCGTCCAGGGCGTCGACCAGGTCGTACCCGTCGACGTCTACGCCCCCGGCTGCCCGCCCAACCCGCAGACCCTGCTGCACTCCATCCTCACCCTCCACGAGCTCGTCCGCACCGGGGAGATCCTCAGCCGCCGTCAGGGCGGGGGCGGGGCGGAGGTGCACGTCGCCCAGCAGCCGCAGGGCGACCAGCGGGTCACCGTCGTCCGGCCTCCCGTGCACGTCGGCACCCCGCGGTGACCACGGCGATCGTGGAGACCCCATGAGCGCCGACGACCAGGCCGTGCCCGACGACCAGGCCGTGCGCCAGGACCAGGAGCGCCGTCACGGCGCACCGGTGACCCGGCAACTCGGCCAGGTAGTGCTCCACCCGAGCCGAGAGGGCTACCGGCACCTCGTCGAGCAGTTGCGCCTCGAGGGCTACACCTTCTGCCTGGACGTCACCGCCGCCGACTACCTGACCCATCCCGGGCGCTCGGGGCTGCCGCCGGCGGTCGTCCCCGAGCGCTTCGAGGTCGTGACCATCCTCTTGTCGTTGGAGCGCAAGGACCGCCTGCGGATCCGGGTGCAGGTGCCCGACGGCGATCCCGTCGTGGCCTCGCTCTTCCAGCTCCATCCCGGCACCGAAGCCATGGAGCGCGAGGTCTACGACATGTACGGCATCGTCTTCGACGGCCACCCCGACCTCACCCGGATCCTCATGCCCGAGGACTGGGAGGGCCACCCCCTGCGAAAGGACTATGCCGTCGGGCGCATCCCGGTGCAGTTCAAGGGTGCTCCGGGCGACCGATGAGGAGCGGAGCATGACCAGCATCCGTTACCCGGGGGCTGCCACCTCCGAAGGCGCGCAGGAGCTGTCCGCGCGGGGCCAGATGACCGCCGGGGAACTGCTGCGCGAGTCGGGCTCGGTGCTGCGCATGTCCGAGGCGGCCGCGGCGGAGCAGGCCGACCAGGCCCCCGGCGACCAGGAGACCATGATCATCAACATGGGGCCTCAGCACCCCAGCACCCACGGGGTGCTGCGCCTCATGCTCGAGCTGGAGGGCGAGACGGTGCTGCGGAGCAAGCCCATCATCGGCTACCTCCACACCGGCATGGAGAAGACGGGGGAGGACCTCACCTTCCTCCAGGGGCCCACCAACGTCACCCGCATGGACTACGCCGCCCCGCTGTTCAACGAGCTGGTGTTCTCGCTGGCCACCGAGGCGTTGCTCCAGGTCGAGATCCCGCCCCGGGCCACCTGGATCCGGATGCTGATGTCCGAGCTCAACCGGATCGCCTCTCACTTCTTGTTCCTCGCCACCAACGGGCTCGACCTGGGCGCCATCTCCATGATCCTGTATGGCTGGCGCGAGCGTGACCTGGTACTGCAGTTCTTCGAGAAGACCACCGGGCTGCGGATGAACCACAACTACATCCGCCCCGGAGGGGTGGCCGCCGACCTTCCCGACGGCTGGCGGGACGACGTGCTGCGCATCCTCGACGCCCTGCCGGCGCGCCTGAAGGAATACGACGAGCTGATGACCGGCCAGCCGATCTGGCGGGCGCGCACCCAGGGCGTGGGCGTGCTCACCGCCGAGGAGGCGATCGCCCTGGGGGCCACTGGGCCCATCCTGCGCTCCAGCGGGGTGCCGTGGGACCTGCGCCGGGACATTCCCTACCTGGCCTACGAGGAGCTCGACTTCAACGTGGTGGTCGGCACCTACGGCGACGTGTTCGACCGCTATGCCATCCGGCTCAACGAGATCCGGGAGTCGATCGGCCTCGTGCGTCAGATCCTCGACCGCATCCCCCGGGGCGACTACCGCGTCCAGAACAAGAAGGTGACCCCCCCGCCCCGAGCCCGCATCGACGAGTCGATGGAGGCGCTGATCCATCACTTCAAGATCTTCACCGAGGGCTTCCGCGTGCCCGAGGGCGAGGTCTACGTGGCGGTGGAGTCCCCCCGGGGGGAGCTGGGCTGCTACCTGGTCTCCGACGGCAGCGCCAAGCCCTACCGCATGCACATCCGTGGGCCCTCGTTCGTCAATCTCCAGACTCTGCCCCACATGCTGCGCGGCGGCCTCATCGCTGACGCCGTTGCCATCATCTCCTCGGTCGACCCCATCATGGGCGAGGTCGACCGGTGAGCCGGCTTTCGACTGAAAACGTGGAGATGGCCCGGACGATCATCAGCCGCTATCCCCGGTCGCGGTCGGCCCTCATCCCGTTGTTGCACGTGGCCCAGGAGCAGAGCGGGTGGGTGAGCCCGGAGGCCATGGAACACATCGCCGAACTGCTCGACCTGACCCCGGCCGAGGTACTGGGCACGGCCAGCTTCTACGGAATGTTCAAGCGCGAGCCGGTGGGTCGCTACGTCGTGAGCGTGTGCACCAACATCTCATGCCTCCTCGTCGGCGGTGAGGAGCTGCTCCAACACTGCGAGGACCGCCTCGGCGTCAAGGCCGGAGCCACGACGCCCGATGGCGTCTTCACGCTCGAGGACGTCGAGTGCATCGCTGCCTGCACCGATGCGCCGTGCCTCCAGGTCAACTACCGCTACTTCCTCAACATCACTCACGACCAGGCCGACAGGCTGTTCGACGACCTGCGGGCCGAACGGCTGCGTGACGAGGTTCCTGACCACGGCATCCTGACCCGGGTGCGCCAGAGCGTCCCCGCCGGACGCTGGTCGGGCAAGGGCGGCGACGAACTCGCCGTGCCCCCGGGCCAGGTGCGCTGATGGCGGTCAGCGACAACGCCCCCATCATCTCCACCCGTTTCGACCAGCGCGACAGCCATACGCTCGACGGCTACCTGCGCACCGGTGGCTACGCCGGCCTGGCCAAGGCCCTCTCCATGACGCCCGATGCGGTGATCGACGAGGTCAAGGCAGCCAGCCTTCAAGGCAGGGGTGGAGCCGGCTTTCCCGCCGGGCTGAAGTGGTCATTCCTGCCCAAGGACGTGTTTCCCCGCTACTTCGTGGTCAACGGCGACGAGAGCGAGCCGGGAACGTGCAAGGACCGGCCCCTCATGGAGCACGATCCCCACCAGCTTCTCGAAGGGCTGTTGATCTCGTGCTATGCCGTTCGGGCCGCCCAGGCGTTCATCTACGTGCGGGGGGAGATGGCGTTGGCCCAGGAGCGGATGGCCACCGCGCTCAACGAGGCCTATGCCGCCGGTTACGTCGGTCGTGACATTCGCGGCTCAGGTTGGTCGATCGACGTGGTGCTGCACTGGGGCGCGGGTGCCTACATCGTCGGAGAGGAGACGGCGCTCATCGAGAGCCTGGAGGGCCAGCGAGGCATGCCCAGGCTCAAGCCCCCATACTTCCCCGCGGCCAAGGGGCTGTACCTGCAGCCGACCGTGGTGAATAACGTCGAGACCTTGTCCAACATCCCCTGGATCATCAGTAACGGGGGGGCCGCCTTCGCCGCCATAGGTGCCGAGAAGGCGGCCGGCATGCGCCTGTTCGCACTGTCGGGCCACGTCCGCCGGCCGGGTGTGTACGAAGTGGAGATGGGAACGACCACCTTCAGGGATCTGGTGGAGGCGCCGGTGTACGGCGGAGGCATGCGCCACGGCAACGCCCTCAAGGCATTCATCCCCGGGGGAGCGTCGGCGCCCTGGTGCTATCCCGAGCAGCTCGACCTGGCCCTCGCCGCCGGAGCG
>DASZDK010000061.1:0-13618 GCA_035942035.1 Acidimicrobiales bacterium
CCCCCCGGAGGTCTCCATGCGTGGTCTCAGCTCCATCCTGGTCGCGGCCGCACTCGCCGTCCTGCCCGTCGCCTGCGGTCCGGACGACGGAGGGCACGGTGCGGAGCACGGGCAGGAGTCGGACGCCGCTGCGTTCAACGAGAGTGACGTCGCCTTCGCCGAGCAGATGATCCCGCACCACGCCCAGGCGGTGGACATGGCCGACCTGGCCGACGAGCGGGCCGCGGCCCCGGAGGTCGGCGACCTGGCCCAACGGATCCGAGCCGCCCAGCAGCCGGAGATCGACCTCATGGAGGGCTGGCTGAAGGAGTGGGGGCACCCCATGGAGGAAGGCATGGACCACGGCGACATGGACATGAGCGACATGGACATGAGTGAGATGGGGATGATGAGCGACCAGGCCATGGAGCGACTCGAGTCGGCGTCGGGCGAGGAGTTCGACCGCCTGTTCCTGAGCGGGATGCGCGAGCACCACCTCGGGGCGGTCACCATGGCCGAGGAAGAGCTGCGCAGTGGGAAGTCCCCCGAGGCGAAGAAGCTCGCCCGTGAGATCATCGACACCCAGCGCGCGGAGATCGAGGAGATCGAGGCTCTTCTCGCCGCCTGACCAGTCCTCCCCGAGGCGGTCAGCGCTCAGGCGCCCCCGTCGAGCGATCCTGGCGTTCGCCGACGTGGAACACGGCGGCCAGGTAGGCGGCGAGGCAGGCCAGGAAGACCACGTACCAGGTCAGGTTGCGCCCGGGCACGAAGTGGCTGCTGATGTGCCCGAGAAAGAGGTCCATCCACCGCTGGTGGGCGATGCCGACGTTGAACAGCACGTCCGGGAGCATGGCGAACAGGTGGCCGGCCAACGGCCACACCAGCGGCACGGGAACCGGCCTGCGGGTGCGCAGCGCCACCCCGGCCATGGCCAGCAAGGCCATCGAGGCGCCGACGAAGAAGTGGGTGAACCAGTGGAACTTGGCGTCGTGGCCCCGGTACGAGGAGAACAGCGCCACCTCCACGGCGACGGCCAGCACGCACCACAGGCACAGGCGGAGCCCGTTCCGGCCCTCCGTGCCGGAGCGACGGACGGTCACGACACCGCCCGGAGGATGGTCGAGACCTCGCCGAGGAGCGACGCCACCTCCGGGTCGAGAGTGCGGTACCGGATGTCGCCGGCGCCGTCCACCACCGCGTAGCCGACGGGCGGCCCGCCGTCGCGCGGGGCAGGCAACCCGTAACGGGCGGCCAACTCGCCATCGGCGTCGGCAACGACGGGGATCGGCTCCGGGCAGCGCCCTCCCTCTCCCACCAGCACCACCGCCACGTCGACCTCCTGGCCCGGGTCGAAGCCGGGGAGCGCCTCGCACAACGGCTCCAGCTCCGATGGGCGCACGAAGAAGATCACGGCGCGACGTCCGGGCGCCGGGATGTCCTCGGTGACCTGGGGAGCCGGAACCGGCAGCGGACCGTCGTCGAGGTAGCCCGGGCGCTGTCGTGCCGGGTCGGGGTCGTCGAGGGGTCCCGTCGTCACACGCGACAGTGCCAGCAGGACGCCCGTCGTCACCGCCACGACCAGCCACACGGCCACGAGCGCCCGCCGGCGCCGTAGGAAGGGGGCTGGACGGACCACGGGGCTCATGCTGGCCGCGGCCGCGGCGGGAGCCAAGTCCTCCGTTACCGCTGACCACCACCTCCCGGCTCCTCGGGGGAGACAGAGCCGGGCGGTGCAGTCCCATCCGCCACCGTGCTCGACACCGTAGGCAGGAGGCAGGTGCCCGATGGAGGCACCCCTGTTCCCTGGAGGATCCATGTCACTGAGCAGACGCGTCACCGTCACGCTGGGCAGCCTGGTGCTCACCGCCGGCCTCACCGCCGCGCCCGCCTACGCCGCCCACGGCGGCCAGTACCGGGCCACCTCGCCCGGCAACGGTGCGTGCCACGACACCGGACCGCGCGGTTCCACGTCCCCCGAGCCCGCCTCGAAGGGCCTGGCCGTCGCCGCCAAGCACAGCAGGACCATCAGCACCTTCGCCTGCCCGTAACTCGGGCCCGGTCACCGAGGTCGTTGCGGGCCGCGTGACGAGGACGTCCGGCCCGTAGCGACCAGGTCGTCGGCGGCCTGGCCACGGGCGTGCTGACGGTCGGCCCTTCGAGGAGGGCCGACCAGGGTCGAGCTCATCGACCTCCGCCCAACTGCGGTCCCCGACCCTCGCCGCCCGCCCCGGCTTCGCACCGCCAGTGCACAGGCCAACGGCGTCGGGCATCCGCCGGCCGGCACGCTCGACCCCCTGCCGGCGCCACGTCGCCGCCCCAGGCACCGCGGCGTCCCTGTCCGGGAGTAGGGTCCCGCGCCGGTGAGGATTGACGGGCTGCGGCCCCTGCGGGTGGGCGAGATCCTCGATGTGGCGCTCAAGATCTACCGCGAGCGATTCGCCACCCTGGTCCGGGCGGTGGCTGTGGTGGTGGTCCCCGTCACCGTGCTGGTGGCCCTGGTGCAGATCTCCATCCCGGATCCGACGACCGGCGCGCCGGGGAGTGACCCGTTCGCCGCGTTCGACCCGGGAGCCGACCCGTTCGCGCCGGGAGCCGACCCCTTCGCGCCTGGATCCGAAGCCGAATTCGAGGTCGAGGTCGACCCCGGGGTGCTGGCGGGAACGCTGGTGACCCTCCTGCTGACGTGGTTGGCGACGACCCTGGCGACGGCGGCGTGCTTCGCCATCGTCAGTGGGGCCTACCTCGATCGGGACACGAGCTGGCGAGACTCCGTCCGCTTCGCCAGATCACGGCTCCGCCCGTTGATCTGGCTGTACACCGTCTACGGCGTCCTGCTGTTCCTCGCCTTCCTCGCCCTGGTCGTCCCGGCGGTGTACCTGTTCGTGGCCTGGGCGGTGGCGGTGCCGGTCCTGCTGTTCGAGGACGTGCGAGGGGGCAAGGCGCTCCGTCGCTCCCGGGAGCTGCTGAAGGGTCGGTGGTGGGCGACGCTGGCCGTGCTGGTCCTGGTGGCCATCCTCACCATCGTCGTCCAGACCGCCATCACCGCCGCCCTGGTCGGCGTCTTCGCCTTGGGTGGCGGCGAGGTGGTCGCCGTCGTCGCCGGCGGGATCGCCGACGCGGTCGGCAGCATGTTGACCATCCCCTTCGCCGCGGCGGCGACCACGGTGCTGTACTTCGATGCCCTGGTCCGCAAGGAGGCGTTCGACTTGACCCAGCTGGCCGAGGGGGCGGGGTTCGCACCACCAGGTGATGACCGGGGACGGTCGCCGGCGGGCCCCTCGTCCGGGCCACCGCCTGCCGGGGAGGCGCCGCCGTCCTGGCCCCCACCCCCGGACTGGCGCCCCTCGGGGTGAGGCGGGCGCCGGCCGGGCTTGCGCTGGCCCTGCTCGTGGTCACCGTGGTCGCCGGCCCTGCCGCCACGGCAGCGGCCGAGGCCGTCGACGGTCAGCGGTTCTCGGAGTTGGTCGTCCGGGCGGCAGCCGGCGACGGTGCCGCCTTGGCCGAGCTACGGCAGGTCGACCGGGTCGACGGCCGACCGGTCGACATGGCCACCGCCCTGGCCGACCGGCCGCAGGAGCGACTCGGTGCCCTGCGGGGCCAGCGCCGGCCCGCCGGGGTCGACGCCGATGCCGCCCGGCGGTCCGCCCAGGAGATCCTCGACCGCCGCGCCTTCCACCCTCCGGACGTCCCCCGGCCCCTGGAGGGAGCCCTGCGACGGATCGGGCAGTGGCTCGAGCCGGTGGGGCAGTGGTTGGCGCCGCTGGGGCGGGCCGTCGACGCTGCCTTCCGGTGGCTCACCGCCGAGCCGGAGCGCTTCGTGCCTCTGGCGGTGGGGGTGGTGCTGGGTGCGGCGGTGATCGCGCTGGTGGTCGGGCGGCGGCGGATGCCGCTCGGTGCCGGTCCCGGCGGTCGGCATCTGGCCAGCCGCAGCGAGGACCCGGTGCAACTGGAACGCAGCGCCGACGAAGCGGAGGGGGCCGGCGATCTCGCCCTGGCCGTGCGCCTGCGGTTCCGAGCCGGCCTGGTGCGGCTCGACGGCGCCGGTGTGCTGCGGCTGCGCCCGTCCCTGACCACGGGCGCCGTCACCCGCGCCGTGCCGTCCGAGACGCTGGTCCGGCTGGCCACCGACTTCGACGAGATCGCCTACGGGGGCCGGCCGGCGGCGCCCGGCGACGTGGCCGCCGCCCGTACCGGGTGGTCCCGGGTGCTGGCCGAGGCCCGGCGGTGATCGCCGCCTGGCACCGGCTCGGCACCGGGGCCCGCATCGCCGTGGTCCTCGGGGCAGCCGTCCTGGCCGCCAACATCGCCCTCGCCGCGGTCGACGCCGTGGTGGGAAGGGAGCCCTCGGGCCCGACGTCGTCCTCCTACGCCACCGCGCCCGAGGGCACCGCCGCCTGGGCCGGGCTCCTGGCCGACAACGGGCATCCCGTACGGCGACTGCGCCAGGCGCTCCACGAGACCGAGCTCGACGCCGGAGCGACCCTGGTGATCGCCGACCCCGGCCGCCTGGCGCCCTCGGAGATCGACGCCGCCGAGGCGTTCGTCCGCGGGGGAGGACGGCTCATCGCCACCGGTCGGTCCGCACTGCCTGCTGCCACCCGGCTGATCGACGAGCTCCGATGGCGGCCATCGGGACCCGAGCGGGCACGGGCGCTGGTACCGGTGCCGGAGGTGGCTGGGGTCAGCGAGGTCACCACCGCCGGAGCCGGTGCGTTCACCGATGCCGGCGCCGGCCTGCCCATCCTGGCTGGAAGGAACAGCGACGACGTCCTCGGCGTCGTCGCCACCGCTGGTGGCGGGCGGGTGGTGGCCCTGGCCGACACCTCGCCGTTGCACAATCGCCGGCTGGCGGACGCCGACAACGCCGCCTTGGCGCTCGCCGTGGTGGGACCGCCGGGGCGCCCGGTCATGTTCGCCGAGGCGTCCCACGGCTACGGGGATGACGGCGGGCAGACGCTGCCGATCGCCCTTCCCGCCCGGGCCCCGGGGGGCCTGATCGCCGCCGCGGTGGCAGCGGCGGTGTGGATGTGGTCCAAGGGGCGTCGCTTCGGACCTCCCGAGGACCGCCAGCGGCCGCTGCCGCCGCCCCGGCGGGCCTACGTGGACGCCCTGGCCACCACCGCCGCCCTGGGCGGGTGGCCGGAGGAGGCGGTGGCGCCACTGCGCCAGCGAGCGGCGGCCCGGCTCGATGCCGGCGCCGGCACGTTGCTGACCGCCGAGGAGCGAGACCTGCTCCGGCGGCCGGTCAAGAGCGATCAGGAGCTGCTCGAGGTGGGGCGCATCGTCGCCCACCTGGAGCGGGGCACGATTCCGACCAAGGAGGGCTAGGTGCTGGCGGAGCTGCGGGCTGACGTGGTCGGCGAGGTGGGCAAGGTGGTGGTGGGCCAGGACCGGGTTCTCGACGAGGTGGTGGCGGCGGTGGCCGTCGGTGGCCACGTCCTGCTCGAGGGGCCACCGGGTGTGGCCAAGACGCTCCTCGCCTCGGCCCTGGCCCGGGCTCTGGGGCTGACGTTCCGCCGGGTCCAGCTCACGCCCGACATGCTGCCCTCGGACATCACCGGGACCGTGGTGCTGCGGGCCGGCGAGCTGGCGTTCCGCGAGGGCCCGGTGTTCACCCACGTGCTGCTGGCCGACGAGATCAACCGGACGCCCCCGAAGACCCAGGCGGCCCTGCTCGAGGCCATGCAGGAACGCCAGGTCACCGTGGAGGGCGAGGGCCACCCACTGCCCGACCCCTTCTTGGTGCTGGCCACGCAGAACCCGATCGAGCAGGAAGGCACCTATCCCCTGCCCGAGGCGCAGCTCGACCGGTTCCTCGTCAAGGTGGAGGTCGGGTACCCGTCCGAGGCCCACGAGGTCGCCCTGTTGCGCCTGGCCCACCGCGGCGTGATGCCCGCCGGGCTCGGTGACGTGGCCGCGGTGGCCGACGCCCGCCGGCTGCGGGCCGTGCGCGACGAGGTCGACGCCACCACCGCCGGGGACGAGGTGCTCGCCTACGTGGCCGCCGTCGTGCGCGCCACGCGGGTCCTGCCCAGCGTCGCCCTCGGCGCCAGCCCGCGAGCCGCCGTGCACCTGCTGGCCGCCGCCCGGGCCACGGCCCGGATGTCGGGGCGAGCCTTCGTCACCCCCGACGACGTCGCCCGGATGGCGCCGGCGGTGCTCCGGCACCGCCTGCTCCTGCGCCCGGAGGCCGACCTCGAGCGCTTCGGCACCGACGACGCCGTCGCCGCCGCGCTGGCGGCCGTCGCCGTCCCCCGGTGAGCCCGGCGCCCCGGGCCGCGGCGGCCGCGGCGGTGCTCGCCGTGCTGGCCTGGTTCGTGCCCGCCGGCGCCATCGTCCTGGCTGGGCTCGCCCTGGCCGGCGCGGTGGTGGCCGATGCCTGGTCGGTGCGCCGGCCGCCGGCGGTCGAGCGGTCGGTCCCCCGGACGCTCTCCCGGGGGGTGGCTGCTCCCCTGGTCGTCACGCCGGCCGCCGACGGCCGAGGCCGGGCCCGCGTCCGCCAGCCCGTCCCGCCGGCGCTGGCCGTGGAGCCCGACGAGGCCGACCACCACCTGGACGCGGTGATCCGGCCCCGGCATCGAGGCCGCCACGTCCTTCCCCCGGTGGCCGTCCGCCTGACCGGCCCGCTGGGCCTCGGGCGGTGGGACCACCGTGTCGGCGGGGAGCACGGTGTGGTGGTGTACCCGGATCTCCCGGCGGCCCGGGCCCTGGCCGTCACCGTCCGCTCGGGGATGGCCCGTGACCTGGCCCAGCTCACCCGGGGGGCCCTGGGGCTGGGTACCGAGCTGGAGCGGGTGCGCGACTACCTGCCCGACGACGAGCTGCGCCAGGTCAACTGGAAGGCCACCGCCCGCCTCGGCCGCCCCATGAGCAACGAGTACCGGCTCGACGAGGATCGCGACGTCATGTGCGTGGTCGACGCCGGACGGCTCATGGCAGCCCCGCTGGGCGCCGACCGCACCCGCCTCGACGCCGCCCTCGACGCCGCCGCCGCCGTGGCCGTGGTGGCCGACGCCGTCGGAGACCGGTGCGGGACGGTGGCCTTCGACGCCGCCGTCCGCCGTCTGGTCCGGCCGCGCCGGGCCGGCGGGCGGGCGGTGCTCGACGCGCTGTTCGACCTGGAGCCGGCGGCCACCGACAGCGACTACGCCGCCGCCTTCCACGCCGTGGGCGGGGGCAAGCGGTCCTGCGTCGTGGTCCTGACCGACCTGGTGGACGAGGCCGCCGCCCGCTCGCTCGTCGACGCCGTGCCCGTGCTGGCCCGCCGGCACGCTGTCGTGGTCGCCACTGCCACCGACACCGACCTGGTCGAGCTCCTCGCCACCGAGCCGGTGACGCCGCTCCGGGTGCATGCCGCCGCGGTGGCCGCCGAGGTCTTGGACGCCCGCGCCCGGGCGGCCACGCGGCTGCGCCGCTCCGGGGCCGTGGTGATCGAAGCACCGGCGGCCCGTCTGGGCCGCATGTGCGTGTCGGCCTATCTCTCGCTCAAGGCGCGGGCTCGGCTCTGAGCGCTCCCTGGCGGAAGACCAACGCCCAGTAGAGGGCGCCGAGGCCGAACCCCACCGCCAGGGCCACAACCAGTCCGCCGCCGGCGCCGGTCACGAAGCCCTCGACCACCCCGGCCAGCACCAGCCACGGGGCGGTGCCCAGGGCCAGCTCGGCGGCGGCCCGTCCCTCGGCCACCACGGCGTCGGCCCGCCGGCGTCGGCCCGGATCGATCAGGGCCAACCCCACGCGCAGCCCGGCGGCACCGGCGACCACGATGCACGAGAGCTCGAGCACCCCGTGCGGGACGACCAGCTCGGTGAAGACGCGGCCGTTGCCGACGGCGACGGCAACGCCCCCCAGCACGCCGATCAGCACCCCGTTCAGCACCAGGATCAGCGCGGTGACCACGCCGGCGGTGATGCCGCCGGCGAAGGCCAGGAAGGTGACGGCGATGTTGTTGGTGAGGATCTCCGCCGACATGGCCGCCGAAGCGCCGCCGGGAAGGCCGAGGTCGGCGCTCGTCGCCATCCCCGGCGCCAGAGCAGCCAGGCCCGGGTCGGAGGCGCCCCACGCTCCGGCAACCACGATGGGGCCCAACAGCAGTGCGGCCGACACCCACAACGGTCCCGGCCGCTCCCGCACCCTGCGCCAGTAGCCGCGGACCAAGAAGCTGCGCAGCGATCCCCGGCGGGACGCTCGACCGTAGACGGCGAGCCGGGCCCGGCCCACCAGCGCCTCGAGCCGGGCCCGCTCCGGCTCCGCCGGCCACCGACGACGGACGGTGGCCAGATCGGCGGCCGCCGCCCGGTACAAGCCACCGAGGCGGCGCAGGCGCGTCGGGCCGAGCCGCTCGGGATGGCCGCGGGCGGCGTCGAGCAGCTGTCCCAGCTCATCCCACTCGCCGGAACGCTCGGCCACGAACCGGTCTACCGTCACGGGGTGGACCTCGACGACCGGGTGGTGCTGGAGACGCCCGAGGGCGTGGCCGTCGAGCTGACCCTCGCCGGTCTCGGCTCCCGCATGGCGGCGTTCCTGCTCGACTGGTTCCTACGGGGCGTCGTATCCGTGGCCCTCATGCTGCTCTCGGCGTTGGCTCCCGCCGACGTGGACCTCGCGGGCTGGTGGGTGGCGCTGGTCACTGTGATTTCGTTCCTGCTCCTGTTCGGCTACGACGTCCTGTTCGAGGTGGCGGCCGGCGGACGCACGCCGGGGAAACGCTGGACCGGCATCCGCGTGGTCGACGGCAATGGCGGCCCGGTCCGGTTCGTGACCAGCGTCATCCGCAACCTCCTGCGGCTCATCGACTTCTTGCCTGGGTTCTACCTCGTCGGCGTGATCTCCGTGGTGGTGTCGGGCCGCAATCAGCGCCTCGGCGACCTGGCCGCCGGCACGCTGGTCATCCGCGAACGCCGCGCCCCGCCGCCGGCCCGGTGGACCGCGCCGGCCGGCGAGCACACGGCCGGTTGGGACGTCGCCCAGGTCACCGCCGAGGAGCTGGCCACGGTCCGGCGCTTCCTCGAGCGCCGCCAGGCGCTGTTGACGCCGGCGCGGGCTCGGATCGCCGGCGAGCTCGCCGGTCGCCTCCGCCCCAAGGTGGCCGGGCCAGGGGCCGACGTCGACGACGAGCGGTTCCTCGAGCTGGTCACTGCCGCCAAGGCCGACCGACGCTGACACTGCGGGCCAAAGGCTGCTCGAGGGAACACCCGGAGACCGTGACGGCCGCCCTAGCCCTCCGTGGCCTTGGCCTCGTCGTGCAGCCGGTCGTGCACGCCCTCCAGCGTCGTCCGGCTGAGCGTCGCCGGTGGCTCCAGGGCGTGCACCTGACGCAGGTGCTCGACCAGCGTGTCGTTCTGCGAGCTGACCCGCTCGTGGCCGTGGTCGGTCGAACCGACCAACTCCGCCGTCTCGATCTCCTCTTCGCTGAGCTCGCCCACATGGCCTCCGGGATCCGGCCAGCAGTTCATTCCATGCCAGAAGCATGCCGCTGGCCGACCTCCCGGCCAAGCCCGACCGCCACCAGGACGACGCCCATCACCACGAGAGACACCTCCACCGCCGTCGCCGCATCACCCGGCACCGCCCGATGGAGGCCGAGCAACCAGTGGGAAACGACGTTGTCGACCACAGCCACGACTCCGAGGGCGACCATCCCGCCGTTGACCAGCGCTTGGCGACGGGCAGCCCGCAGATGTTCCACCGTTCGACCGACCCGGTCGCTCTGAAACGCCGCCGTCCCGCCTACGACTTGTAGCCGACGATGTAGTCGAAGTGGTCGGTGAACTCGAGCACCTCTACTTCGGCGTACGTCTCGTCCATCTCGCGAAGCCCCTCGGCGATCTCCTCCTCACTGAAGCTCGAGAGCACCGACATGTACTGGCTGGCGACCATGTCGAAGTAGCGCTGCTTGGGCATGGAGTGGGCCCAGTCCACGGCGTCGCGCTCGACCCGGAGACCGACTTCCCCGAGTAGGCGCTCCAGCTCATCTGGGTCGGCGTGCCAGCGCATCGCACGCTTCTTGGCCGCCTCGAACAGCGGATAGTCGAGGTCGGGAGGGACGTGCACGAGCAGTAGTGCCCCGCCGGGCTGGAGCCGCTCGTACAGATTCTGGAACAGCGCTCGGCGGTCGTCCACGTGGTGGACCGTCTCCTTGATGAGCACCTTGTCGTAACGACGGGGCTGTTCGGAGAAGGTGAGGGCGTCCATGTGCACCTTCTCCACCGGCAGGTCCTCCGGCACGTGGTCGAGCATGTCGGCACTGAAGTCCACGAGGACCACGGGCTCGCGGAGCTGCAACTGTTCGAGGATGGCGGCGGTGTAGATGCCGGTCCCGCCGCCGACGTCGACGAAGACGTCGTCCTCCGACAAGCGCAGCATGTCGATCATCTTGGTCACCAGCGCCGTCACGAAGTCACCTGAATACGACAAGTAATCGCTGTAGCGCTCGGCGATCCTCTGGTAGTGCTCGTCGATCACTTCCTGGCTCATCTGCGGGCGCTCCGTCGCTCGTCAACAGGGATCACGACCATGCTCGCGCATCCGGTGCCCCGACGTAATGGGCCGACCGTGAACGGAGCCTTCGACGCCCGATCCGTCACAGCGGTCGAGAAGCTCCCCAATCACCCGCTCGTTCCGCTACCCTCGGACTTGGTCGTCACTATTGGTGGGGCGGCCACGAAGTGACCGACGATCACTCGACGGGGGGGATTCGAAAGCCGGCTCGACCTGAGCCTGGACCGCCGGAACGGCGCCGGTATCCGACGCCATTCCCGGTGGCCCCGAGGGGCACCGTTTCTCGACGCTCTTCGAGCTCGACATCGGTGCTGGGCGGCGCACGAACCCATGTTGCGAGCTCCCAAGCCCGACCACAATGGTCCGCCCGCGCTGCGCAAGGCTTGCAGCTCCGCGCCGCGGCTGAGGGCGCCCGTCGCCGGCGACGCCGCACCCATGTGGCGCCTGGCCGTGGACACAGGAGCCCTCGACGTCAACTCTCCGTACGCCTACGTGTTGGTGTGCACCCACTTCGCATCGACATCGCTCGTCGCCGTGGACCCCGAGGAACTCAAGGACCTCGTCGGTTTCGCCGCCGCCTACCGTACGCCCGACGACCTCGACGTGCTGTTCGTATGGCAGGTTGGGATCAGCGCCGAGCGGCGTGGTGCCGGGCTGGGTGGGCGCCTCTTGCGCGGCCTGCTGGCACAGCCCGGGAACCGAGGCGTCCGTTGGCTGGACGCCACCGTCACGCCCTCGAACCGCGCCTCGGAGCGCCTGTTCCACTCATTCGCTCAGTCACTCGGTGTCGCCTGCGAGCCGACGGGCAGCTATCCGCCCGAGCTCTTTCCCGGCGGCAATCACGAACCAGAGGTCCTCTACCGGATAGGGCCGTTGCCCATCGACGGAACGAAATGAAGAGAGGCAGATGAAGTTCACCAACCGACTCGAATCTGAGGTCCGGTCCTACTGCCGGACATGGCCGACCACCTTCACCAAGGCCAAGGGATCGCGCCTGTACGACGACAAGGGCCGGGAGTACCTCGACTTCTTCAGTGGCGCAGGCTCGCTCAACTACGGCCACGGGCACCCGCGCCTGAAGACCGCGCTCCTCGAGTACCTCGAGAGCGACGCCATCGTCCACGGTCTCGACATGTCCACCGTGGCCAAGGAGCGCTTCCTCGAGCGGTTCGAGGAGGTCATCCTGCGACCACGTGACCTGGACTACAAGGTGCAGTTCCCCGGACCTGCCGGCACCACCGCGGTGGAGGCAGCCCTGAAGCTGGCACGGAAGGTGACCGGCAGGGAGCGGGTCGTCGGCTTCACCAACGCCTTTCACGGGATGACCCTGGGTTCGCTGGCCATCACCGGCAGCTCGCCGAAGCGCGGTGGCGCCGGCATCCTATTGAGCTCCGGGGTCAACATGCCCTTCGACGGCTACCTCGGCGAGGGGGTCGACACCATCGACTACCTCGAGGCGCTGCTGGACGATGACGGCAGCGGGCTCGACCTCCCCGCCGCCATCATCGTCGAGACCGTCCAGGCCGAAGGCGGCATCAACGTGGCCAGCCGCGAGTGGCTCCGCCACCTGTCGGCGCTGGCCCGCCGGCACGGGATCCTGCTCATCGTCGACGACATCCAGGTCGGCTGCGGCCGCACCGGGCCGTTCTTCAGCTTCGAGGCGGTTGGCATCGTTCCCGACATCGTCTGCCTGTCGAAGGCACTGTCGGGATTCGGGATGCCCTTTGCCGTCACCCTCCTGCGGTCGGAGCTCGACGTGTGGGACCCCGGCGAGCACAACGGGACTTTCCGCGGGTTCAACCCCGCGTTCGTCACCGCCACCGAGGCGCTGACGGCGTTCTGGGAGGACGACACGCTCACCAAGGACGTGAAGAAGAAAGGCGCGTGGGCCAGCGCGGCGCTCGACAGCCTGGCGACGGCCTACCCCGAGCTCGGCGCCACCGAGCGGGGCTGCGGCCTCATTCGCGGGTTGGCGTGCGAAGACCCCTCGATCGTGGAGAAGATCGTGAGAGCGGCGTTCGAGCTGGGCCTCATCATCGAAACGTCCGGGGCCGACAGCGAGGTGCTCAAGCTGCTGCCCGCCCTCGTCATCGACGACGACGATCTGGCCCAGGGGCTGGACCTGCTCGACGAGGCCATCGCCTCGAGTCTGGACGTCTCCCGCCGGCTCGCCACCGAGGCCGTGGCCGAGGCGATGTCGTGATCGTCCGCAACCTCGACCAGATCGTCGGCACCGACCGCGACGTCGAGGGCCCGAGCTTTCGCAGCCGCAGGTTCCTCCTGGCCGGCGACGGCACCGACTTCTCCTTCCACGACACGGTGCTCCACGCCGGCACAGAGACGTCCATGTGGTACCGCCACCACGTGGAGGCCGTGTACTGCGTCGAGGGCACGGGCCAGCTCGAGAACCTGGAGACCGGTGACGTCCATGCCGTGGGCCCCGGTACCTTCTACTGCCTCGACGGCCACGAACGGCACCGACTGCGCGCCGACACCGCCATGCGAATGATGTGCGTCTTCACTCCCCCGCTGACCGGTAACGAGGTGCACGACGAAGACGGGACCTACCCGCTTGTCCTCGACCCACCTGGCCTCGACACCGAGCCTGAAACCGACCGCACCTCGCGTCCTTCGGAGGCAAACGGATGACGACCACGACGCCGACCACCGACCGCTACCCCTCTCGCGTCGCTCCGCAGCCCGGGATCCTCGAACGTCAGGACCCCGTCGTGTGGGGCGCCGCCGGCGACGGGCTGCTCAGCGGCGAGCAGCTCGACCAGTTCGATCGTGAGGGCGTCCTCATGCTCCAGGACGTGCTCGGCGGCGGCGAGGTCGACGAGCTGCTGGTCGCGGCCAACGAGCTGGCGAGCAGGCCGGAGCTGCGGGCGTCCCAGCGCACCATCGTCGAAGCCACGAGCGACGAAGTCCGCTCCGTGTTCGAGGTGCACCGGTTGAGCGACACCATCCGCACGCTGGCGGCCGACCACCGGCTCGCCGGCACGGCGCGCCAGATCCTCGGCAGCGACGTCTACCTCCACCAGAGCCGGGTCAACTTCAAGCCGGCCATCCACGGTGAAGGCTTCTTCTGGCACTCCGACTTCGAGACGTGGCACACCGAGGACGGGATGCCGGCGATGCGCGC
>DASZDK010000062.1:0-37986 GCA_035942035.1 Acidimicrobiales bacterium
AGGTCCAATAGCGCGGCCTCCGACCTTGCCGCCGCCGGCCCACAAGAGGAACCGTCGCCAGGGGTTAGGGGTGAACGCGCCGAGCTATCTGGCGCAGGGCTTCAGCAGCGCCACGGCGTGCATCCAGCGGCGCTGCGACGAACCACGCCGATCCCGAGGGAGGGGTTGGCGGGAGCGCCAAGTGGCCGGCGACCGGAAGTTCACGGACGACCTCGGATTTCATCGCCGCTCAGTGTCGCGCCGACGCGAGCACATGGGAAGGGCCTTCAGCTCGAGGCCCGCGGGTCCGCCGGGGTCTAGCCCCGCTTGCGGGCGAACTGGATGCCCAACAGGACGACCCCGGCCAGCACCAGACCGCCGAGGACCGCGGCGATGGTCGGCCAAATGCTCTGCTCGGCCGGCAGCGGCGAGAACTGGGCCACGACGCCGAAGTTGTCCTGGGTCTGGGTCTGCTCGTCGGCGAAGCGCGTGTCGGGCCAGGCGATGGCCGCGTAGGAGTCGGTCGACGCCACTCCCGGAGGTTGGCGGACGTCGCCGGTGGCACTGGCGCCGAGGCTGAAGTCGATCGGTCGGTCGGTGACCTCGATGTTGGGCGCCCACGTCGCCCCACCATCGGTCGAGTAGGTGGCCCGGACGGCCATCAGGAAGTCGCTCAGCTGACGGTTGTCGTGCCAGATGACGTCGACACGCCCGTTGGGTGCCACGTCGAGCTGTGGGTAAAAGCTCGTGTACCCGTTGGTGGGGTCGTCGTCGTTGATGGCCACCGGGTCGGTCCAGCTCACGCCCCCGTCGGTGGAGCGCCGGACCACGATGTCGGTCCTGCCGGCGTTGGGTGCGTCGCCGGGCGTCGCCGCGTAGGCGAGGACGAAGGTGCCGTTCGGGCCACCTTCGGGGGTCCAGCCCATGCCCGTCTGGGAGCCCGCGGCGGTGAAGACCGGCGTGCTGAGCTCGGACACCGTCCAGCTGCGCCCTTGGTCGGTGGAGCGGGCCAGCATCATGGGATCGGCCTCACCGAAGATGCCGTCGTAGACCTCTTCGGGCGGTGGGTTGTCGGACGGCGGCCCGCCGTCGCCCACGGCCAGGACCACTCCATCGTGGGCGGCCACGAACGGCCGGGCGAAGGCGGTCTGGAAGTGCAGCGGGTAGGGCTTCCCGTCGACGCTCATGGTCAGATCCGAGTAGGCGCTGAGGTTGACCGGCTCCCCGAAGGAATTTCCGCCGTCGGTGGAGGCGGCCACGACGACCTCCTCCTGGTCCGCCAAGGGATGGTCGTCGGGTGCCGTGGTGCTCCAGTCCCGGCTGAAGCCCACGTAGATGGCGTCCTGAGCCCCTGAGGTGTCCACCGCCATGCCGGGGACCCCGGTGTTCTCGGGCTTGGGGTCGGGCTGGGATCGGGCGTCGCTCACCAGCGTCGTGGTCCAGGTGTCGCCCAGGTCGGTCGTTCGGGCCAAGATGATGCTGGTCACTCCGTCGCGGCCGCCTTCGCCCTGTTGGTAAGCCTGCGAGGCGTAGTACAGCGTGCCGTCGCTTCCCCATGCGACCTGGGGCTGGGCCACACCCGAGCTGTTGTTGGTGCAGTTGGGGTAATCCGGCGATGCCGGCCGCTCTGGGGAGAAGTTCCAGGTGAGTCCCGCGTCGGTCGACACCAGGAGGTGGCACAGGCGGGTGCGCAGGTCGGCCGTGGCCGCCACCACGATGCGGGGGTTGTCCGGGTTGGCCGCTATGGACGTCGGGCCGGTATAGCCCCGGGTGGGGGCGGTGTCCTCTTTGGTCATGTGGACGGCGTCGGTCAGGCGCTCGACCTCGACCTGTTGGGGCGCGAACGTGGCCTTGGGGTAGGCCGCGCGCGACTGGCCGCCAGCGGCGGAGGGAGCGGCCACCATGGCCAGGAGTGCGGTAACAAGCCCAGCGCGACGGAGTACAGAACCCACGGACCCTCCTTTGGGGACAGAAACTAGGGCCGGCGCGGCCCGGGACGAGAGATCAGGAACGGTCGGCTACGACGACTCGGCCGCCTCGGCTTGGCCCCGTGCGGGCCGGCGAGCCGCGATCATGCTTGCCCCTGCGGCCATCAGGAGGCCCGCAGCGGCCACCCCAAGGCCGATGAGCAGGAGGCTGGCGGTGCTCGGCCCGTCGCTCACGGTCAGCGCCGTGGCCCGTTGCGCCGGCACGAGCTCGGCCGGTGGCGACGAGTCCACGTAGATGGCCGCCCTGGCGGGGATGCCGACGTTCATGTCGTAGTGGTCCTGGGTGGCGATGAGAAGGTGCGGTCCGGGAGAGACGTCAGCGGGGATGGGTACCGGCACGGTGAATCGGCTGGTCATGGTGGAGGGCATAGGGGACGGCACCGTGGCCAGCACCGGACCGTCCAGCGAGTCGAGGTGGATGTTCACCGGCTCCCCCCGAGCGAAATCAGCGCCGAAGACCTCCACCGTCCCTCCGGGCTCGACGGTCCCCGGGCCAGTGGTCCGGAAGGCGACGACGGTGACACAGGCCCAGGCCAGCCCGGCCGGTATGAGGACCGCCAGTGCGGTCGCCGCCATGCCGAGGAGCCACCTTCGAGACAAAAACCGCACCGCGGCCCACCCCCTTCTTCTCGTTGTCTTCGCCGCCTTGGTCACCGCTATCCGTCGGTGAACGTGCACAGGGTAGCGAGGAACCGACCATGTGTGCGAGCGGCGCATAGTCGACACGGTTGTGACCGCCGGTGGATCGATCTCCCGACCAGCGCGCTGCGCCGACCTGACCGGTCCGCACTCGCCGTGGGCCACCTCCTCTGATTGGCTCTGATTGGCGGCCGCCCCCTACTGGGCATTGGCCTCGCCGGTCAGACCTCGCTCGATGAGGATGAGCTGCTCGTTGCCAGCCAGCGCCGCCGTGTTCAACACAGCGGCGCTGGCGATGATCACTGCCGCTACGACGGCGGGGTTGCGCAGCGATGACAGCCGCCGCGGCGTCGCCGGAAGGCCAAGCGGCCGTGGGGCCACGGTGGTGGCCCCGACGACGGAACGCTCCATGCGCCGAGCCAGCTTCTCGATGAGCGGCACGGCGGCGCAGCTGACCGTCAGGCTGGACAGGATCGCCAGCTTGATCCCGAACTCCGTGGGTTGGAAGTAGAGCAGGCCGGTGGCCACCAGCGCCGTGGCCGCGCCGTAGACGATCCGCCCGACTCGGCTCTTCGGGGCCGTCTGGGGATCGGACATCATGAAGAACACGAAGACGAGGACCTCGGGTGACAGGGCCACGGTCTGCCAGTAGGCGAGGCCGCTGACAGGCCCGTCGTGCCAGATGGCGAGGAAGCTCCGGCCGGAGAGGGCGAAGAGTCCCACAAGGCTGACGTAGGGGACGAGGAAGCCGAGCACCATGGGCACCATGCGCACCCGTCGGACGATGAAGAACCCCCCGAGCAGGATGACCCCGTAGGCCACCGCCACCGCCACCTCGCTCGGGCCCCACCACAGGTACTGGGGGAACACGTAGGCGGGGCCAATGACCAGCAAGGCCCAGACCAGCCCGACGTTCGACGGGTTGAACAGGTGGCGGCCGCCGGGCCGAACGAGGTACTTCGACAGAAGTGACAGCAGCACGGCGATCACGAAGAAGTGGATGCCGTTGGCGCTCCACCAGTCGCCGTGCTCGGTACCCGAGGCCCGCAGGATGAACGCCACGCCGCTGCCCGTCAGGATGCCGCTGGCGGGCCACGCCAGCACGCGGTGTCGATGCAGGGTCACCGCCGCCTCGACGAGGGCGCCCACGGCGATGGTGACGAGGATCTGCACGATGGACACCTTGAACTCGAGCACGGCCTGGCCCAGGACGTGAAGGGTCATGATCACCGCCGAGAGCCACAACCGGGGATCCCGCCGGCTGGGCCCCACCACAGGAACGCGGTTGTCCCCCAGCTGCACCGTCTTCGCCACCGAGGGCGCCTCGACGCGGGCCGGGGCGGCCGTCATGGCCCCGGAGTCAGGGTCGCTGCGGCGTAGGCGCTGTCGATCAGCGGGCACCAGATGACCACCGAGCGGTACTCGCCGGGGTCGACCTCCGGTGGCACGGTGAAGTTCATGGATCCCGCCGTCACGTCGAGCGGGGCGATCCAGGCCGAGGGGGCGCTCATGAACTCTTCGCTGGTGCGGGGTGCCTCCAGCGGACTGAGATGGATCTCCAGGTCGATGTTCGGCGTGACGAAGAAGTCGTCGAGACGCAGCGCATGCTCACCGTCGGCCAAGCGGTAGATGGTGACCGCCCCCGTAGCCGACTGGTCCATGCGGTAGAACGACCCGGTGAGCTCGGTCAACGCGCCCGGCGCGGTCATGGCTGGCAGGGGCGGCTCGACCAGGGGGACGTCGAGCTGCTGCTGGACCTGGAGCTCCCAGGACCCGCTGGCCTCCACCTGAAGTCGGGTCGGCCCCGTCTCGGTCGAGTAGCCGGCACCTGTCCCAGGACAGTCCGCCTCGACCAGTGGCTCCGAACCCCTGTCGGCCCGCACGACGAGGCGGCCGGAGCGGCAGGTCCCGGTCGCCCGCCACTGGATGGCCCCGCCGTCGATGGCGAACGGCGCCGTGGTCATGGGCCCGTCCCCCTGGAGCTCGGCCACGTCCTGCCACCAGGGCTGGGAACGCAGAACCGTCTCGTCCGCCGGCGCCGTCGTGGCCGGTGTGGAGGCAACCCCGTCGGCGGCCCTGCTCACCGCCGCCGGTCGGGGCTGGGGCATGGTGGGCCCCAGCAGGCGCTCGCGCACGCCGAGAAGGTCACCACCGAAGGCGGCGCTGGCCGCCAGCACCACGAGGCCCAGCCCCGTGAGCACCCGCTTGGCCGAAGCTTCCGGTGGTGACTCGACCATCGCGCCGTGATCGGCATTGCTGATGCTCACCGCTCCCAGGCTACCGGCGCGGTGGCGGTCCGCCGAGGCGAACACCACTGCGTCGGGCACCTAACCTTCGGAGGAAGCTCTGAGCAACCCGACAAGGAGGTGGCCGGTGACAGTGCAGGATGGACAGGAGGAAGCCTGGATAGGCCTTCCCACGGAAGAGGAGCTCCGCAAGGCGGGGCCGAGTCCGTACAACTTCGGCTTCATCAGCGCCATGGGCAAGCTCATGTCGGCCCATCCCGGGATCGCTCCGTCGTTCCGTGCCCACTTCAAGGCGGTGATGTTCGGCCCCGGGGTCCTCAGCCGCGCCGAGCGAGAGATGGTGGCGGCGGTGGCCGCGGCGGCACAGGAGTGCTTCTATTGAACGATCTCCCACACGGAGTTCTCGCGTGTCGAGGACGGAGACGATGCCCTGGCCGCTGCCATCCGGGACCGGCGCTGGCGGGAGCTCGACCACCTCTCGCCCCGCCAGCGAGCGTTGTGCGAGCTGGCCGAGAAGCTGAGTGCCACACCCACTCAGATGACGGCGGAGGACTGGCGGCCCCTCCGAGACCTGGGCTTCGGCGACCAAGCCTGCCTGGAGGTGGCCCACGTGGTCGGTCTGTTCAACTACTTCACCCGCCTCGCCGACGGCTTCGGGCTGCAGGTCGCCCCCCAGCTGCTCGAGGCTGCGAGGGGTGGCCCCGCTCTCCGGAGAGCCGACTAACTACTTCATCCTGAAGAACTCGGCCGTTTCAATCTCGGTTCGCCCGTTGCTGCCTTCGACCGCCCCCCTCGCTTCCACTCGGGCCGCCTGTCCGGTCCGTTGCTGGACCGTCGGACGCCTGCGGGGGGAAGCGGAGGGCGGGACGAAGTTCAGGCGGTGGGCCTACCCGGCCGTCTTCGCGGCTGGCCCGGGCCGTCGGGGCCCGGCATCGACCATCACCGTCTCGTCCAGGCCCAGAGCTTCGACACCGTCCAGACGCCTGGGATCCTCGACCAGCGGCCGGCCGTGGTTGCGCACCGCCGCCATGGCGGTGTGCCAGCCGACTCTGAAGTCCCGAGCGGCCTGGGTCAGCGAGTCCTCCTCGGCGCCCACCCGACGGCAGATCTCCGCTCGGGCCCGCTCGCTCAGCGGCGCTCGGCGGCGATGTCCTCACAGCGTTGGCTCCAGGTCCCGACCTCGCAGTCGGCACCGGGCAGCGCCCCATGCGCTTGGCCCGGACCGGGGATCCGGCCTCACCCGCGCACGCTTCATCGGATAGAGCCGCTTTGCGTCGGGAGGCGGTCAGCGGGGCGGATCCTGACCGTCGCGGCGATGCCAACGTGGTCGGAGGGAAACAGGGTGGGGTCACTCGGAGCGGGTCGGTCGAATGTCAGCCACGCCTCGACCACCTCGAGATGGTCGTCGACGAGGATGTAGTCGAGCACGCTCTCGTGCGCGATCCCTGGACGGAGCGCCGTCGGCCAGGTCTTCCTCGGCTCCTCCCCGTTGACGAGCGTGTAAGCGGAGCGGAGCCGCTCGCCCAGCACGCGAAGCGTCGACGATGCTGGTCCCGCGTTCAGGTCACCGACGAGCAGCGTCGGGGTCTCCCCTCGCGTAGCCAGGTGATCGATGATCAGCCGGGCCTGCTTTTCCCGCAGCCGCTCGTCTCGAGACGACAGGTGGGCGTTGTGGACCTCGAGGACCGCGCCGTCGAGAAGCCGCACTCGCACCCAGTTCGCCACCCTCTGCTCACCGCCCAGGTCGAGAGACCCACGGGCCACCACCGGCAGGCGGCTGAGCAGAGCGATCCCCTCCCAGAGCCCCCACAGCCGGGCTTTCCCAGTCGAGTGGTGCCGGTAGGGCGGCCCGAGGGGCAACGACTGGTTGAGGTGCCTCGTGATCCACGCGACCTGGCTGGGCCGGCGCCGGAGCTCCTGCACGCCGATGACGTCGGGGCGGAGGTCCGCAAGCTGTGTCACCAGCAGCTCGCGCCGTTGGCGCCACCGGTCCGCGGTGTTGCGGACGTTGAGTGTGGCGATGCGAAACCGGGGGCTGCCCCGCTCGTCGATGTCCGACAAGCGCCGGACCTACCCGAGTCGACGGCCCTGAAGTGCAGCCACTGCTGACGGCACCTCGATGCCCGGTGCCAGGTCCTGGGCCGTAACCGGGGCGTCCCACGTGCAGTCGATCGGGACGTGCCCGGCCCAGTGGGGTCCGTGGACATCGTGCGGTTCCTCACCGGCCGGACCGCCGGTGCGGACCTTTCCCGACATCTCGACCAGGGGCACCCGCAGCACCAGGGTCCGTCGGATCTCAGAGTCGGTCGGCGGCCGCCCGGTGTCCCACGTCGACACCACGTGGTTGCTGACCAACCGCAACGCTGCCCGCTTGGCATCGCTGCCCTCTACCTCGGTGGCAACACCGCGGACGACGACCGAGCGGTAGTTCATGGAGTTGTGGAACGGCGACCGGGCGACGACGAGGCCGTCGACGATCGTCACCGTGGCGCACACGTCCGTGCCGACGGCATGGCCCAGCATGGCGTTGCCGGCCGCGCCATGAAGGTACAGGTGCTCGTTGGTTCGGCCGTAGGCCATGGGCAGGACGATCGGTCCTCCGGGTGTCGTCACGCCGACGTGAGCCACGACGCCGGCGTCGAGGATCCCCAATAGAGCCTGGTTGCTGTATTCGGCCCGAGCCGCTCCCCGGCGCAGCCGCGTTCGTTCGCTGCGGGGTTTCGCCATGGGCTGGGAACCGTAGTGGACACGGGCTTGCGCAACCGTCATTTCCACCGAACGATGTCTAAGAGGCGTGGAACCCGCCCGGTGCTCGGCTCCTTCGCCCCAGACGGACGAGCACAACCAACCCAAGGACGCCTGCGGCGATGTCGGCAATCGCCAGAGATTGGCGCCCGACGCGGCCAGTGCAGGGCTGGCGGGAGACCGGATAGGGCGACTCCGTCGCTTCTTCCGAGGGCTCGACGGTGGCGTCACCGAACGGAGCGCCACACTCGAACCTTGCCGATTCCGCCTCAACCTCCTCACGCGGGATCTCAGGCGGTATCTCGAGGGGCACATGGTCCGACCATGGGCGGTAGGCCCACACAGCGATGAGGCCGATCCAGACCAGAAGCGCCAATGCCACGGCCGTCTGCCACTGTGCGGTGGCCCCCCTGCCCGAGTCGATGCGATCAGCCATCTCGTCCTCGTCAGGGCCCTGGTGCGTCGTGCGAATCGCCTCGACGCCCGCATCGTACTGAAGGCCGCTCCCCGCCGTTCGACCCGGTAGCACGGTTCGGACCGAAGGGCGTGTGTGGAGCCAGGGCGGGAAGGCCACGTCGGGCATGATGGCCGTCGTGACGGCGTCGCCCTCCGGCCGAGTGCGGACCGCTTTGGCCCGGCACTCGAAGCTCGCCACGTCGATGGCGGTCATCGTCGCCGGCTTCATTGCCTACGGTGTCGCCACCGCCTCGCCACTGGCGCTGCCGTACGGGGTCATCATCGTTGGCGGTGCCCTGCTGGCCGCCGCCGTCGAGCCGGAGGAAGGCTTCAGCCAGCTGGTCCTTGCCGGGCTGGCCCTCTGGGCTGTCGGGCACGTGGCGGGCGGCACGGTTGGCCTCGACGGCGACCGCACGCTCTACAACGCCGTGCTTCCCGGCCGCGTCCGCTTCGACAACCTTGTCCACCTGGTGGGTTTCGGAACTGCCGGTCTGGCCTGGTGGGAAGCCAGTCGCTCCTGGCTCCTCCCCCACCGAGGGCACGGGCTCGCAGTCGTTGCGGTGGCCGTGTGGTTGGCAGGGATGGGCATTGGTGCGCTCAACGAGGTTCTCGAGTTCATCGCCACCCTTGTGCTGCCCGAGACGAACGTAGGTGGCTACCGGAACACCGGCCGGGACCTGATCGCCAACCTTCTTGGCGCAGGGATGGCCGGCATCGTGGCGGCTCGCCGGGAGCGGAAGGGCGAGCTTGGCACCACCGTCTCCGGATGACCCTGCGGCATCCCCGGTCAGGGACATGGCCGCCGGAAGGCGTCAGGACTGCCTGGTGGAGCCCGGCCGCAGGCCGCAGCCGGCGCCCAGCGGGCACATTCCGGGAGCCGCTTGTTGGAGCAGTTGGAGGCCGAAGCGCCGCATCTCGAGTGCTGCGCTCGCCCCTTCGTCGCCGCCCGCCTCGAGTCGCTCGGCCATCGAGAAAAGCGAGCCGGCGCTCTCCAGCATGTGGTCGGTCGTCGCCAGCATCATCGCCTTGACGTCCGCCCAGGCGACGTGGCAGGACCCCTCATCGGAGGTGTAGGTGATGCCCGTGCCGTCGATGGCCGTGACGTCTGCGCTCACGACCCGATCGTCCTGGAAGGTGATGCCGGCGGTGAAACTGATCTCTTCCATGACAGCGTCCCTCTTTCCGGGTGAGGTCGGTCGACTCGGGGGCCGACCGACCCGGCGCGCCCGTGAGACGAGCTGGCGTCGGTGACGACATGACCGATCATCGCGCCCAGTACGGGAGCTGCGCCGAGCTCCACGGGCTCGCGCCGTCCCCGACCCAGCTCTGCTAGCCCTTCTTGGCTTTCTTGATGGCGTCCCGGGCCCGGTCGGCAACCGCGGCGAAGGGCCCGACGATCATGTTCCCGAGCGCCGTGTCAGGACCGTTGGGGTGGGGGTGGGTGGGCGCCAGGGATTCGGCGGCACGGAAGGCTCCGGCCAGTTGCCGCAGCTTGTCCTTGTCGACCGTCTGCTCCAGCTTCGGATGCTCCTCGCGCTCCTCCCGCTCGGCGTGCGCCAGGACCTCGTTACGGAGGTGGGCGAAGCGTGGCTCGAACTCCGGATCGTCGACTCCCATCTTCTCCAGCTCCGAGAGCAGCTCCTTGCTCTTGGACTCCTCATTGATGCGAGCTTCGGCCACGGACTCGCCGCCTGGTGCTTGCTGGAGGAGCGGGTGGACGACCTCCTCTTCCGCCGTCTCGTGAACCGCCAGCTTGCGCACCAGTCGCTCGAAGACCTCGCGCTTGGCTTCGATCGAAGACGCCGATGCGACCTCCCCGAACAGGTTCTTGATCTCGACGTGATCGCTCCGGACGGTGGCAATCAGGTCGTCCGGGCTGGCGGCCTTGGTCGTGTCGGACACGGTGCGGTCTCCTTGATCGGGATCGCGCCTCTACCCGGCGGACGGTCCCCGTACCCCGCCGTGCTCGGGCCCCGGTTCCTCCCCCACTACGGGACCTGTCCCACTGGCCGTGGGCCTCGTTCCTGAGGTCAGGTCTTCTTTGCCGTGCGCTTCTTGGCCGGTGCCTTGGTGGCGCTGCGCTTGGTGCCAGCGGCCTTGGTCGTCCCCGCCGCTTTCGTGGGCGTCGATGATGCCGTGGGCGACCACGCGCCCCGCGCCAGCTTGGGCGCCTGCTTGGGGGTCATGACCGCTTCCTTGAACGCCTTGAGGGGCGTGATGCGCGCCTTCTTCGATGCCTTGATCTTGATCGGCTCGCCCGTGGCCGGGTTGCGGCCGGTGCGCGCTGCCCGCTGGACCTTGGCGAACTTGGCGAACC
The DNA here is from genome assembly GCA_035942035.1 of Acidimicrobiales bacterium. GTDB lineage: Bacteria > Actinomycetota > Acidimicrobiia > Acidimicrobiales > CADCSY01 > JAHWJR01. The sequence goes on from DASZDK010000062.1 coordinate 10,371, forward strand.
CGCTGATGGTCACCGGCTCTCCCTTGGCGACCACCGCGGTGATGACCTCGGTGAGGCTGCGGACGGTGGCGTCCACCTGCTTGGGGTCGAGATCCCCGTGCGCCGCCACCACCTTCACTAGCTCTCGTCGGTTCATGCTCGAGCCCTTCCTCCCGTTGACTGGCGTGACCGCCACAGTTTGGCCTAGTGCCACAGTCTGATGGCCCGGCCGGGCCGAGCGGGGGATGGTCCACGACGAGAGCCGTGCTCGCAGGTCATGCAGAGAGGAGCGCCGGGCTGTCGTTGGCCGTGCTGTTGACCAGCCGACTGGCGGGGGTGACGGTGAGCGCACCGGTGGGGAGGGGCTGCAGAAGCGGCTGCAGCGACCGGCGGTCGCGGCGCCCGGGGTCGAGCCACTGGTCGAGCGCATGGCCCATCAGCACGGCGGGCATGCGGTCGTGCAAGGGCCTGACCGTCTCGTTGGCTGGGGTGGTCACGATGGCGCAGCTCACGAGGGCGGGCGCCCCCCGTCGCTCCCAGCGCTCCCACACCGCGGCCAACGCCAGCAGGGAGCCGTCGTTCATCGAGAGATAGAACGGCTGCTTGGTCCCGTCGGGTGAGGTTCGCCACTCGTAGAAGCCATCAGCCGGTACCACGCAGCGGCGTCGGACCAGGGCTTCGGCAAAGAGGGGCTGCTCGGCAATGGTCTCGGCGCGGGCGTTGATCGGCCTCGGGCCCGTCGTCGGGTCGTCGGCCCACGGCGGGACCAGGCCCCAGCTCATCGCCCCGAGCCGGCGACCGGAACGGGTGCTGGCCACGGCCGGCACGACGGCCGTGGGGGCGACGTTGTACCGGGGCGGCAGCGTGTCGAGCACCACCTCGTCGATGTCGAACTGGGCGGCGATCACCGCGAGGGGCTGGGCTGAGACCAGACGGCCGCACATGCGGTCAGGACCTGGGAGGAGCTGACGCCGGGACCACCGCGGCGACGCTATCCGCCCCGCCGGCTGCACGGCCGCCGAGACGGGGATCAGCGACGGGGCCCGAGCGAACTCCTCGCCAGCACCGGCGCCGGGACGGCTCTGCACGGGCGCAGGGCTGGGCGAGCAGCGGGGGCCTGACGGCGCCGGGTGGCGACATCAGCGAACTCGAGCACCTTGCGCACCAGAGGCCGGGCGGGTGGGCGGACCAGGACGTCCCCGCCTCGGCAACGGATCTGGTTGGCCAGCCGGACGACCACGCCCAGCCCGGCCGCGTCGAGGAACTCCAGCGCGGTCATGTCGAGGATCAGGGACAGTGGGCCCTGCCTGCGGGGGTCTTCGAGAATCGGTGCCACCGACGACCACAGGCCGGCGACCGCGGCGATGTCGAGCTCCCCATGGAGCGAAACCTCGACGGCACCGCCGAGATCGACCGTGACGACCCGGAACGGGCAGGTGGCATCGTCCGACACTTGGCCCTTCCTCTCCCCGACCAAAGTGGCTGTGAGCATGATTGGACATCGGCAGGCGGCGAGAGGACCTTGAGCTTTTCTCCTGTGTTCTAGGGCCACGTCCAGGTCAGCGGGCGCCGGACGAGCGCGTCGGCTCGGGGACGGCTGTCCTTTCCTTCGCCCCAAGCCCGTCGGACCCGTAGCCGCCGTCGGGCGAGGCGGTGTCGGCGCGGTGACGGGGCCCTCCCGGCGGCCACAGCCTCCAGGCAGCGAGGGCGACGGCGATGCCGAGGGCCCCTCCCGCCACCACGTCGCTCACGTAGTGGCTTCGCTTGCGGATCAACGACCAGTGCACCGCCGTGGTGGTGACCGACAGTGGAAGGAGCAGTAGGGGAATCTCCTGCGCCACCCCCAGGGCGAAGGCCAGGTCGCTGGCGGCGTGACCGGAGGGGAACGACGAGGTGAACGGGCCCAGCGTGTGCACCGCCGCCCCCGTCGGGTGGCGCCGGCCGACGGCGGCCTTGATCGGGAGGTGCGCCAGCGCCGCTGCCCCGTAGCAAGCGATGCCCCGCAGGCCCGCCCGCCGGCCCCTCGGCCCTGTCAGCGCCAGCACGCCGGCCACGCCAGCCCACACCGGCGGACGTTGGATGACGTCACCGGCCCTGCCGAACGGTGTGGACCCCTTGCGTGATCCCTTTCCCACCAGCTTTGCCATGAGGGCGTCCTCGGCGCGCCCAGCCATCTTCTTCATCCTGACCTCGACCTTCCCCGCGAGTCTGTGAACGGTCCCACCCTTCCCCGGGAGGTCGAACGAGCCTCCTCGGGCGGGTACACCGGTGTGCCACTGCCGTACCGGCGGGCGGGAGTGCAGAGCATGCACGAAGGGAAAGGACCGGCCCCATGCCCACTGTGAGTTGCGCCGTCGAGATCGACAGCCCCGCGGAGCCCGTGTACGAGCAGTGGAGTCGCTCCGAGCGCTTCCCCCGGTTCATGGGAGGAGCAGCCGAGCGACGCCGCATCGACCCGATCTCGCCTGACTGGGTGACGTTGTTGGAGGGCAAGCGACGGGATTTCGATGCGGTGGTGACCGACCACGTCGCCGGTCAGCGCGTCGCCTGGGAGGGCAGTGGCGAGCGGTTTCACGCCGGTGTGGTGACCTTTGCGCCCCTCGCGGGTGACCGGACCCGCGTGATGGTGGAGGTCGACTGGGAACCGGGGAGCGGCGCCGACCAGATCGCCAACCGGCTGGTGCTCCGCCGGCAGCTCCAGGCGGACCTCGACGCCTTCCGGGCGGAGGCGGGTGCCACCGTGGCGGCCCCAGTACCGGCGGGCGGTGGTGGCACGGGTGCTCCCCTCAACGGCAACGGCGCCACCGCCTGGGCACCGACCGAGGAAGCGGCCTCCACCGACGGTGACGAGCGGGGGCGGGGCGCCGACGCCCCGAGCGAGATCCCGCCGGCGGGCTGGCTCGACATCCTGAAGCGCACCATGGGTCAGCTCAAGAGCGACAACGTGCCCATCGTTGCGGCCGGTGTCGGCTTCTACGTGTTCCTGGCCATGGTCCCGGCCATCGTCGCCGTGGTGTCGGTCTACGGCCTCGTCGCCGACCCCGTCGACGTCCAGCGCCAGCTCGGCTCGCTGCTCGGCGCCCTGCCGTCCGACGCCGCCGACCTCGTGCGAACGCAGGTCGAGGCCATCGCGGCGCAGGGCCCCACCTCACTGGGCGTCGGCGTGGTCGTGAGCGTACTCGCCGCGCTGTGGGCGGCGTCGAAGGGGATGCAGGCGCTGATCGTGGCCCTCAACATCGCCTACGACGAGGAGGAGACCCGGAAGTTCCTCCGCCTGCGGGCTCTCGCCCTGGCCCTGACCGTCGCCCTGGCGCTCGCCGCCGTGGTCGGGGTCGGTGGCATGGTCCTGGCCGGCAAGCTCGCCTCGGCGCTCGGCACCTTCGGCGAGATCGCCATCGGCGTGCTGCGCTGGCCCGTCCTCGGGGCCTTCGCCGTCCTGGTGCTGGCCGTGCTCTACCGCTACTCCCCCGACCGTGACGCCCCGGCCTGGCGTTGGGTGTCGCCGGGCGCCGTCGTCGCCACCGTCCTGTGGCTGGTGGGATCGGTGGCCTTCGCCGTGTACGTGAACAACTTCGGCAAGTACAACGAGACCTACGGGAGCCTGGGCGCCGTCGTGGTGCTCCTGCTGTGGCTTTTCCTGACCGCCTACGTGATCATCTTCGGCGCCGAGCTCGACGCCGAGAGCGAGCGCCAGACCAGGCAGGACACAACCCGGGGCGCGCCCCAGGCCATGGGCGAGCGGGAGGCCTACGCCGCCGACACCGTGGCGCCGGCACCCGCGGGTCGCCGGTAGTCATCGCTCAGATCGCCGGGTTGCGCTCGAAGACGACCTCGACCTCGTCGAAGCCCAGGGACCCGAGCATGCTCTCGAGCATGGCGCGGGTGTTGTCTTGTGCCCGCTCGACGAGGTCGGAGTCGGCGGCGGCGGCCGCCAGCTTCTCCTCGGCGAGCAGGTACAGCTCGCGCTCGCCCGTGGGGTTGTCGGCGAACACCGAGGCGGCGCGGTCGAGTAGGCCGCGGTTGCGGCTGACCACGTAGCTCCGCTCGGGGTCGATCCTGGGCGGCGACAGGCGGGCCGGCGGCAGGCGGACGGTCACCGACTCGCCGTCGTCGGACACCTCGATCTCGCCGCGGGCGATCCTGGTGAAGTCGACGGAGGCGTCGACGGTGCCACCAGCGAGGAAGACCGTGCGCTCTCCCTTGACGAAGGAGGGCACGAAGGGAGTGTCCTCCTCGACGTCGAGCACCACCTGGAACTGGCCCGTGGCCGCCCGGTACTCGCTGAGGTCCTTGATGGCTTCGAGCAGCGCCGGTTGGCTTCGGTCCACCGACTCCGTCGAGAAGGGGTTGCCCAGGGAAGGGAGCAGACCGCTGATCCGCCCCAGGCCGGCGATCAGCACGACGACGATGACGGCGAGGAGCACGGGACGGGCCCACGAGGCCGGTGGGCGGGCACGGTGGAGCGGGGAGCGCTCCGGGTTGGACGGTGGGCCCGGCGACGTGTCCCCGTGGGCCTCGGCCATGGCGGCCAGGGTACCGCTGCACCCCCGGTTCTCCTGGCGATCCGTTCCCTGCCCTTGCCTCCACCTGCCACACTTCTGGCTGGTCGCTGGCCCGCGGTAGCTGTCCCCCACAGCTATTGGACGTCGCTGCTCCGGCGGTCAAGATGGACGGTCTGGCCCTCGGCGAAAGGACGGAGTGATCTCGTGACGCCACTGCTCGAGGTCGAGAACCTGGCCGTGTGCTTCGGCGGCCGGGTCGAGGCCCTGCGGGGCGTCAGCTTCAGCCTCGACCGAGGTCAATCGCTCGCCGTGGTGGGCGAGAGCGGCTCGGGCAAGTCGACCCTGGCCCTGTGCCTGGCCGGGCTGATCCAACCGCCCGAGGCCAGTGGGAGCGTCCGGCTCACGGGGCACGAGCTGATGGGCGCCCAGCCCGAGGAGATCCGCCGGCTGAGATGGTCGACGGTCGCCCTGGCCCTGCAGGGCGCGCCGTTCAACCCGGTGGCCACCGTCGGCGCCCAGGTGGCCGAGCCACTGCGTGAGCGGCTGGGGATGCATGGTAAGGACGCACGCCGCCGGGCCGAGGAGCTGGCTGCGGAGGTCCACCTCGACCCCGCCCTGCTCGATCGCTATCCGCACCAACTCTCGGGTGGCGAACGCCGGCGGGCGCTGCTGGCCATGGTGCTCACCCTCGAGCCCGAGCTGGTGGTGCTCGACGAGCCGACGGCGGGCCTCGACCCGGCCATTCGCGACGACGTGGTGTCGCGCATCGCCAAGCTGGCGACCGAGCGGGGGTTCGCCTTGGTGACCATCTCCCACGATCTGCCCGACGCCACCCGCCTGGCCGAGCGGACGCTGGTCCTCTACGCCGGCGAGGCCATGGAGGTGGGCGACACCGCAGCGGTCATCACCGAACCCACCCACCCCTACAGCTGGGCGCTGATCAACGCCTTTCCGGTCATGACCACGACCAAGGACCTACGCCCCATCCGGGGCCAGCCCCCCGATCCCCGGGCGGTGCCGCCGGGGTGCCCGTTCCACCCTCGCTGCACCCAGGCCGAGGACGTGTGCTGGCAGGACCATCCCGATCTCCGGTCGTCGCGTGGACGCGAGGTCGCCTGCCACTTCGGTGGGCTGAAGACGCTCCTGTCGGCCCGTGGCGTCACCAAGACCTTCCGGAACGGTCGGCGTGAGACCCGGGCGCTGTCCGATGTCTCCTTCGAGGTGCACGAGGGCGAGGCGGTCGGGCTCATCGGGCCGTCCGGTAGTGGCAAGTCCACGCTGGCCCGCATCCTCACCGGGCACCTGGCGCCCGACGGCGGAGAGGTGGTGCTCGAGGGCGCGCCCCTGCCCACGTCGTGGCGGGGCGAGGCCAGGCAGCGCCGCCGCCGGGTGCAGCTGGTCATGCAGGACCCATGGGACGCGCTGTCGCCCCGGCTCACCGTGGCGGAGCTGGTCCGGGAACCGCTCGACCTGGCCAAGGAGGGCGAACGCCCACAGCGCGCCCGTGCCGTGGCCGAGGCGCTGGAGAGCGTCGGGCTCCCGTCATCGGGCACCTTCCTCGAGGCTCGCACCCACGAGCTGTCCGGGGGTCAGCTCCAGCGCATCGCCTTGGCCCGGGCCTTGGTGGTGCGGCCCAAGCTGCTGGTCGCCGACGAGCCCACCAGCATGCTCGACGCCTCGGAGCAGGCTCGCATGCTGGTGGTGCTGCGGGAGCGACAGGCGGAGATGGGCCTCGGGCTGGTCTTCGTCTCCCACGACATGGCGGTGGTGCGCAAGGTCACCGACCGCATCGTCGTGCTCGGCGCCGGGCACGTGGTGGAGGAAGGACCGTCGCACCTGGTGTCGACCGCGCCGATGAGCGAGACCGGGCGCCGGCTGATCGAGGCGGCCCCGAGCTTCCAGCGAGGCGCCGCCGCTCCGGCTGCGGTGGCCGGCCTCGACGACGTGCCCACCGCAAGGGAGAGCTAAGCCTGCTGGTGGGGCGGGTGGGGCCGACACCCATGACGAGGGCGCCCCCGTCTCCTCACCTGAGCGTCACCCCTGACCGGCCCTGAGGCGCGGGGTCGGGCCGAGGCGGCGTCAGCGGATCAATGCTCGTCCCAGTGGCCCTCGTGGGCGGCGTGACGGTGGCCGTCGTGGACGTAGTCGACGTGGTCGCCGTGCAGCACCGTCTCGTGACCACAGCTCTCGCCGTGGTCGTGGCCGTGGTCGTCGTGGGCCAGGTGGACATCGGTGGAGCACTCGTCCCAGTGGTCGTCGTGGCCACGGTGGACGTGGCCGTCGTGGAGGTAGTCGGTGTGGTCGTCGTGGGCAACGCTGGCGTGCCCGCAGTCGGGGTCGTGAACATGGGTGTGGGCGTCGTGGACCTTGTGCTCGGTGGTCATGTGCTCGGTGCCTCCTCGGCATGGTTGATGGCGTCGCCCACGATGTGGGCCACATGGTCGTCGGTGAGCGAGTAGACGATCTCCCGCCCCCGCCGCTCGGTAGCGACGAGGCGGGCCTGGCGCAGCACCCGCAGGTGCTGGGAGGCCAGCGGCTGGGAGACGTCGAGGACCTCCACCAACTCGTGGACGCAGCGGGAGCCGGCGCTGAGCTCCACGACGATGGCCATCCGCAGCGGGTTGGCCAGCGCCTTCAGCAACTCCGTCGCCGGGCCCATCACCGCGTCAGCCGGCCTCATGAGGCCATGCTACGGCTTCACATGCGTACATTGCAATATGAGTATCTTTCTCACGGGCGTTACTGCCCTTGTCCTGCCCCTTCGTCTCGCATCTGAGAACACGAGTGATTATCATTCGTAGGACGAGTTCCCGTCCCATCCGGAGAACGATGCGTCGGCTGCCTGCGGTTTCCTTTGCCCTGTTTCTGGTGGGCTCCGCCTGTGGCGACGCGGACGGGTCCCCTACAGGGGTCACGGCCGTGGCGGGCGTCTATCCGCTGGCGTGGGTGGCGGAGCAGGTGGCACCCGATATCGAGGTGGCACTGTTGGCCGCCGGCGGCCTCCAGGCTCACGACCTGGAGATCACGCCGGGCCAGCGACAAGCCATCCAGAGCTCGGACGTGGTGCTCTACGTGGGCGAGATCGGCTATCAGGCCCACGTCGAGTCAGCGGTCGCAGCTGCGGAGGGTGAGGTCGTCTCCCTCAGCGAGGTGGCCGGTCGGGAGCGGCTGCTCGAGCCCGGGGTCGACCCCTACGCCCACGACGACGGCCAGGAGCGCGGCGAGGGCTACGACGACCACGCCGGCGAGGGTGACGCAGCGGTCGACCCCCACATCTGGTTCGATCCCGAGGTGATGGCCGACGTCGCCGTACGCACCGGTGAGGCCTTCGCCGCCGCCGACCCCGCCAATGCCGAGACCTATCAGCAGCACGCGGCGGCGCTGGGCGAGGACCTCGTCAGCTTGCGAGGTGAGCTCGACGACCTCCTGGGTGGCGAGTGCCGCCACGAGGAGGCCATCGTCAGCCACCAGGCCTACGGGTACCTGCTCGAGCCCTACGGCCACAGCCAGCACGGTGTCACCGGCACCAACCCCGAAGCCGGTGCGTCGGGCGCACAGCTGGGCCGGATGGTGGAGGACATCGAGCGCCACGGCTTCGAGTACATCCTCGCCGAGCCGGTGGAGGGCAGGCAGGATGCCGAGACCGTTGCCCGTGAAGCCGGCGTGGAGCTGCTCGAGATCTCGCCCCTCGATGCGGTGACTGACGACCAAGCAGAGAAGGGCTTCCCGAACTTGGTCCGCGACCAGGCGGCCCAGTTCGCCCGAGCGCTCGGATGTTGAGCGACGTGGCACCGCCGACGGCACGCCGGGTCCTCCAACTCGACGATGTCAGCTTCCGCTATGGGCGGACACCGATCCTCCGCCAAGTCTCGCTGTGCGTGGACGAGGGCGAGTTCGTCGCCGTGGTGGGCGCCAACGGCTCGGGCAAGACCACGCTCATGAAGCTCGCGCTCGGCCTGCTACGGGCCACGGCGGGCCACAGCCGGTTGTTCGGAACCGACGTCGGCGCCTTCGGCGACTGGGGCAAGCTGGGTTACGTGCCCCAACGGGCCACGGCCATGTCGGCCCTGCCCGTGAGCGTGGACGAGGTGGTGCAGAGCGGGCTCGCCGCCCGTACCGGGCTGTTCCGCCGGAGAAGTCCCGAGCAACGCCAGCGCCTCGAACACGTGGTCGAGCTTCTCGGCCTGACCGGTGACCGCCGGTCGCGGATCTCGGAGCTGTCGGGCGGACAGCAGCAGCGGGCGCTCATCGCCCGGGCGCTCGTCACCGCCCCCCGGCTGCTGATCATGGACGAGCCCACGGCGGGCGTGGACGCCGAGGCCCGGGGGGTGCTGCGGGACTCGCTCGAGCACCTGGTGAACGTCGAAGGCATGGCCGTCGTCTACGTCAGCCACGATCCCGAGGCCTTCGCCGGTCTGGCGCACCGGGTGGTGGAGGTGCAGGGGGGCCGGGTCCGTACCGCAGGGCAGGGGCGTGACGTCCCGGCGGAGGCTGCCTGGGCGCCATGAACCCCTTGGAGCTCGGGTTCATGCAACGAGCCGTGGTCGGTTGTGTGGTCATCGCCGCAGTTGCGCCGCTGGTGGGCAGCTTCATCGTGCAGCGCGGCCAGTCGCTGGTGGGTGACGGCATGGGCCACGTGGCCTTCGCCGGGGTCGGGTTGGCATTTCTCATCGGCGCCGACCCGGTGCTCGGCGCCCTCACCTCCACGGTGCTGGCGGGCCTGCTCTTGGTGAGGATGGGTCGTGCCGGATTGGCCGGTGATCTCGCCATCGCCCTCATCTTCTACGGGGGCATCGCCGTGGGCTACCTGTTCTCGTCCCGAGCCAACGCCGGGCAGACTCGCCTGGTGGGGTTGCTGTTCGGCAGCCCGCTGAATCTCACCTGGGGACAGGTTCGGGTCATCGTGGCCCTGGCGGCGGTGGTCGTGGTCGTCACCGTGGCGTTGTACCCCCGCCTGGTGGCGCTCGCCTTCGACGAGCAGGCCGCTCGAGTGGCGGGTGTCCCCACCGACCGCATCGTCATGGCGCTGACGTTGATGGTGGCGCTGGTCGTGGTCGGTGGGATGTCGTCGATCGGGCTGCTGCTGATCTCGGCCATGATGGTCGTCCCCGTCGCCGCCGCCGCCCAGCTGTCCTCTAGCTACCGCACCACCTTGCTGGTTGGGTCGGGTATCGGCGCCGCCAGCGCCTTTGTAGGGTTGCTGGCGTCGTACTACCGCGACTACGCCCCGGCGTCGGCCATCGTGCTGGTGGCCATCGGGTGCTATCTCGTGGCCAGCGTCTGGCGGGCCCTGAACCGCCGTTGGCGACCGGTGCTCTCCTCTCGATGACCGTCAGAGACGGAGCCGTTGGGGGCTGATCGAGACGGGTCTGACCCGTCGGGTCCGCCGTGGTTCTCAGAGATTCTCATGTGACTGGTAGAGTTTCCGGGTGGCCACCACTGACCTCCACGCGACCACTGCCGCCCGCCTCGGCGCCGTCCAGCAGCGCTACACCCCCAAGCGCCGGGCACTGGTCGATCTCCTGGCTGACGCCGGCCAGCCGCTCGCCATCCCCGACATCCTGACCCGGGGGGCGTCGCTGGCCCAGAGCTCGGTGTACCGCAACCTGGTCGTGCTCGAGCAGGCCGGTGTGGTGCGTCGGGTCGTCAGCACCGACGACTACGCCCGCTACGAGCTGGCCGAGGATCTCACCGAGCACCACCATCACCTCATTTGCTCTTCGTGCGGGAGCATCGACGACTTCACCGCCTCCAGCGGCTTCGAGCGGACCGTGGCCAAGGCGCTCGTCGAGGTCGCCAAGGACACCGGGTTCGACGCCCAGCACCACCGCATCGACCTGATCGGCGTCTGCGCTCGTTGCGCCTGACCCCATCGAGGCGCTCACCCGGCTCGGCTGACGGGGCTTCAGCCCCTCTACCGCTGGATCGTCTTCGAAGAGCCCGACCTGTCATCGTGGCCCGTGGCGGCCAGGTCGTCAGCGTCCTCGCCTACCGCTGGATCGTCCTCGAAGAGCCCGACCTGTCATCGTGGCCCGTGGCGGCCAGGTCGTCAGCGTCCTCGCCGCCGGTACGGCCGCGCCCCGCCGCCTGCTCCTCGGCCTGGCGCAGTCGTCGAGCGACCGGTCCACTGAGCCCGAGGGTACCGACGACCCGGCGCCTTCTGGGGATGGCCGCCGGTTCCGGAGTCAGACCCCCGGGCGGGCGTCGTAGGTAGGGATCAGCCGGCGAGCGGCGCGGACTTCGTCGACCCGCCCGACCGGGGTGTTGCGGGGTGCCCCCGGGTCCTCCGTCGGGGCCTCGGCGGCGATGCGGACGAGGGCTTCGCCCAGCGCCGCCAGGGTCTGGGGGCTCTCCGTCTCGGTCGGCTCGATCATCAGCGCTTCCTCGATGATGAGGGGGAAAGCAACGGTGGGGGCGTGGAAGCCCTCATCGAGGAGACGCTTGGCCACGTCGATCGCCTTGACGCCGTGCCGGCGCCGGAGGCCGGCGGCGGAGACAACGAACTCGTGCATGCAGGGTCGGTCGAACGGCACGTCGTAGTGGTCGCGCAACCGCTGCCGCAGCCAGTTGGCATTGAGCACTGCTGCCTCCGCCACCCGTCGCAGGCCGTCGCCTCCCGACGCCAGGACGTAGGTGTAGGCCCGAGCCAGAGCCAGGGCGTTGCCGTGCCATCCGTGGACCCGACCGATCGAGCGCGACGGTGTCGTCCAATGGTAGCTGCCGTCAGCGGCGCCGACGGGAACGGGCCCGGGCAGGTAGCGGGCCAGGCGCTCGGTGACGGCGACCGGACCGGCGCCGGGTCCCCCGCCGCCGTGAGGAACGGCGAAGGTCTTGTGCAGGTTCAGGTGCACGATGTCGAAGCCCATGTCGCCCGGCCGGGTGACACCGAGGATGGCGTTGAGGTTGGCGCCGTCGTAGTAGAGCAGTCCCCCCACGTCGTGCACGACGTGGGCGATCTCGGCGATGTCCTCCTCGAACAGTCCGAGGGTGTTGGGGTTGGTCAGCATGATGCCGGCGACGTCGTCGTCGAGTACCGCCCGCAGGGCGGCGACGTCGACGCAGCCGCGATCGTCGCTGGGTACGGTCACCACCGAGTAGCCGGCCAGTGTCACAGACGCCGGATTGGTCCCGTGGGCCGAGTCGGGGATCACCACCTTGGTGGGAGGTCGGTCTGGCCGTTCGGCGGCGTGGTGGGCCCGCATGATGAGGAGCCCGGTGAGCTCGCCGGCAGCGCCGGCCGGCGGCTGCAGCGTCACGGCCTCCATGCCGGTGACCTCCTCCAGCGCCAGGCCCAACTCGACCAGCAACTCCAGCCAGCCCTGGGTCAGCTGCGCCGGCGCCATGGGGTGGACCGAGGCCAGCCCGGGCAGGGCGGCGACGGCGTCGGCGAGCTTGGGGTTGTACTTCATGGTGCACGACCCGAGCGGGTAGGCGCCGACATCGACCGAGTACTGGCGGTGGGTGAGGCGGGTGTGGTGGGCGACGAGGTCGCGCTCGGACAGCTCCGGCAAGGGGACCGGCTCCTCGGCCAGCTGCCCGGGGGGGACCAACTCGGCGGCGTCCCACTCGGGCAGGTCGCTGGAGCGGAACGACCAGCCCCGCCGGCCCGGCGAGGACAGCTCGAACACGGTGGGCTCCGGGCGCCGACCGACCAACGGGGCGCTGGCCGCCAGCCCTCCGGGAGCCGGCCGCGACGGGGAAGGGCCGGGCTCGGTCACCGCAGCACCTTGTCCATGGCGGCGACGTAAGCGTCGATCTCGGCCCGCGTCCGCCGCTCGGTGGCGGCCACGAGCAAGCCGTCGCCGTACTCGGCGCCGACGCCGGCACCGCCCAATGCCACGCCGGCAAGAAAGCCTTCGTCGGCCATGCGGTCGACCACCACACCGGGGTCGGCCGGAAGGCGAACGGCGAACTCGCGTAGCGTCGGTGCCCCGACCAGTGGCTCCACCCCTTCGAGGGCCAAGAGGGACTCCCGGGTGTAGCGCGTGGCGCGGGCGCAACGTAGGGCCAGCTCCCGCAGCCCCCAGGTGCCGAGCCATGCCAACTGCACGGCGCAGGCGACGGCGATCAGGGTCTGGTTGGTGCACACGTTGGACGACGCCCGCTCCCGGCGGATGTCCTGCTCGCGCGTGCGCAACGTGGAGACGTAGGCGGTGCGTCCCTCGACGTCGACCGTCTCTCCCACCAGCCGGCCCGGCAGTCGCCGGACGTGCTCGAGGCGACAGGCGAACAGCCCCAGGTAGGGCCCGCCGAAGGAGAGGGGTGTGCCCAAGGGCTGCCCTTCCCCCACGACCACGTCGGCGCCCTGGGCGCCGGGGGGCACCAGCAGGCCGGCGGCCACGGGGTCGAAGGCCACGACCAGCAGCGCGCCGGCGGCGTCGGCCGCCCGGCGGGCCGCGGACAGGTCCTCGAGGCACCCGAGGAAGTTGGGGTACTGCACGACGAGGGCCGCCGGAGCAGGCCCGCCGTCATCGTCCCACGAGGTGTGCCCGTCGACCAGCGCCACCTCGGTTAGCTCGGACCCGCTGCCGGCAGCGAAGGTGCGCAGCGCCTGGCGCCAGTGGGGGTGGATCCCTCGGCTCACCCGGATGCCGCGGCGACCGGTGGCCGCCGAGGCCAGGTTGACAGCCTCGACACAGGCGCTGGCACCGTCGTAAAGCGAGGCGTTGGACACGTCCAGACCGGCCAGCCGGGCGACCATGGTCTGGTACTCGAACAGCGCCTGCAGCACCCCTTGGGCCACCTCGGGCTGGTACGGGGTGTAGGCGGTGACGTACTCGGAGCGTGAAGCCATGGCCCGCACCGCCTCGGGTACCTCGTGGTCGTAGGCGCCGGCGCCGGCGAAGCACACCAGACCGGCTCCCGGGGCGAGGCCGCGGCCGGTGCAGGCGACGTTGGCGCCGGCCAGGCGCTCGACCTCGGCGAGCACATCGGCCTCGCTCAGGGCGTCGGGCAGCGCCAGCGGCGCGGCCAACCGCAGGGCCTCGGGGACCACCGAGAACAGCTCGCCGAGCGACGACAGTCCGAGGAAGGCGAGCATGGCCTCGATCTCGGCGTCGGTGTGGGGAACGTAGGAGGGCACGTCAGCGACCGGCCTCGACCTTGCGACGCCTGGACACGAAGGGGAGCTGCACCAGCCGGCCCGGGAGCCGGGTGCTGCGCACGTCGATGTCGACGGATGCACCGACCTCGAGGTCAGGAGGGACGAAGCACAAGGCGATGCCGCGCTCCAGCGTGGGCGAGAAGTTGCCGCTGGTGACCGTGCCGGCCACCGTCCCGTCGCTGAGCACCGCCGAGCCCGCCCGAGGTGGCCGGCGCCCCTCCAGCTCGACACCCCGCAGGAGTCGGTGCGGCCCGCGGGCTCGCTCCGCCTCGAGGGCGGCTCGACCACGGAAATCCGGCTTTTCCCAGCCCACCACCCAGCCCAGGCCCGCCTGCAGCGGCGTGATCCCCGGCCCCAGCTCGTGGCCGTGCAGCGGCAGGCCGGCCTCGAGGCGCAGGGTGTCGCGGGCGCCCAGTCCGGCGGGGACGGCGCCGGCCCTGACCAGCGCGTCCCAAAGGGTGGGCGCGATTGCTGCTGGCACGGCCATCTCCACGCCGTCTTCGCCGGTGTAGCCGGTCCCGGCCACCACACAGGTCGTTCCCTGCCAGTCGAGCTCGCCTACGGCGAACCGGCCGACGGCGCCGGCCTCGGGAAACACCGAGGCCAGGCAGGACCGGGCGTGGGGCCCCTGGACGGCGAGCACCGCCCGCTCGGCGGTGACGTCCGTGCCACCCACGGCTCGGCGCACCTGTGCGGTGTTGGAGGCGTTGGGCATGACGTCGAAGCGCTCCGGCGCCACCCACCACACCAGCAGGTCGTCCTCCACCGAGCCATCGGTGGGATCGAGGAGATGGGTGTACTGAGCTCGGCCGGGGCCGATGCGGCGAAGGTCGTTGGTCAGGGCACCCTGGAGGAGGGCCAGTGCGCCCGTCCCCGTCACCCGCACCGTGCCGAGATGGCTGACGTCGAACAGGGCCACTCCGGACCGGCACGCCCGGTGCTCGGCGAGCGTGCCCTGTGGATAAGCCAGAGGCATGGTCCAGCCTCCGAAGGCCGCCATCTTCGCCTGGAGGCTCCGGTGCCGGGCGTCGAGCGGAGAGGTCGACAGGCTCACCGGGGGGAGGCTACCGGCGGCCGAAGAGGTGGCATCCCGCGCTCCACCGGTGGCGACGCGGGCGCTCCCCTGTCAGTGAGCCGCCGAGGCCGGGCCCTCCTCGGGGTGTGCCGGCGCCGGCGCCTCCGGGGGCCGCAGGCTCAAGATGGCGGCGTCGACCTCGTCCTTGACCCCGGCCAGGGGCACGATGTTGAGCACGCCTTGGCCCTGCTTGAGCAGGTCGACGATCTCCTCGCCGGTCCGCACCATGATCGACTGGCTGCCGTTGAGCACCAGGTTGGCGGTGGCGATGTCGCCCCCCTGCTGGCGGAGATAGGCGATGGCCTTGCGAGCCGAGCGGAGCGACACGCCGGCGTCGAGGAGGTTCTTGATGACCTTGAGCTCGAGCAGGTCGGTGTAGGAGTAGCGGCGCTGGGACCCGCTCCCCCGGGCGTCGGCGATGGAGGGGCGGATCAGATGGGTGCGGGCCCAGTAGTCGAGCTGGCGGTAGGTGATGCCGACGATGTTGCAGACCTGCGGCCCTCGGTACCCATCTTCCGCCATCGGCGGCCCTCTCATCCTCCGTCTCGGACGGAACGCGAATTACGACGATGTGATCCTCGCGCCCGTGCCCCCACCGGTCAAGTGGCCCCGGCGCCGCCCCCGCGCCGACCGAGGCCGCGTCAACTGCCGGGGCCGAAGTCCTCGGGGCTGACGTTCTCGATGAACTGGCGGAACTCGTCGACGATCTGGTCCTGCTCCTCGGGCTCCTCGCTGGCCGGCGCGGCGGCGTCGTCGAGCACCTCGTCGCTGGCGAAGATCGAGGCGTCGACCCGCACGGCAAGGGCGATGGCGTCGGAGGGACGGCTGGACACCCGGTGCACGCGCCCGCCCAGGACCATCTCGATCTCGGCGAAGAACGTGCTGTCTCGTAGCTCGGTGAGCACCACCCGCTGCACCGACACCCCGAGGGCGCCGAGCAGGTCGCGCATGAGGTCGTGGGTCATGGGCCGCGGCGTGGTGACCCGGTCCAACGCCAGAGCGATGGCCTTGGCCTCTTCGGGCCCGATGTAGATGGGCAGCACCCGGCGGCTCCCCGTGCTCTCCCGGAGCAGCACCACCGGAGCGTTGGCCGGCAGTTCCAGGCGCACCCCCAGCAGCTCCATCTGGACCACGGAGGCACCCTACCGCTTGCTCGGGGGGCCGACACGGGCGCGTCGGGCCCTTGTCAGCAGCTCTCGGCAGGGCTCGGCGAGGGGAGCTTCCGGGCGGTCGCGGAGGACGTCCGCTAGCTGCGACGGGCCGGCTTCTCGGGCTGGCGACCGAAGTCCTCCAGCGCCCGGCGCAGAAGGGCGCTCCTGAGGTTCTCCCCGAGGCGGCTCAGCTCGTCGACGGTGTCGAGGGCCCGTCGGCGGGCAGTCGGGTTGCGCTGCTTGAGCAGCGGTAGCGCCACTTGCTCGTAAAAGCCGGCCTCGCGCTCTGCCGAGTTCTTGTACAGCCGCAGGTGACGGGGCTCCACTCCGTGCCGAGCAAAGCCGGCGGCGAGCCGGGCGACCACCAGGTCATGGCCGTCGTAGTGCACTTGGCGGCCGACCACGCTGGCGGTCAGGAGCCCGTACCGCTCGAGCTGGGAGATGTCGGCGGGACTGAGGCCGCTGGCCCTGGCGAGCTCCTCCCTGGTGAAGGTGGCCGAGGTGAGGTCGGGGGGCGGCGAACCGGCGGCGCCGGGCCCGCCGGCACCGGAGGCGTCACCGTTGGCCGGCGAGGCGGCGACCGGGTCGTTCGGCGTCTCGGGGGCGGGTTCCGCCTCGGCGGCGGGCGCCTGGTCGGCGGGCGCTGAGGGCGACGGCGCGGTGTCGCCGGTGTGGGCGGAGGGCTCTCCGGAGGACTGGAGCACCTGATCACCCTCGGCTTCGAGTCGGTCCTTGATCACCTTCAGGGGCAGGAAGTTCTCCCGCTGCTGGCGGAGGATCCACCGGAGCCGCTCGATGTCGGCCGGGTAGAACTTGCGGTAGCCCGACGCCGTGCGCTCGGGGTCCAGCAGGCCCTGGCTCTCGAGGAACCGGATCTTGGAGATGGTGACGTCGGGGAACTCCTGTTTCAGGAGTTCGAGCATCTCGCCGATGGAGAGGGACTCGGGGTCGGCCATGGGCTCAGTCACTCCGGGTGGACCCGCCGGGCGCGGCCAGGAACACCAGCTTGAACCGGCCGATCTGCACCTCGTCGCCGTTGCTGATCGTCGTCTCGTCCTCGATGCGCTCGCGGTTGAGGTAGGTGCCGTTCAGGGAGCCGACGTCGCAGAGCACGTAGCCCTCGGGACGCCTCCGGACCTCCGCGTGCCGACGAGACACGGTGACGTCGTCGAGGAAGATGTCGCTCTTGGGGTGGCGGCCGGCGGACGTGACGGCCTGGTCGAGGACGAACTTGGAGCCGGCGCCCGGCCCTCGCTTGACGACGAGCATCCCGGCGCCCGCCGGCAGCTCGTCGACCCCCACTGCCACCTCCTCGGACGGTGGGCCGCTTTGGGGGTCGACCGGTGCGAGGGTGATGGTGTGGTCATGGCCACGCACCTCGAGCGCCGCCCCGCAGGAGGAGCAGAAATTGGCGTTCTGTGGGTTGGCGTGCCCGCACTGGTTGCAGAAGACCTCGTCCACCTACGCTCCTCGCTGCCGCATGGCATTCCCCCGTCGTGTTCAGTCGTCGACGAGCTTGCGGTACCCCTCGGCGTCGAGCAGCCGGTCGACCTCACCGCGGTCGGCCAGCTCGATCACGCAGATCCATCCGTCGCCGTAGGGGTCCTCGTTGAGGTGCTGGGGCTGGTCGGCCAGCTCGTCGTTCACCTCGACCACGGTGCCCGTGACCGGCGCGTAGATCTCCGACACGGACTTGGTCGACTCCACCTCGCTGATCGACGAGCCGGCGGTGACGGCCGCACCGGCCGCCGGAAGCTGGACGAACACCACGTCGCCCAGTGCGTCCTGGGCGTAGTCGGTGATCCCCATGCGCGCGGTGCCGCCCTCGACTCGGACCCATTCGTGGTCGGACGAGTACCGCAGGTCGCCGGGGGTGTCCACTGTCCGGACGTTACCGGATGCCGGGCGTCCGCTCGGCGCCGGAGGGACTCGGCAGCATCGAGCGAAGCCGCTCGGCGTAGTCCTCGGCCCGGGCCAGCGCGGCCTCATCGCTCTGCGCCTCCGCCCACACATGGGTCACGGGGTCGTCGGGATCGGGCAGCGCCAGCGCCCACCCGTCGTCGTGGAGGACCTTGACACCGTCGACCAGGACGACCTCGCCGACGGCCTGTTCGACCAGCGTCCGCATCACTGCGCCTTTGTGCTCCCACGGCGTGGCCACCGCCTGGTGGGCGAGATGGGTTGGCGGCAGCGTGGCCCTCACCTTGGAGAGCCGGGTGCCGGTGCGAGCGAGAAGGTCGAGCATCTTGGCGAAGGCGGCCACGCCGTCGAAGGCGGGGAGGAAGGAGGGGAAGATGAAACCGCCGTCGAGGCTGGCGGCCAGGGACACGTCGTCGGCCAGGGCGGCGTGCATGAGCGCCGAGGCCGCCACCTTGGTCCACACCACCTCGGCGCCGAGCCCGGCGGCGAGCTCCTCGGCCCGGGACGTGACCGTCACCGGAAGGGCGATGCGGCATCCCGGCTCGGAGGTCGAGGCCACGAGCTGCACCATGGCCAGCACGGCCTCGATCTCGGTGAGGACGTGCCCTTCGTCGTCGATGAACGTGGCGTGCTCGCCGTCTGGATCGAGCACCACGCCGAGCCGCGACCCAGAAGAGCGCACGAGGCCGCTGACCGTGGCCGCCGAGGCCTGGCGATCGAAGGCTGCGGCCCCCGGGGTGGAGGCATAGGGGTTCACTGCCAGCACCTCGGCCCCCAGCTTGGCCAGCACGTTGGGCATGACGAAGGCGGTGGTGCCGAAGCTGTAGTCGACCACGACCTTGAAGCCGTGACCCCTGATGGCCGACACGTCCACGGCCGCCATCAGCGCTGCCGCGTAGAACTCGGTGGACCGCGGAGGGAAGTCGATGTCGCCGATGTCGCTGGGGAAGACCCGCCGGAAATCCTCCCGGTAGTACAGGCGCTCGACCTTGCGGGACAGGTCGGCGGAGATGTCGGTGCCGCTGTCGTCGAAGAACCGCAGCACGACCGACTGGGCGTCGCCCGGCATCAGCCGGAGCGTGATGCCGCCCTGGGAGCGCTGTGAGCGGACCTGGAACCGGGTGACGGGGATGGGGGCGACCTCCAGGTCGTCGACGTTGACCCCGGTGCTGTTGAGCCCGGCCATCACCGCCCGTTTCAGCATCCGTGCCGCCCGGCTGGAGTCGCGCGACGTGGTGACCGTGGCGCCCTTCTTCAGGGTGGTGGCGTAGGCCATGGCCACCCGGGTCGCCAGCTCCGGTGTGATGTCGACGTTGGCCAGCCCAGCCACGCCATGGCGCCCGAAGAGGCTGCGCGAACCTCGGCTCTCCCACACCAGTGACGAGTTGACGACCGCTCCGGCCTCGACGGTCTTGAACGGGTAGATCTTCACGCCGGCGGTGAGGACGGCCTGTTCGCCGACGAAGCACTCGTCACCCAGCACCACGCCCTCTTCGCAGCGGACGCCGGCGCGCAGGTCGGTGGAACGGCCGACGACCGTGTCGCGGGCGCTCACGCCCTTGCCCACGTAGGCGTTGTCGTGGACCACCGATCGCTCGAGATCGGCGTCGGCCCGTACCATCACGTTGGATCCGAGGACGGTGTACTCACCGAGTCGGGCCCCGGCCTCGACCCGGGCATGGTCACCCACCACGGCCGGACCCACGACCTCCGCTCGGGGGTCGACTTCGGCGCCCTCGCCGAGCCAGATGCCCTCCTGGAGGCGGAAGCCGGGCACGTCGACGACCACCTTGCCGTCGAGCACGTCCTTGTGGGCCCGCGTGTAGGCCTCCAGGGTGCCGACATCCTCCCAGTAGCCCTCGCAGACGTACCCGTACATCGACCGCCGGTGTTCGAGGAGGGCCGGGAACACCTCACCGGAGAAGTCGACAGGACGGCCGGCGGGGATGTAATCGAAGATCTCGGGTTCCAGCACGAAGATGCCGTTGTTGACCGTGTCGCTGAACACCTCGCCCCACGTGGGCTTCTCGAGGAACCGCTCGATCGATCCGTCCTCGGCGGTGATGACGATGCCGAACTCCAACGGGTTCTCCACGGCGGTGAGGCCGATGGTGGCGAGGGCTCCCCGCTGGTCGTGGAAGTCGACCACCCGGCTCAGGTCGATGTCGGTGAGCACGTCACCGGAGATCACGAGGAAGCGCTCGTCGAGCTCCGCCATGGCGTTGCGCACCGACCCCGCCGTCCCCAACGGGGTGTCCTCGGTGGCGTAGACCATGCGTACGCCGAACTCGGAGCCGTCACCGAAATAGGAGCGGATGTTGTTGGCCAGGAAGGCCACGGTGACGACGATGTCGTCGAAGCCGTGCCGCTGGAGCAGCATCACGATGTGCTCCATCATCGGCCGGTTGGCCAGCGGGATCATGGGCTTGGGCTGGTTCGAGGTGAGAGGACGCAGTCGGGTGCCCTCGCCCCCTGCCATGATCACCGCCTTCACTGCGCCGAACCTACCCCGCGGGCGGCCAGAGCCTGCTTCGCCAGGGGAACGTAGGCGGCGGCGGAGACGTACGAGAGCACCAGGCCGGGCACCACCACGATCCAGGCCAGCACACGGGCGACACCGGCCCACGACAGCGTGGACGCCGAGGCCAGGAACAGCGGGAACGAGGCCATGAGGCAGAAGGTGGCGGCCTTGCCCAACAAGGTGACGTCGATGCGCCGGACGCCCATGGCGGCCAGCACCAGTGCGGCCACGGCGACCACCGCTTCGCGCACCAGCGCCAGCACGGCGACGATCAGCGGCACCGACCCGTCGATCAGGATGCTCACCACGGCGACACCGAGGAGCAGCCGGTCGGCGAGCGGATCGAGGACCTTGCCCAGCTCGCTGACCTGGTCGTAGCGGCGGGCGACGAAGCCGTCGACCCAATCGGTGGACCCGAGCACGGCGAGGAGGATCGCCGCCGCCGCCCGGTCGCCCTTGCCGAACAGGAGCCACACGAACAGCGGGATGGCCGCCAGGCGGGCGGTGGTGATGGCGTTGGGCAGCGTCAGGATGCGCTCCTCGCCGGTCCGGCGGGCGGGTCGCGGGCTCGGTCCCTCCCTCACCCGGCCATCCTACGATGGTCGGTGGCCGGCGCCGGGAATGGCGGCCGGGCCCAGCTGTGGCCCTGGGGGGAGCCCTAGGCTGTGGCCGTGGGGATCGAGGGGTTGGCGGCGGTGCTACGGGGGCTGCGGTCTCGGATCGACCCCGAGCGGGCGTTGGCGGCGTCCGCCGCCGGAGTGACGTGGCCCAGCAGTGAGGCGGAGTGCATCGCCGACCTCGACGCCTACGACCAGGCGCTGGTGACGGCGGCGGAGATGCTGGAGGTGCCGCTCCCTCCTGCCCCCGAGGGCGACCGCCGTTTCACGATTGTGCAGCGGACCGAGGTCGAGGCCGGCCTGCGCCGTGCCGGGATCGAGGTGACCGACGTGGAAGGGCCGGCATGACCGCCGATGCTGCCTCCACCGCCGGCGACCAGGACTACCGGTACTACCGGTGGGCAGGGTTCCTGCTCCGTCACCCTCCCGGAGCACCCAGCGATGCCGAGATCCTCAAGGTGCTGCGGTGGACGCCGGCGCCGCCAGAGGCGGTCACCGATGTCTCGGAGCTCCCCGACGACCATGCTCCGGGGGGCTGGTGCACCCGTCTCAGCCGCACCGAGGCGGCCCGCATGGCCGCCGGGTTCGGCGTCTCCCTCTGACGCCGACCGGGCTCAGTACGTGAGCCCGTCATCGACGGCACTGGCCGCCAGCTGCTCGAAGACGGTGGCCACGTCGATCTCCTCGGAGCCGTCGTCGGCAGCCAGCTCGCCCACTCCCGACAGCGCCACCTGCAGCAGCGCGGCCAGGGCGCACAGCAGCTCCGCTGCCCGCCGGCTCTGCGCCGCCGTGGGCTCGAGGCCCGCGTAGAGGTCCTCGAGGGTGGCTCGCAGGACGACGGACAGCAGCATGGGATCGTCCTGGCGGGCGAGGTAGGCGGTCACCAGCTCCCGCGCCGTCGACGCCGCCTCAGCTGCTTGCGGCGACGCCGGGTTAAGGGGCGGGAGAAAGGGGTCGGGCGCGGGCATGCTCCTAGTCTTCCCCGGAAGGCGACGGGGTAGGGACCGGTTCCATGGGCGAGATCGGCTACTTCCTGTCCAGCGAGGAGCACCCCGGGAGCGCCCTCGTTCGCGCTGCGCGGCAGGCGGAGGAGGCGGGGTTCGCCTCGGCATGGATCTCGGACCACTACCACCCCTGGACCGACGAGCAAGGTGAATCGTCCTTCGTGTGGTGCGTGATCGGCGGCATCGCCGCGACCACCGATCTGCGGCTCACCACGGGGGTGACCTGCCCGACGGTGCGCATCCATCCGGCGGTGATGGCCCAGGCAGCAGCCACCGCGGCCGAGATGATGCCCGGGCGCTTCCGCTTCGGCCTGGGCACCGGCGAGAACCTCAACGAGCACATCCTGGGCGACCACTGGCCACCCGCCCCCGTGCGCCTGGAGATGCTCGAGGAGGCGGTGGAGATCATGCGCCGACTGTGGACGGGCTCCATGGTGAACCACCACGGTCGCCACTACCGGGTGGAGAACGCTCGCATCTACTCCTTGCCCGACGAGCCACCGCCGGTCCCCATCTCCGCCTTCGGCCCCAAGGCGCTCGGTCTGGCGGCGCGCATCGGGGACGGCTTCGTCAGCACCTCTCCGGAGGCGGAGATGCTCCAGCGCTACCGCGCCGAGGGTGGAACGGGCCCGGCCATGGCCGGGATGAAGGTGTGTTGGGCCACCGACGAGGCGGCCGCTCGGCGTACGGCCCACCGACTGTGGGCCCAGGCCGGGATCCCCGGCGAGCTGTCACAGGAACTGCGCACGCCGGCGCAGTTCGAGCAGGCGTCGTCCCTGGTGACCGAGGACCAGGTTGCCGACAGCATCGTCTGCGGCCCTGACCCCGAGCGCCACGTGGCCGCCATCGAGCAGTACTTCGAGGCCGGCTTCGACGAGGTCTACGTGTGCCAGGTGGGTGACGACCAGGACGGCTTTTTCGACTTCTACCGCACTGAGCTCCGACCGCGCCTCACCTAGGAGGTCTCCCCGCCCAGGCCGGCGAGCTCGCCGGCCAGCAGCCGCTCCACGAGCTCCACCACGCCGTCTCCCGCCTCTCCTCGAGTGACGAAATCGGCCTGCTCCTTGAGCGCCGGCAGAGCGTTGGCCACCGCTACTGAGTGCCCGCACGTGACCAAGAAGGCCCAGTCGTTCTCGGCGTCACCAACGCCGACGGCGTCACCGGGTGCCAGGCCGAGCTCGTCCAGCGCGGCGGCGAGGCCGCTCGCCTTGTCGACGCCCGGGGGGAGCACCATCACCGTCCCCTTGTTCAAGATGACCTGATGCGCCAGGCCGAGGTCGCGGATGGTGGCCGCCACCTCGGCTCCGTGGGGCTCGTGCGTGGCGAGGATCACCCGACCCCGGCCGAGGGGCTCCACCCCACGTCGCTCCAGCTCCTCGACCAGGGCGGCGGGTGGGGCCGGTGCCAGCAGTCGCTCCTCCCCGCGGTCGGGGCGGTAGACCAGGGCGCCGTTCTCGGCGACCACGCGGTCGCACACCTCCACGGCAGGGAAGGCCGAGAGCACGTGCGGCAGCCGCCGGCCGGTGACCAGGACGAGGCGGTGGCCGGCGGCCCGCAGGCGCGCCAGGGACCGCAGGGTGCGGTCATTGACGCGCCCCTCGACGGCAACGGTGCCGTCGTAATCGGCCGCAAGCGCCCGCAGCCGCACTGGGCCTTCCATCAGGCTTCCGTCAGGCTCGGTCCTTCACTCCTTCGACGCCGGCCCTGCCGGCGCAGTGGGCGCAGCAAAAGATCTCACCACCGGCCTCCACGCCGTGGCCAACGACACGGCAACCGCAGTGGCTGCAGCTCGGCGCCACGGCGTGGATCGCGCACTCGAAGCTGTCGAACGTCCGGGTCGTCCCATCCGAGGAGACCACCTGAAATGCCTTGTCGTAGTCGTTGCCGCACACATCACAGGTGGCCATCTCCGCTTCCTTCCTCTTGCTTCGCCTTGTCCCGTCGGTGCCGGAACCGGACTAGCGGACCTCGCCCCGCCAGGCGCCGGTCTCGACCCCGCGGCTCTCGATGAAGTCTTTGAAGCGCTCCAGGTCACCCTTGACCCGGCGCTTGACCACGCCCAGCTTGTCACCGGCTTCTTCGATCGCGCCCTCGGGGTCGTAGTCGAGCTCGAGGAGGATGCGGGTCTTGTCCGGGTCCGGTGCGTCGAAGGTCACGACCCCACCTTGGTCCGGCCCGTCGACCGCTCGCCAGGCGATGCGCTGGTCGGGTACCTGCTCGGTGATCTCGGCATCGAATTCGCGCTCCACGCCGCCGATCTTGGTCCGCCAGTGCGTCCGCGTGTCGGTGACCTGGCGGACCTCCTCGACGCCCTCCATGAATTCGGGGAACGACTCGAACTGGGTCCACTGGTCGTACGCGGTACGCACGGGCACGTTGACCTCGATGGTCTCGTCGACGACGCTCATAAGTTCCTCCTGGGTTGTCTCACCGTTGACAACCGTCTACCCAGACGGGCGTCGGGCCTCACCGGCCCCACCGGAGCAACGCACCGAAGCCGCCGGCTGGAGCATGCTCTGGGGGCACGATCCGCACGCCAGAGCCGGCACCGAGGACAGCCCGGATGGCGACGTCGACCAGCGGCGCCTGCTCGGGCGTCTCCACTCCCATGGCCCCGAGGTCGTCGCGACTGGCACCCACGTGCAGCGGCTCCGGGCCGAACCATGCGGACGGCTCCTCGAGGCCGGGGCCCACCAACAGCCCCTCGACCTGGCCGAGCGCCAACGCGCCGAGCGTGGCTACGGCACCTTCGACGGCGCGGTCGTTCTGCCCCCGCTCCTCGGCGAACTTGTCCAGCACCTGGGCGCTCTCCTCGGCGACATGTTGGCGCACCAACTGGTCGACCTCCGCCTCGATCGCCGGCCCGGAGCCATCGGCTGACCGGCCACCACCGGCCTCCCGCAGCAGCCCGGCGACCCGCTCCGGTAGGGCATCCCGCAGCAACTGGCGGGCCCGGACGTCGCCACTCAGCACCACCAGCCGGGCGTCGACCCGATCGACCAGCTCGACGAGCTGGTGGGCCACGTCGGCGGCGTTTTCCTCCCAGGTGTTCTCGGCGCGCTGCTGGAAGCGGCGCTGCGACCACCCGCCCGGCCCCACCTTGCGCAACGGGTAGTCCTCGCCACCCGCCTGGCGATGGAGATCGGCTCCCTGACGGCGAACGGCAACCAGATCGGCCCCTTGACGATCGGCGATGACGACGACGTGGGGTGGCGACGCCTGGCGCCATTCGAGCAGCGGCAGGAGCGCCGGGAGGGGCCCCCAGCGGCCGATGTCACCCGGCAGCGGCTCGGGATCGTGCTCGAGGTGGCGGATGCCGGTCGTGTCGGCGATGACCGCCAGCGCCTGGCCCTGCAGGTGGGCGCTGGGCACCACGGCGTCGACCGCCTCAAGTACCTGCTCGCCGGCGCCCTGCTCAGCCAGCGAGCCGCGAAGGGTCTTCCACCGTCGCTCCACACGGGGCCCGGCGTTCTCCACCGCCGCCTCCGTGGTGAGGTAGATGCTGGCGTAGGGGCCCGGCGAGGCGGCCAGGTCGGCCAGTTCGGGCGCCTCGACGAACGTGTTGGGAATCAGGCCGGAGGTCTCCATGCCGGCATCCTTTCCGGGCCTGACCGCCCGCAAGCATGTCCCGGCCCGCGACCGGCGAGGATGTGGCCATGGCTGATCCCAACGCCACGCCCTCCACCCTCGACGGTGATCCTGATGACGAGCCCACCCGCCGGGAGCGTGCCGCAGCGCTGGTCGAGCAGCGTCTGGACGTGCCCATGGCCGTACTGGCGGTCGTCTGGGCGGGCCTGGTCGCGTACGAGCTGATCGCGCCCGCCCGCCAGCGGGACGAGCTGGCGCTGATCGGCAACGTCATCTGGGCCCTCTTCGTCGTGGAGTTCGGGGTCAAGCTGTGGGTGTCGGGCAACCCGGTGCGGTTCGTGCGTCGCCGCTGGCCCTCGGTGTTGTTCCTGGTCCTCCCGGCGCTGCGGGTACTGCGCGTGTTGCGGGCACTGCGCGCCCTACGGCTGCTCCCCGCTGCTCGCGTGGTGGGATCGTCGTACCGTGCGATCGGCACCGCTCGGTCGCTCCTCGGGGGGCGGGTCCTGTTCCTCGTGGTCACGACCGCCGTGGTCGTCTTCTCCGGCGGCCAGCTCCTCTTCCTCACCGAACGACTGGCCGAGGGACGGGGCCCGGGCCTGGGCGAGACCCTGTGGTGGTCCGCCAACTTGGCCTTGAGCGGCAACCTGGTGTTCGAGCCGGTGTCGCTCCTCAGCCGGCTGGTGTCGGTCGTGCTCAGCATCTACGCCGTAGTGGTGTTCGCGACGGTGGCCGCCGCCCTCGGTGCCTTCCTCATCGAGTCCCGGGCGGAGCGGGCGACGGCCGAGGACGAGGCGGCGTCGTAGGAATCCGGGTCATCCGGCCACCGCCCCGGTGCCGAAGGAGTGCTGTCCCCCTTCTTCCGAAAGGTACTTCCATGCGAAAGATGCTCTCCGTGACCACCGTGGCCGTGTGTGCGCTGGCCTTGTCCCTCGCCGCACCCGCCTCGGCACAGGGCCCTCAGGGCTCACGTGGCTCCGACGTGCTCCGGGCCAACCTCCAGCCGGTTCCCCACGACCCCATGGCCGACGCCGGCTCCAACGTCACCGGGCGAGCCAAGCTCGTCGTCAAGGACGGTCAGGTTCGCGTCTCGGTCAAGGCCAACGGCCTCAGCCCGAACCTCCCCCACGCCATGCACATCCACGGTGAGCTTCAGGCACGCAACGAGTGCCCGTCCCTGGCGGCGGACGCCAACAATGACGGCCTCATCGACACCCTCGAGGGTCTTCCTGCTTACGGTCCCATCGACGTCTCCCTCACCACCTCCGGTGGAACCAGCGGCGAGTTCTCCGACGCCCTGGCCCTCGACCGCTTCCCGGTCGCCGACAAGAACGGCAAGCTGCGCTACAAGCGGACCATCGCCATTCCCTCTGAGTTCATCAACGCGCTGGACGACCTGCACATCGTCGTCCACGGTGCCGACCTGAACGGCAACGGCGCCTACGACTTCGAGGCCGGCACCTCGTCGCTCTCCGGCCCCGTCGGAGCCGACGTGCCCCTGGAGGCCGAGCTTCCCGTGGCCTGCGGCACCATCCGCTAACCCCGACGGCCAGCAGCTCGAGAGGGGCGCCCATCCACTGGGCGCCCCTCTCGCTGCGCGTCCGGTGTGGTCACGGCCGCACGACCTCGACAGCCACGGCATGCTCACAACCCGAGCGTCGCCCGGCCTCATCGGCCAGCGTCCGCAGCCATGCGTCGGCGTCGGTGCCGACGTGGTCGAGGTAGCTACGGTGCTCGTGCAGGGAGCGGATCCCCTGGTCGAGGAACCCGGTGACGTCGATTGAGTGGGTGGCGTGGGGAGAGCCGCTGAAGCACACCATGGCCACGCCGTCCCAGGGCTCGAGCCCGTCGGCGACGAGCTCCGGGAAGATCCACCGGTTGGCCGCGTCCCGCACGGCGTCGAGCACGGCCAGGCCGACGTGCCGGTGATCGGCCATGTTGAACGACGGGCCGCCCCACGACTCGTGACGGTTGAGGGTCACCACCACCTGCGGCCGGTGACGGCGGATGGCGGCGGCGAAGTCGCGCCGCAGTGCCAGCCCGTACTCCACGACGCCGTCCGGGTGGTCGAGGAACTCGATCTCGTCGACACCGACGACTGCCGCGCTGTTCCGCTGCTCCTGCTCCCGTAGGGGCGCCGCCTCCTCGGGAGGGACGTC
>DASZDK010000063.1:0-79585 GCA_035942035.1 Acidimicrobiales bacterium
GGACAACCCCCGGGTCCTCGTGGCGGCCACGGCCGACCTGCGAACCCGCTTGTGCTACCTGCTGGTCTCCACCGACGCCGGGCTCACCTGGACCTACTCGGAGGCGCGCCCCGCCGCCGAGAGCTACCCCTACTGCACCAACAACAGCTCGGGTGTGAGTCAGCCCAGGGTCGAATGGGGAAGTGACGGCACGCTGTACTACGCATCGGAGGCCTACGGCGAGGGCGAGGGCGCCCGCGACGGGAAGACCAGCATCGTTCTAGCCCGTACCACCGACCTGGGCGAGACGTGGGATACGACGATAGTGACTGATGCCCGGACCCAACCCGACCCCAAGCCGCGGAACACCGGCGTCACCGGGCTGGCCGTGGACACCTCAGGGGACCAGGATGCGATCTACGTGGGCTTCAGCCGGGACTGGCGTTTCTCGGCATCCGATGGTGACCCGCTCGAGGACCAACGGCATGTCGTGATGGCCTCCTCCACCGACGGTGGGCAGTCCTTTGGCGAGCCCGTCAACCTCAACGACTTCTCAGGCCTGACCACCATGATCGGCGGCAAGGCCTACCCGCTGCACTTCCAGACCGCCTTCACCCGGCCCTTCGTGGCCGCCCAAGACGGCGTGATCCTGGCCGTGGGTGACGGCGGGCCACCATCGGACGACCCGCCGCCCGAAGAGGTCTACGACGGCCTCTTCGGTGAGGGCGATCCCTTGTTGGTGGCCCGCTCCACCGACCAGGGGCGCACCTGGACGGTCTCGGAGCTGAGCACGCCGGTCTACACCGCCGCAGGCTCCCAGACCGGCATGGGATGGACCCCCGAAGGTGGTCCCGACGGCACCTTCGTCCTGGCCTACGCGGCGACGCCCGGCGACGCACCCAAGGCCGGCAGGACCGACATCGTGGTCCGGCGCTCCACCGACGGGGGCGTGAGCTGGACCGAGCCGGTGGCCATCAACGACGACGACCCGAGCGACGGCTACACCAGTTTCTACCCCCAGCTCGACGTGGCCCCCAACGGGCGGGTCGACGTCATCTGGCATGACAACCGTCAGCAGACCGACTTCCTGATGGCGGTGCGGGCCACGTACTCGACCGACGGTGGGGCGACGTGGGCGCCCAACATCGCCGTCACCGCCCGACCGATCGACTTCAGTGTCGGGGCCAGCTCCACCGGCGACGTCCGCCAGCCTCCGGGAGTGGCGTCGACCGACTCGTACGCGGCCATCGCCTGGCCCGACACACGCTTCGCCGACGAGCAGACCCAGACCCAGGACAACTTCGGCGTCGTCGCCCAGTTCTCGCCGCTGCCGGCCGAAGAGAGCATCTGGCTGACCATCGCTGCCGCCGTCGGCGGACTGGTGCTCGCCGGGATCGTCCTGCTCGGCATCCAGTTCGCCCGCAAGCGGGGGTAGACACCGGCGGGTTCGCCGCACTCAAGACTTCATCGCGGGGCGTCTGCGGCAGGCGCGGCGCCGGGGCGGTGACGAGTGCTGGTCTCGCTGACGGGTGCCGTCTGTGTCGCGCTGCACCAAGTGGTCACCGCCGAGGTCCTCGTAGTCGCAGCCGCGGGGCAGCGGGTGCCAGGCGTCACCAGGATCGAGTGGCCGACGGCCACGGCGACCTTCTTCGTCCCGATGCGGCGGGGGGCGTGACCAACCGGAGCTCGAAGCCCCGCTCCTCCCGCACGCACCAGACCGGCCTCCAGTACTGGCCCGTGGCCTCTATCACCACCCCAGCCACGCATTCGGCGCTCCGCCAGTCGAGCCGCGCGTGACACGTGTCTCGTATCGGCTTCGCAGCTCCGGATTCGATCAGCCAACATCGCCGAGCCCCTGGGGGGTGTAGGCGTCATCACATAATCGCCTCGCCGACAGGGAGACGGGCGCTCAGGACATCCTCGAAGCCCGGGTCGCGCTCTCGCGGGGCGCATCTCCTGGGCCGCGATCCTCATCGCCTGCCTGACGCCCTGGCGTCGTCGGGTTGGCCCTGTCGGCGATGGCCGCTGGCCGTGGGCCGGACCCGCAGTGCTGATTCCGCCGCTCGTCCCGCTCCGGCCGCCGGCCAGGTCGGCGGACGCTGGCCCGTCGAGGAGTGGACGGACCTCAGGGCTAGAGTTGTCCGCCATGGGCGTGGGTCGCACGGGTTCGTCACGGCAGACACACGTCTGACTGGCCGCTGCGCCATGGTGACTCAGGTTCCTGCATGCGAGCGTCATGGTGAGTCCACCCGGCTCACCTGTATCGACTGCGACAGGCCCATCTGCCCCAAGTGCATGGTGCGCACCGAGGTGGGGCTGAGGTGCGAGGTGTGCGCAGAGCCGACGCCGTCCTCGATGACTGGCAGCCGGCCTTCCCGCCTCCCAGTGGTCCTGGGCGTCACCGGCTTGGCCCTGCTCGGTGTGCTCGCCGCCGTGCTCCTGTGGGGCGGCTCCGGAGGCGACGAGGACGCCGCACCGCTGCCCCCTGTCGGGACGTGGTCGGAGACGCCCAACCTGACCACCATCCGGGGCACGGCCACCGCTTCGCTGCTGCCCGACGGAAGGGTGCTGGCGGCCGGAGGTGGGGTAGGAGCCATCGCACTGGCCGCAGCCGAGACGTACGACCCCACCGCCGATCGCTGGGCGCAGGCCGCCTCTCCTCCCTCAGCTCGCCGGGGCCATCAGGCGGTGGTCCTCCAGGACGGCCGGATCCTCTTCGCCGGTGGCCTCGCCGAGGGTCGACCGCTGGCATCGGCGGAGATCTACGACCCTGTCGCGAACGAATGGCAACCCACAGCGCCCATGGGGACGCCCCGCCTCGGTCACTCACTCACGCTGCTTCCCGACGGCCGGGTGTTGGCGGCAGGGGGGTCGGCGCTCGACGCCGAGGAGGGTGCGGCGGGGGGCCAGACGCTGCGGACGGACGCCTCGAGTGAGATCTACGACCCGGGAAGCGGGACCTGGAGCGGGGCCGGGCAGATGAGCTCACCGCGATTCGAGCACAGCGCCACGCAGTTGCCGGACGGCCGGGTGCTGATGGCGGGCGGGTCGGGACCGGTGGGCGACGGCACCCAGCTGGGCCCGCTCCGCTCGACCGAGATCTACGATCCCGCTGCCGACGCCTTCGTCACCGCCGGTGAGATGGCGGAGGGCCGCACCAACCACGCCGCCGCGCTGCTCGACGACGGCTCAGTGCTCGTATCGGGGGGCGCGGGGGGCGAGAACGCCGACATCTCCCTGGCCTCGGTCGAGGTGCTCAACCCCCGCCAGGGCGCCTGGGCGACCGTCGGCTCGCTCGCCGAGGCCCGGACCGGCCACACCGCCACTCGCCTCGACGACGGGCGGGTGCTCGTGGCCGGGGGGGAGTCGGCCCGCAGAGGTTCCCGGCGGTCGCTGGCCAGCGCCGAGGTCTTCCAGCCGCAGGCAACGAGCGGGGGCGAGTGGCGCCCGGCGGGCGACATGGGATGTCCCCGCAGCGAGCACGCCGCTGTGCTGCTGGGCGATGGAAGCGTGCTGGTGGTCGCCGGCGACGCCGCCTTCCCCGGGCAAGCGCCGGCGGCCCAGAGCTGCGTGGGACGCTACCGACCGTGACGACGACGAGAGAGGGTGGGCGATGGCCAAGATGAGACTGTCCCGCAGGCGGCGGGAGGAAGACGTCCACGGTGACGACAGCGGCGGGGAGGGCCTCGACGAGCCGAACAACCGGCGGCGTGCGCTCGTGTTGTGCAGCCTGGCTCTGCCGTTCCTGGTCGCCTTCTACGTCCTCGTGCTGTGGTGGTCGAATCCCCACACGCCCGGCGACGAGCTCCGGATCGACGAGTTCACCACCCTGCTCTCCCAGGGCCGGATCCAGGACGCGGAGATCCTGGAGACGGACAACCGCATCGTCGGCCGCTACGACGGTGGCCGCTACTGGGTGGCGTACTCCGGGGCCAACGAGACGATCTTCGCCCGCCTCACGAGCGCTCTGGAGGACGCCGGCGTGCCGTTCTCCGTCACCCAGCAGCCCCTGAAGAACCTGGTGGTTCCCGTCACGCTGCTCCTACCCGCCCTCATCATCGTCGACGGCCTGTTCATCCTGTTTCTTCTCTTCGGGAGGGGCGGCGACGGCTTCACCGCCTTCGGCCGCTCCAGAGCCCGGCGACTCCAGTCCGGCGACTCCAAGATCACCTTCGGCGACGTGGCCGGTCTCGACGAGGCCATCGAGGAGCTCGTCGAGGTGCGTGACTACCTGGGCAACGCAGACAAGTTCCTGGCCATGGGGGCGTCGGTGCCGAAGGGAATCCTGCTGACCGGTCCGCCGGGCTGCGGCAAGACCCTGCTGGCCCGAGGCTTGGCTGGGGAGTCCAACGTGCCGTTCTTCTCCATCTCGGGCTCCGACTTCGTGGAGATCTTCGTCGGGGTGGGCCCGGCCCGCATCCGCGACTTCTTCAAGGTGGCGACGGAGGCGGCACCGTGCATCGTGTTCATCGACGAGCTCGATGCCGTGGGCC
Source organism: Acidimicrobiales bacterium (assembly GCA_035942035.1). Taxonomy (GTDB): domain Bacteria; phylum Actinomycetota; class Acidimicrobiia; order Acidimicrobiales; family CADCSY01; genus JAHWJR01. The sequence goes on from DASZDK010000063.1 coordinate 4,473, forward strand.
GGGGTCGGGGCACGCACTCCCTCGGGGGTACTGACGAGCGTGAGGCCACCCTGAACCAGCTCCTGGTGGAGATGGACGGCTTCGAGTCGGGGATGGGCGTGGTGGTGCTGGCCGCCACCAACCGCCCGGACATCCTCGATCCGGCACTGCTGCGGCCGGGACGTTTCGACCGCCGGGTCAGCATCGACCGACCCGACCTCCGTGGCCGTGAAGGCATCCTCGCGATCCACGTTCGGGGCAAGCCCCTGGGTGACGACGTCGACATGGGACAGGTGGCCCGGCGCACTGTGGGCTTCTCCGGCGCCGATCTGGCCAACGTGGTGAACGAGGCAGCGCTGCTCGCCGCCCGCCGTGGGGCCTCGGTGATCGAGATGCGCTACTTCCTGGAAGCCATCGAGCGCCTGATGGCCGGGCCCGAGCGGCGGTCCCGGATCCTGTCGCCCCAGGATCGCCACCGCATCGCCTACCACGAGGCCGGACACGCCCTCGTGTCCACGGCCCTGCCGGGGACCGATCCCGTGGGGAAGCTCTCGATCGTGGCACGTGGCCACGCCGGCGGGTTCACCTGGTGGATCCCTGAAGGCGACCAGGTGTCGGTGACCCGCTCCCAGCTGCTCGACCGCATCGCGTCCATGCTCGGTGGCCGAGCCGCCGAGGAGATCGCCACCGGGGACCTCTCCAGTGGGGCGATGAGCGACTTGGATGCTGCCGTGTCCCTGGCCCGGCGCATGGTGACCGATTTCGGGATGAGCACTCGTCTGGGTCCGTTCTCGGTGCGTCCCCTGGTGACCGGGGCGCTCAAGGAGGGCCTCGTGGGGAGCGGGTACTCAGAGCGCGTCGCCTCGGAGATCGACGCCGAGGTCCAAGAGGTGCTGGCCGAGGCCGAGGCCCGGGCCAAGGACATCCTCGTGGCCAACCAGGGAGTGCTCGACGCCATCGCCGACGCGCTGATGGAGGCGGAGACGCTCGAGGGGGATCGGCTCGACGCCCTCCTGCTCGGCGTGACCAGGGTGAGCCCGGCGTCGGTGGCCTGATGGCGACTCCCGGGACAGCCACCGAGACCTGCCGGCGCCACCGCCGGCGGGAGTCGTTGGCAGCCTGCACGAACTGTTCGGCACCGATGTGCAGCGACTGCATCGTCCAGACCCGGGTGGGCTTCAAGTGCCCGACGTGCAGCGGTGGGGCGCCGGCCCGTGGGCGAGGAGGTGGGCGCCGGCTCGTGGTGGCCACCGCGGCGATGGCCGTGATGGGGGCAGGACTCCTCCTGTCTCGTGTCGTGGGCGGAGGCGACTCGACGGCTCCGGCCGGCGACCCGTCACCGGCAGCGTCCGCCACGTCTGTGGAGCGCCCGGTGCAGTTCGAGGGCGCCGAGGGGCTGAGCTTGGGGGCGACGCTGGGATTGCCGCCAGGCGCGGGGATCGGGGGCGACCGGCCCGGCGTGGTCATCCTGCCCGGGTTCGGGCCCACGGATCGCAACGGGCTCTATCCCCCGGGGAGGCCCGCCGATCCGCTGTACCGGGATCTCAGCGCGGCGTTGCTTGACGAAGGCATGGTGACCTTCCGCTACGACAAACGGGGGACCGGCCAGAGCGCCCTGCCCCCCGGGGAGCCGTTGCGCCTCGACGACATGGTGGCCGACGCCGGCTCCGCCGTGGACTTCCTCGCCGATCGCGCCGAGGTGGATCCGGAGCGCATCGCCGTGGTCGGCCACGAGGAGGGCGGCTTGGTGGCGCTGCGGCTGGCAGCGTCGGACCCGCGGATCGCCGGGCTCGTCCTGGTCTCGGTGCCGGGCCGACCGCTGGTCGAGGTCGTGGCCGAGGACTTCCGCAACTCCGGGCACGGTGAGGACGTCCAGCGGCTGGATTCGGTGGTGGCGGCTCTGCTGGCCGGCGAGCAGCTACCGGGGCCGGAGGGGCTGCCACCTTCGCTGCGCAACTTCTTCCCCCTCGAGCAGCAGGAGTACCTCCGGGACATCTTCTCGGTGGACCCGGTGGCGGTGGCCGGTGACGTCGACGTCCCCGCGCTCGTGGTTCGTGGCGAGCAGGCCACCGGCATCTCCGCCGCCGACGCCGACGCGCTCGTCGCTGCCCTCGGCGACGGAGCCGAGGCGGTGGCCGTGCCCGACGCCGGCCACACCCTGTTGCGGATGCCCGCGGCCGACGTCGGCGGCGGAGAGCCGGCGGGGCACGCCAGCGACGGACACGGAGGGCCCGCTGCTGCTTTCGGCCAGCGCCACGAGGAGGCGCTGACTCGCATCCGGGAGTTCCTCGGCTCCGTCCTGGGCTGATGGCGGCGTCTCCTTCCCTCGGGGACGGGCCGTGCGTCTCCTGCCGGAAGGCAGTGCGCAGCCGTGGTGAGGAGGGCGGCGATCCGACGGGGGCGGCACAGGTAGCAACGGCAAAGTCCCTGCTCACGGCGCATTATTACAGTGCAGCCGTACTAGAATTGGCCGACAGTTAGCTGTGTGCGGCATGTAGTGAGTAGGACCCTATTGCAAGTCGACCCGCGGGACGGGCATACTGGTGGAAGCAGAAGATAGGTGGCCGTCACGCGGTGTGGTCGCCATGCCCACAGAAAAGGAGCTCCACATGAGCCTCACGAAGAAGGGCCCGGCGTTCTTCGCCACGGCCATCGTGGCGATGGCGTTTACGGCCGTTGCTGCCATGGCGTGCACGAACCTCGCCACCCTCAACCTCAGCTCGGCCAGTGGCTCGGTAGGCGACACGGTCACATTGACCGGGTCGTCCTTCTCGGTGCCTCGCAAGGCCGGCGACCCAATGGTTCCGGTCGCCTTGCACTGGAACGGTGTCGATGGTGCGGTCCTGGCCGAAGCGACGCCCGACAGCGCCGGCAACATCAGCGCCAGCTTCACCGTGCCTGATGGTTCGGCCGGCTACTACGTCATCGTGGCGACCCAGAAGAACGCCGAGGGCGTTGACCAGTACGGCACGCCTGCCCGGGCCTCGTACCAGATCCTGGGCCCGAACGGTGAGTCCGTGGTCCAGCCCGCTGGCAGCGAGACGCCTGCGGTTGCGACTGAACCCAGCTCAACTGGCATGATCGCCCTGACCGTGGGTCTCGGTGTGCTCGGCCTCGCCCTCTTCGCCGCCGGCTTCACCGCCTTCGTGCGCCAGGGTCGTGGACGTTCGGTGCCGGTGCCGTCCAAGGCTCGCAACGAGTAGTTAGTTCCAGCGCCTGCAACTGGCGCAGATCAGCGGAGCGCCCGGTCACCGGGCGCTCCGCTCGCGCGCGGCACCCAACGACGGCAAGGACTCCGGGTGCCGGGACGACGATGCCCCCGGCGGCCACGGACCTGTCCACCAGCCTCACCGAGGCTGCGTCCCGCCTTGGCGGCTGTTCCGTTCTGCCTCCCGTTCGCAACGGCCGTGGGCGGTGGACTACGAGCGGTAGGTGAGCGCCCAGACGACGCCGAGGACGAGGACTGCCAGCCCGGGGGCGCTGTGGTACACCGTGGCGCCCCATGGCGCCTGCTGGCGCGTGGCCTGAAGCACCAGCGGCAGATGCGTGGCGACCATCCAGAAGCCGGCCAGGACCACGGCGAGCCCAGCGGCGAACAGGAGCCGGTCGGCATCGTCCCGGCGGGTGACGAGCAGGCAGACCATGGACACGGCCAGCACCAGGATCCCCGGAACCACGTGGTCGGCGAACTCGACCCGTGCGGCGGTGTTCAGCGCCGGCCCCGTGTAGGGCGGCAGGAGTGCCCAGGCGCCGACCAGGAGGCCCGCTCCGGCGAGCATGGGAGCCGCTGCGGTGGCTACCCCCTCCCGCGCACCGCTCACCGTTGCGTCGACCCGGATCGGCCCTTGCCGGCGGCCGCCACGCTCATCCTTGCTGCCTCCCGTCCGAGCCGGTGGATCGTGTCCCGACAAACCATGCCACGAGCCCCGCCACGACGGCCACGCCGACGATCAGCGCCCACAGTGGCGAGACCGAGGAGCCCAAGCCGTGCACGGTCGTGGCGAACACGTCCTGGCGGCCACTGTCCCGGTCGCCGAGCCGGGTGTCGGTCCACGCGGCGACGGCACCGCCGTCGCCGCTGACCAGTCCCACACGAGTGCCGAAGTCGGTGCCGTAGAGCTCACCGAAGCTGGGGCCGACCTCGGAGCTGAAGGCCGCCGACGAGGCCGGCACGTTGGTGAACGAGGCGCCAGCGTCGGTGGAGGTGGCGAGGTAGGCCTCGGTCATCACGTTGGCCGGGTCGTCACGCCGGTCGTAGAACAGCACGTCGACCCGACCATCCGGAGCCACCGCCACCTGGGGCAGGTACTGGTCGGTCTGGTCCTCCACCGGGTTGTCGTTGACCCGTATGGCCTCGGTCCACGAGTCGCCCCCGTCGTCCGAACGGCGGACGAAGACGTCCTCGTCCCCGTTGCGCCCGTCGTGCCAGGCGGCGTACAGCACCCCGTCGGGACCGGTGGCCAGTGAGGGGGACTCGGGGAGGAAGACGAGGAAGCGCTCGGTGGGCACGATGCCGGCTTCCAGCTCGACGCCGGGCGAGAACGACGACCCGCCATCCTCGGAGCGGGTCAGCACCAAGGAGAAGAACCCGGAATGGGCGGGGCCCTCGAGGTTCTCGAAGTCCCGCCGGTCGTCCTTGAAGTCCTCGTAGAGCACGACGAGATCGCCACCCGAGTCCACGACCGGGCTGGGCGCGCCTACCCGTTCCCGCGCCGGGTCGCTGACGCGGACCGGGCCGGAGAAGGTCCCTCCCCCGTCCTGCGAGTACGAAGCGACGATGGCAGCCGACCCCACCAGGCGGTTGAGGCCGACGTTCGCGGCCTGGAGCCACACCACGTGCACGGTCCCGTCGGGGGCGACGGCGAGCCGGGCCTGGAACGTGAGCTCGCCCGCCACCTCGACCGGGGACTCGATGCTCCGCCCTCCGTCCTGCGACCGGGCCAGCCACAAGGTGGCTGGCGTGTTCCCGCGGCCCTCCAGGTGGACGTAGAGCACGTAGAGGGTGCCGTCGGGACCAAAGGCGACGTCCGGGGCGTAGGGGCATGGTGTCCGCTCGGGCGAGGCTGCGCAGGCGGGCGTGTCCGGCGGAAGGGGCAGTTTGGTGGCCTGCCAGCTGGCCCCGCCGTCCTCGCTCCACTCCAGGAGTGCGTCGAAGCCCGGGCGGTCGATGCGGTGAGCGACGACGAGGTGATCGGGCCGGGCCGGGTGGCGCACCACCGTGGGGGAGTTGTTGACGGTGATGATGCCGGGCGGGTTCACGAGGACGTCGCCAGCGTCTTGTGGGCCCGTGGTATTCGTCAACAGCACCACGGCCACGCCTACAGCGACCGCCAGTCCCACGACGGCGGCGACCAGGGCCACAAGCGAGCGGGTCACGTCTGCCTCATGCTCCTGGACTCCCTCGGTGCGGCGCGGCGATGCGGCGTCATTGGCAGGGCGCACTTATGATGCCAGGTACCAGCGCTGACCGGTGCCGCTCGACACCGGTCGCTGCGCCGGCTCCCGTCGTGCTGCTCGATTGAAGGGTGGTCCACCATCTCCTCGGAGTTGCAGGCCCGGGACCGGGCGGTCACCGAGACGATGGCCCGCCAGCTCGACGTCGTAGAGGCGCTGGCGGCAACCGCACGGAGTGCCGCCGATGCGGGGACGAGGTGCTTGCGCTGGCTGGCCGTGGAGCGCCAGGCCACCACCTACCTGCGTCACCTCGCCTCCTGGGCCCAGACGCGGGTCCTCCGGGACCGGCTGTCCACCATTGCCGGCCACAGGACCGCCCTGGAGGCCCACGGGACGCGAGCGGGTGTGGAGCTCGAGGCGTTCGACGAGGAGGTCCGGCGCCGGGCCGTGGCCGACCTCGGGGTGCGGGTGGCGATCATGGGAAAGGGGGGAGCGGGAAAGACGATGATCTGCGCCACGCTTGCCCGCCAGCTCGCCCGGCGGGGGCGGAAGGTGCTCGCCGTCGATCTCGACACCAACCCTGGTCTGTCGATGAGCCTGGGGGTCGGGCCCAGTGCGCCGGGTCTCGGTCCAGAAGCGCTGGAGGAACATGCCGGCGCCAGCTACGGATGGCGCCTGGCGGAAGGGCTCACCGCCCTCGAAGCCGTGGAACGCCATTCCACGGTCGGCCCCGACGGTGTGCGCTTCCTGGCGGTGGGCAAGATCTGCTCAGTCGACAAGACGGAGGCCAAGCGCTCGGTCCCGGCCATGACCGAGGTCCTTCTCGGCTTCGGTGCCCCTGACGTCGACGTGGTCGTCGATCTGGAGGCCGGACTCACGACGCCCTTCGAGCGCTACCACTCCTTCGCCGACACCGTGGTGGTGGTGGTCGGCCCCGCTTGGAAGTCGGCGCTGACGGCCAGGCGGCTCCTGCCGATGGTCGGCGAGCGGGACACCATCGTGGTGGCCAACCGGGTTGGGGACGAGCCGCACCACCCGGGTCTCGCACCGAGGGTGCGGGTCCCGTTCGACCCCTGCGTGGTCCACGCCGAACGGGAGGGGCGAGCGCCGATGGATGCCTGTCCGACCTCACCAGCGACGCGCGCGGTCGACACGCTCGGTGACGTTCTTCTGACCAAGGAGGAAACAGCATGAAGGTGGCGGTAGCAGGCAAGGGTGGGTCGGGCAAGAGCACGGTCAGCGGTGCGTTGGCCCGCTTCCTGGCGCGCCGAGGTCACGAGGTGATCGCCATCGACGCCGATCCCAACCCCAACCTCGGGATCTCGCTGGGTCTGCCTCCAGGCTCGGTCGAGACCATGCGGCCCATCCTCAACGCCCTTCTCGACAGCGGTCACACTCACGACGACCCCACGCCGCCGGCCGACGAGCTGTTGTCACGGTACGGCGTCGAGGCGCCCGACGGCGTGACCTTGGTGGCCACCGGCAAGATCGAACGCCCGTCGAGCGCCTGCTTGTGCTGCGGCTCGCACAACACCACCCGGCAGTTCTTCGGAGAGCTTCCCGCCGACGACCGCGTCGTGGTGGCTGACCTCGAAGCCGGGCTCAACGACCTCATCTGGGCCCACCCCGGGCCCCAGGACGTCGTGCTCGCCGTGACCGAGGGCAGCGCCAAGTCGGTCGAGGTGGCCCGCCGTGCGTGCCGGCTCGCCGAAGAGCTCGGCGTCAGTCGCATCATCGCCGTCGCCAACCGGATGCTGAGCGAGGCGGACGTGGAGGTGGTTGCCGGGGCGCTCGGCGTCGAGGAGGTGGTGGGCGTTCCCGAGGATCCGGCCGTGGAGCACGCCGACAACCTGGGACTGGCGCCCATCGACGTGGACCCGGGCTCGCCGGCGTTGGCGGCGCTCGACCAGCTGGCGCAGCGGCTCGTCGCCGCGACGTAGCCTCAGCCGACCCGGGAGCCCGGCCACGCCGGGATACCGGGCGTGAGCATCACTCGAAGGGAGTGCATCGAGGTCGACTCCGAGCGTCGGCACGTGAGATGACAGCGGCCAGCGCTTCGATCCCCTCGACCGCCGATGCGGAAGGCTGCATGTCCAGCAGGCAGTGACCGGCTCGATCTGCTCGGATGATCGCCTCGTCCTCGGGGATCACCCCGAGCAAATCCACGCCGTGGTCCCCGGCGAAGGCTTCCAGGTGGTGCCGGTCGTCGTCGCCCGCTCGGTTGCCCACCAAACCGATCTCCGGGATGCCGAGTTGTCGCCCGAGGGCGATGGTTCGCGAGGCTGTGAGGAGCGACTTCACTTGAGGATTGGCCACCACGAGCAACAGATCAGCATGGCGAAGGGTGCCGCCGGCCCACGACAGGTGCTCGAGTCCCGCCTCCATGTCTGCGAGGACGATCGTCTCGGGGAGCACGGTCTCGATGTCCTGCAGGACGTCACGTACCGTGACGTGGGATACCCCCGTTCAACCGCTTCCGGCCTTCTCGACTCGGGCCCCGAGCACGAAGGTGACGCCGTCGGGTCCGGCCAGCCCGTACTCGGACAGAAGCTCCAGTGGTCGGAGCGATGGGACCTGCCGGTGGCCACCCGACTGGTCGAGCAAGGGTCGCATCGCAGACACCTGCTCTTCGGCGACCCCACTGTTGGCGGCGAGGTTGGGATCAGAGTCACAGTCGACGGCGACGACGTGGTGGCCGGCGCGGGCGAGGAGCCGGCACAACACCGCCGCGATGCTGGTCTTGCCCGCGCCGCCCTTGCCGGAGATGCCTATGCGCATGTACGGATGCTACGCCCATGGGACGCCAGGCGAGGATGGCGCCCACGAGCAGGAGGGCACCGCCGGTGGCGGCCAACGGCCAGCGAGGCCCCTGCGCTTCGGTCACCTCGACGGCGGCCATCGCCAGGTCCTGGATGTTGGTGGCCACCGAGCCTCTGGTGGTGTCGGCCCAGAACGAAAGCGCCCGGTCCTCTTGCGAGACCACGGCCAACTGGCTCCCCAGCTGGGGAAGGTCCTGGGCACTCCCGAAGCCGATGCGGGAGTCGAACGCCGTGGCCGACACGGTGGTGGCGACGAAGGTGGTCGCCCCGTCGTTAGAGGAGGCCAGCGTCACCTCGGCCAGCACGTCGGCGGGATCGGCACTGCGGTCGTAGAACGCCACGTCGACCCGGCCGCCGGGCGCCACCCCCACCGCCGGCAGGTACTGAGCACCAGGTCGAGGAAGCACGGCTCGAGCAGGTGACCACGTCTGCCCTGCGTCGTCGGAGTGGGCGAGGAACACGTCGCGGGAGTCGGCCCGGCCCTCGTCCCAGACCGAGTAGAGGCGCCCCGACCCCATGTCCCAGGCGAACCCGGGGGTGGGGCCGAGGTTCACGATGATGCGCGACGGCGGCACCACACCGTCGGCCACCACGGCAGCCGGACCGAAGGTGGCTCCTCGATCGTCGGACGTCCATGAGACCACCCGCCACGGCTCATCGCTCGGTGGTCCTCCCTGCCCACCGTGGCGTGCCTCGTAGTCGGAGTGGTCAGCGCCGAGGTCGAGGGCGCCGATCACGACCCGGCCGCCCGGCCCGAACAGCACCGTGGGCTGAAGCAGCAGGCGGTCGTCGGCGCTGACCTTCACCGGCGACCCGAAGCTCCGGCCACCGTCATCAGACCGGGCCAGAACGACCGGGTTGGGCGGTGGAGGAAAGCCGAGCGGGACCTCCGCCGCCGCCGGTCCAGCCTGTACCCAGGTCACCAACACCCGCGTGCCCTCGGTCGCCAGCCGAGCATGGAACGCCTCGGGCCCGGCCACGACCACCGGTGCCCCCTCGGGTTGGTCCTCCCGAAAGCGATGGAGCCACACCCCGACCGGCTGGTTGAACCGTCCACCGGTGGCGGTACTGAGCACGAGCAGGTCGCCGGTGTCGGTGAAGGCGACGTCGGGGGCGTGGCAGTTCGGCTGTTCGGGAGCGAGGGGCAGGGGCAGGGATTCCCATGTCACCCCACCGTTGGTGGACCGCCAGATCGAGCAGGAGAACCGGGGCGTGTCGATGCGATCCGCCACCACCAGGACCTCGGGACGTCGAGGATGGACCGCCACCGCCGGCGAGTTGTGGGCGGCGATGCCGGGACGGTCCAAGTTGACGACGACGGTGTTGCCCCGTTCCAGGGCGGCGGGGCGAGGCTGAACCGCCACCACGACGAGTACGACGCCGGCGACCGCCGCCAGCACGCCGCCGAGCGCCCGCCTGTTCCTCCACCGCTCCACCGAAAGATCGTCCCACGAAACTCCTACCGAGCCAGTCGAGCCAACCGCGTTCGCTGGGTGACGATGCCGGCACCATCGCCGCCGAACGGCATGAACTCCGGTTGCCGGGTGCCATCACGAGGGGGAGGAGGGCGCGCATGGGCGGGCGGGCGTCGCTGCCGGGCACACGTCTGAGCCCGGGCTGCCAGGAGTGAGCCCGTGGCTTCTCGTGACGTCGAACGCAACTATTCCGTCACCCAGGTCGCCGGCGAGCGCACGTGTGTGCCGAAGAGCGCCTCCATCAGCGTGGAGCACGAGCGAGACGACGACGAAGAAGAGGTCGAGTTCCAGCTCAAGTGGCAGCTCGCCGAGGTGGACGACCAGGACGAGACGGACGGGCGGCGAGACGGCGGTCGGACCCGGCGGTCCCGTGTAGGTTACATAACGAGGATTATCGGCGGCGGTCTCCAGGAGTTGCATCGGCCGAAGAACCAGGGCCCCATGTTCGGCCTGTACGTCACGGCAACGACCCCCACACACGCGCCCCTGCCATCTGCTGCGGGGCTGCTGCTCGTTCGGCGCAGCGAGAGGTACTTACGTCGCCGCGGTCCCCAAGTCGTGCAGCTGTTCGCCGACGTCGGTCAGTGGTGCCTGTTTGTACTCGGAGCGCGGTCGTGCTGCTCACCCTGCTCGACGTCACATGGACCGTGATCGCCGCTGCGGTCGGCCGGGACCGCTTCTCCCGACTCATCACGAAAGCGGTACAGGGTAAGCAAGAGTGATCGGTGCCTTAGAGTTCACCCGGCTTCATCCGGCATGCTTGCGCAGCGCCGACCTCTGTGACTCATCGCTGCATCTGATCGAGTCGGAAGCTGAAGGGAGGAAACAGTGTCGGAAATGGGCGAGGACTGGCGGAGGGGTGGACTGAGATGACAGAGCACGAAGGTCGCAACACCGGACCACCCCGAGGGGCAAGACGAGCCAATGAGGCTACGAACAGTCCGACCGATGACCAGGCTCCCAAGAAGCCGGCGGACCTGGAGAAGCAGTCGTGGTGGGCGGTCCTCAAGCGCACGGTGCTCGAGTTCAAAGAGGACAATGTCACCGACTGGGCGGCGGCACTGACGTACTACGGGGTGCTCGCCATCTTCCCGGCCATCCTCGCTCTCGTCTCCATCCTCGGCCTCGTGGGCTCGTCCGCCACCCAGCCCCTGATCGACAACGTGGGCAAGGTGGCGCCGGGTCCGGCGAAGGACATCGTCACGGGCGCCATCCAGAACCTGCAGAAGAGCCAAGGTGCGGCGGGGGTCCTCTTCATCGTCGGCCTCGTCGCCGCCCTTTGGTCCGCGTCCGGCTACGTCGCCGCCTTCATGCGCGCCTCCAACGCAATCTACGACGTCGAGGAGGGAAGGCCGATCTGGAAGAAGGGCCCAGTTCGCCTCGGCGTGACCCTCGTGCTGCTGGTCCTGCTGGCCATCAGCGCGCTTGCTGTGGTTCTCACCGGTGGCCTGGCCGACCAGGTGGGGAAGCTCCTCGGCATCGGCTCGACGGTGGTGACGGTGTGGGACATCGTCAAGTGGCCGGTACTGCTGGTGATCGTCAGCTTCATGTTCGCCATCCTGTACTGGGCGTCGCCCAACGTGAAGCAGCCAGGATTTCGCTGGGTCAGCCCCGGTGGTGTGGTCGCGGTCGTGTTATGGGTCGTCGCCTCGGCGCTGTTCGCCTTCTACGTCGCCAACTTCGGCTCCTACAACAAGACCTACGGTGCCCTGGGCGGCGTCATCATCTTCTTGATCTGGTTGTGGATCTCGAACATCGCCGTCCTGCTCGGCGCCGAGTTCAATGCCGAGCTCGAACGAAGTCGCCAGATCGAAGCTGGCCACCCCCCGGACAAGGAGCCGTTCTTGGAGCCACGCGACACGCGGAAGATGAAGGGGTAGGGCTCGATGGCGGCGGCCACGTTGCGGTTCGAAAGGTCGTCGGTGTCGCGGTCGCCGGTGGGATGTGGCAGGCCCGGCTGCGCCCCCACGGGAGCACCGTGGCCGGGACGAGCGCTGCGTTCCGCGACGCGTTCCTAGTCCTCTCCTGCTTCGGTTTCCTCGCCATGCTCTCGCCTCCTGGGCACGGCGCGACACGAAACCGGTGGCGGCTCGGGCATCCGGCGAACGACCCGTTCGCCGCGCCACCGAGACCACCGAGACCGGTGACGAAGCACCACCAGAGGGACCCCTGAGCTCGCTGAATCGCCCGGCCGCAGTCCCGGCTTCAGTGGAGGACGACGACCTGGCCCAGCCCAGCACCCGGCGGGCTGCGTCCAACTCCTGCTCCCGCACCGCACCGAGGTCGGGAACGGTCACAGCCTCCCTTTCGTCGTGGCGGCTGCATGGTGCAGGATCACCGGTGCTATCACCTCGGCATGGGGATCTTCTCCCGCCGGCTGCGTGACCACGGCCAGCCCCGCTCCCCCAACGGGGCCTCCTCCATGCACCTGTGGTGGGAGTTGCCCGGCCGCCTGGTCGAGGTGGCCGCCACCCTCGAGGTGGTCGTCCCGCCGGCGGTGCCCCGCCTGTACTTCTGGGCCCTCCAGGCGGGCTTCGACGACGGGCGGCGCCACCGGGGTGGGGCACACCTCGGCCTGCAGGCCCATCCTTCGCACCCGGGAGGGACGGCGGTCAACTGGGGCGGGTACCGGGCGGCGGCTGACGGCGGCGGCGAGCTGGCCGGCTCGACGTCGCAGCTGGCCAGCGCCACGGACAACCCCAACACTCGGGACTTTTCGTGGGTGGCGCAACGGCGGTATCGGCTCCGCATCCTGGCCGCAGACCGGCACGGTTCCCCTCGATGGCGAGGAGAGGTCACCGACCTGGCCACCGGGACGGCGACGGTCGTGCGCGACCTGGACGTGCCCGGTCGCTTCCTGGTCCAGCCCGTGGTGTGGTCCGAGGTCTTCGCCCGGTGCGACCACCCGACCGCCGCCGTGCGCTGGAGCGACCTGCGGGCGCGTGCCGCCGACCACCGCGAGCTGGAACCCACCGCCGTGCGGGTCTCGTACCAGTCCCGGGCCGAGGGCGGATGCGACAACACCACCGCCGCCATCGACGGTGACGGCGTGGTCCAGGTGACCAACGTCGAACGCAGGATCAGGCCCGGCACTGCCATCACCTGGCCACCCGACGGCGGCCCGGCTCAGCTGCCCAGGTAGGTGAACCGCACCCGCCGTTGGGGGTTGTCGGCGTTGAGGTCGACGAGCACCACCCGTTGCCACGTGCCGAGCAGCGGACGACCTTCACCCACCGGGAGCACCACTGAGGGGCTCACCACCACGGGCAAGAGGTGGTCCGCCCCGTGCCCGAGAGAACCGTGGCTGTGGCGGTACCGGTCGTCCCGCGGCAGAACCCGCTCGAGCAGCTCGAGCAGATCGGGCTCGGACCCCGAGCCCGTCTCCATGAGCGCCAGGCCGGCGGTGGCGTGAGGGGCGAACACGCTGAGCAGCCCGTCCCCTCGGTCCCCGCAGAAGCGGACGATCTCCTCGGTCAGGTCGAGGACCTTCTCGCTACTGGTGTCGAGGGTGATCTCGGTGCTCTCGAAGCTCGTCTCCATCTCGTCCAGCTTGTCATCCCGGCCCGATAGCGTGGGCGCCCGTGTCCAGCAGGATCGATGTCGAGCTGACCAGCGAACGCCCCGACGGCACCTGGACCTGGCGCGCCGCCGGTGCCCGCCAGCCCAAGGGGGTCCTCGACGGGTCGTTGCTGCCCGAAAAGACCAAGGTCGGTGACGTGATCCGCGCCGAGGCCGACTTCGACGTCGACGGCATCACCGTTACGGCCGTGCTCCCGCCTCGGTCCACGCGGCGCGAGCCACAGCGCATCGAGATCCTCGGCCCGCCACCTGAGGAGCGGCCCCCCGCCGGGCGTGCCGACCCCACCCGACACCCGAAGGGACGCGGGCCCGAGCGGCCGCGCCCTCCCCGTCCGGCCGACGGAGACCGACGCCGCCCGGACCGCGACGGTGAACGGCGCCGGCGCCCCGACCAGCGGCCGTCTCGGCGGGACACGGTGACGCAGGCGCCCTCGGCGCCGGCCCGACCCAAGCCGAAGAAGCTCCGTCCCGGACGTGCCCACCGCGACGCCGTGCTGGCTGAGCTGCCTCCCGAGCAGCACCCGATCGCCGTCCAGGTCCTGCGCGGAGGCATCCCGGCGGTGCGAACCGCACTCGAGGAGCAGAACGCCAAGGCCCGCAAGGAGGGACTGCCCGAAGCGCCGAACAACGCCGTGCTGGCCATCGCCGAGCGGCTGCTCCCCCGCCTCCGCGTCGCCGAGTGGCTCGACCGAGCGGAAGCGGCCCTGGCCGACGCCGACGACCTGGCCCTGCGCGACCTGCGCTCGGTGGTGGTCAGCGCCGACGACGTCGCCCGGGACCCCAGCACCCGGGAGGCAGCGGCCCGCCTGCGGGAGATCCTCGAACGACGGACGACAGCCGAGCATCAGGAGTGGCTCGCCGACCTGTGCGGGTCTCTCGAGTCGGGCCGGGTGGTACGGGCACTGCGCCTGTCGTCCCGCCCACCGCAACCCGGTGACCACCTCCCCCCGGAGGTGATCACCCGCCTGGCCGAGGCCGCGGGCGCGGCGATGACCGCCGATGCCGGCCCAGAGCGATGGGCAACCGTGCTCGATGCGGTGGCGTACTCCGCAGTGCGCCGCAACGTCACACCCGCCGGTGTCCCATCGGAGCCGGGCGAGGAGCTGCTGGCCCTGGTGCGCAAGCACGCAGGGCGCGTGCCGGGCATCGCCCAGCTCTTCGGGGTGGAGCCGACGACCGAGCGCAGCGGCCCCAAGCGTCGGGGGAGCTCGGCCGACCGGGCGCCCAAGCACCGGGGCCGCCAGCAATCGGAGCCTCCGTCCAAAGAAGGAGGGCCGGCGACCCGACCGCGGCGCATTCCCCCTCCGCCAGCATCCGAGGCGCCCGTGGCCGGGAGCCCCGTGGCCGAGCCGGCGCCGCCGACGACCTCGCCGGCCGATCCTCCTGCGGGTGCGGCCGTTCCTCCCGCCGGCGTGGCTCCCGCGACCGAGGCCCCCACGACCGAGCCCTCGGGTGACGCGCCCGCCACCGAGTCGCCCGCTGCGCCCGACGCGGCCGCCACCGAGTGGCCTGCCCCTGACGGGGCCACCCCCGAGCCGGTGGCTGAGCCGGTAGGCGAACCGGCTCCCGATCAGCCCCCGCCGGCGAGTGCCACCGCCGTCGATCCCCTCACCAGGCGCGACCGCTCGGACCCCGACGGGCCCGCCCCGCCGACATCCACGTGACCCCCCCGAGGCTCAGCTGACGTTGAGGGATGCCGCCTTGTTGGGCGGTGCGGTGCCCGGCGTGTGCAGGTAGCTCTCCACCGAGGCCAGGCCGGGGACCTCCGCCACCACCTTCTGCACCTCGTCGATGTGGTCGGCATCATCGACCTGGCCCCGCAGCGTGGCAGCGCCTCCTACCACGTCGACCTTGACGTCACTGGTCGAGAATTCGAGTCCGGAGAACGCCTGCTTGATGGCGTGCAGGATGTCGGTGTCGTCCTCCGGGGTGAACTCCCCGGCTCCGGCAGAACGGGCGGCAGCGCCCTCCAGTTTGCCCTCGGCATAGCGCATACGGGCCTCGGTCTCTCGCTGACGCCGGCGGAGCGCGGCGGCCGCCTGGTCCTTGGTGCGGCTGCGGCGTGACCGGCCGCGGTCGGGATCGAAGAAATAGGCGCCGGCGGCTCCGAGCGCCCCGGCGACCAGTGCGGTCAGACCCTTTCCGGTTCGTCGGGCCATTGGGGTCCTCCTCTTGTCGATGGCTCCATCGCGCCTACCCACTCTGCCGCGCCGCTGACACGCGCCAGGGCGGTTCAGGCGATGACGTCGAGAATGCCGTGAACGTGGAGGAACTCGGCCATCCCCTCCACCAGCTGCAGCTCGGCCACCTCGCCGAGGGGCACCCACGCCGCCTCCGCGGCGTCGTCCCCGGCGACTGGGTCCGTGCCCTCCAGCACCTCCACGGCGAAATCGAGGATCACGAAGTGATGGTCGTCGTCGATGCGCTCCACCCAATCGATGAGCGACCCGCACACGCCTTCGATTCCCGTCTCCTCGGCCAGCTCGCGCACCACGGCCTCGGCGAGGGTCTCCCCCGGGCCCACCCGGCCCCCGGGCACCGACCACTGGCCCGCCGCCGGCCCCCTCCCCCGGCGCACCAGCAGCAGGCGGCCAGCGTCGACGGCCACGGCGCCGACGCAGACCTGCGGCGGAGGCGTCACGGCCGGCAGCTCACGCCGGATCGGCGGCGAGGTCCACCAGCCGCCGGTGCACGATGATGGCCCGGGCGGTGAAGCCGAAGGTCTCGAAGAAGTTCTTGGTGTCCCGGTTGCCGGGAAGGGCCACGGCGTCGACGCCGCAGCACCCGTGCCCGCCGCACCAGCTCAGCACCTCCCCGATGAGTGCCTCGCCCACCCCCACGCTGCGGGCACCGGGCTCCACGAACAGATCGGTCACCACGCCCAGCAGGTCACCGCTGCGCAGCCGCTCGAGGCGGACGCCGGCGTACCCCACCACCACCTCGTCGATGGTGCCGGCCAGGAGCAGCTGGCCGTCGTCGTCGAGGCTCTCCTGCAGCGACGCCAAGGCCGGCAGCGGACGGGTTTCCCGAGACGCCCAGATGACGCCGCCCCGCTCGCCGGCCTGCTCGGCCACGGCCTCCCCGGCCAGCCGGGCCAAGGTCGCCAGGTCGTCGCAGGTGGCAAGGCGGGCGCCTTCCACCTACCGGCCCTGGAGCTGGGCGATCTTGTTCAGGATGGTCTTGCGACCCCGGTGGGCCTGCTCATAGGCCCGTACGGCCTCCAGCTCGTCGTTCGACAAGCTCGAGAGCCGGGGCAGCACCTGGGACGCCGAGAGTGAGTCGTAGTCGGGGATGGCCAACGCGGCAGCAGCCGGCCCGTTCCCGGTACGAGGCACCGGAGGAGCGGCGGGAGCAACGATCGGCCCATCGGGCGGGGGCGGAGGCGGACTCGTCGCCGGCGTCGAGGACGCCGCAGGGCCCGGGCTGGGTTCGGAGTGGTCGAGCACGCCGAGTTGCTCGAGCGTGGCCTGGGCCGAGGCCACGGCGTGCTCCAGGGCCTTCTCTGCCTGGGACCGTCCCTGGGACACCGCCATCTGCCCGACCATGCGGGCCACGCCGACTTGAGGGTCGACCTGGCGGCGACCCCGCTCGACGAGCCCGGGTACCAGGTCGCGCGCTGAGAGCGCCAGACCCACGGGTGCGTAGACGAAGAGCTCCACCACGCGGTCGAGCGGAGACTTGGAGTCGTTCACAGCAATGATCCTTCCCGATCTTCCCGATCCACGAAAGTCAGCGTGCGGCCGGGCAAGCGGCACGGAGATCAGACGCAGTCCCGGCACAAGAGCACTTCGCCCTCGGCCAGCTGGCTGGGGTGCTTCACGAGGAAGCACGACTGGCACACGAACTCCCCGGGCGCCCGGGGGCGCACCTTACCGCCCTCGACCTTCTCCTCGGTCTCGGGAACCTCGTCCTCCTCGTCGTCCTCCTCGTCGTCGGCGACGACCAGACGGTCCTTTAGAATGGTGTCGAGGTCGGCCTCCACGTCGTCGGGGTCGGGCTCGTCGTCGTCGTCGTCCCCACCGTCCTCCTCGTCGCCGGCAGGCTCGGCCACCTTGGCCTTGCCCCGCTTCGTCGGAGGCGGTTTGACGACGCTGTCCTCGTCGGACTCCTCGTCGTGGTCGTCGGCGAACTCCGCGTCTGGGAACTCCTCGACACTCTCATCGTCGTCGTCGTCGAGAACCTCGTCGTCGTCGAGAACGTCCTCGTCGTCGAGGGCGTCCTCGTCGTCGGGCGCGTCCAGGCTCTCGTCGGTCTGGTCGTCGTCGAGATCGTCGGCCATGGCTCCTTCGATGGCAAGAGGCGTGCGAGCGGAAGAACCGACGGCGGACTCTATCCATTCCCGGCCCGTGTTCGTCCATCCGGGCGCTGCACCACGGCCACGTCGGCGCCCCACCGGCTCGGCGGGGCGCCAGGAGCCGCAGGGGACCGGCGAGAAGGGTGCCCAGCGAGCCTTTGGGGCCGTCGACCATCCCGAACCGTCGCGGAGAGGCAATGCCTCTCTGTGACGAACCGGCGCCTGAGACGTTTGCTACTGAGCTCGCTGGGCTACCCCGCCCAGGCCTTCTCCTCGGCCACCCGAGTAAAAGAAGGCCTGACCTTCTTGCCACGCCCCCGGGCGGCGTGTCAACCGACGGTGCCGAGCCAAACCATGACGCTGACCAGCCTCGACGCGCGTCGAGGCTGGTCAGGGCAGGCAGAAAAAACCTGTATCGGGATCAGAAGTGGCGGTCGCGGAAGGCGAGGACGTCGGTGAGGTACACCGTCGTGGCGGGAGAGGGACCGAAGGCACGCACCGCCGCCAGGCCCTGGTAGTAGCCGGCCAGGGCGGTGGCCGGGTCACCCTCGGTGCGGTCGAGCAGCCAGCGCAGGTAGCGGGCGCTCATACGGATGTTGTCGTCCGGAACGTCCGGGTCGAGAGACTCGCGCAGGACGATGTCGCGCATCCACGTCACCGTGTCGGGCATCAGCTGGCCGATGCCCATGGCCCCCGCACTGGAGACCACGTGGTTCTGCCAGCCGGACTCCACCCAGGCCATGGCCATGAGCAGGTCGGCAGGGATCCCGTAGGTCGCCGCCCAGTGCTCGAAGCGGGGCACGAGTTTCAGGCGCTCAGGCGAGGACTGCAGGCGCGAGGGCAGGCGTGACGCCTCGACCCCGGCGCCGCCCGGGCGGGGGCTGCCGGCAGCGGGGAGGGACAGGCGCTGGCCGCTGCGCACGAGATTGAGGTCGGTGATGCCGTTGGCGGCGGCAAGGCCCCGGACCGTCACCCTGTGGTCGGCGGCGATGCTCGAGAGGGTCTCCCCCGACCCGACGGTGTGAGTGGCGCCTCCCGCCGGACCACCGCCCCGAGGGGCCGCTCTGGTGCCGCCGGCGGCCGGTAGGGCGAGGGTGGCGCCGGCGAGCACGCGGTGGACATCGGAGATGCCGTTGGCCTCAGCGAGGCCCCGGACGGTCACCCCGTGGTCGGCGGCGATGCCCGAGAGGCTCTCCCCGGGCCGAACGGTGTGGGAGCTGGTGGCAGCGGGCCCGGCGACGGCCAGGCCGGCGATCACGACCATGGCCACGCCCGGGCTCGATCGGTGCCGGCGGCTGGCAGGTGTGGGGACGCGCACGGTTACCTCCGTCCCCGCCCGCCAGCAGCAGTCTTACCCGACCACGTCGGCCACAGCAACCCCACTGGCAACAAGCGGCCGAGCCAACGGATCAGTGGGAGGTGCTCGCCCTCCGGTGCTCGGCCCGGCGCTCGGCCTCGAGGCGCTCGAGCTCCGGCTCGCTGTGGTCGACGAAGTGCATCATGTCGGCCACAGCCCGGTGACCGGCCTGCTCGGCGATGAGCCGGTGCATCTCCTGGCACACCCGCCGGTAGGCGGGATGGCCCTGGGGGGTGGTGCGCAGCTCCAGCATGTGCATCGCCTCCCGGGCGTTGAGCTGCATCGAGAACCGCACCCGGTAGGCGAGGCACACGGCGTAGGCGGCCTGCCCGGGGAATTCCTCGGCCAGGGCGTCGTGCAGGGCGGCGGAGCGCTCCATCGCCTCGGCGAAGGGCTCGGCCGCCCCCGCCTCCACCACCGCCTCGGGCACGACGTACCCGTGCCGGGGGGTGAGGGGCTGCCACTCGATGGTGAGCATCCGGTGACGCTGGAGGTCGCGGAAGGCCCCGTAGTCGGCGCACACGTCGAAGCGGTAGCTGCTGCGCTCCAGCGCCCGTCCCGGCCGGTGGCGGCGGTTGCCCCGCTCCCCCGTGTAGGCCGCCACCACCGCCGCCCGGTCGTCGGCGCCGAGGCGCCGGACCCGCTCGAGCACCTCGGTCTCGGGTCGGTCGACGTGGGGATAGAGCATGGCGGCCAGGAGCTTGTCCTCGGCCTCCGGGTCGAAGTCGACCAGGGTCACCTCGGGGGCCGACTCCGGCTCGGTCTCCACGCCGGCAAAGAGCTTGGCCGCCACCTCGGCGGTGTCCTGCCGGGTCTGCCGGAGGTAGTCGGACCATGCACCGCCCCGATCGGGGAGGTCGAGCCGGGTGAGGAACGAGGGGATGACCTTGCGCAGCTCGGGGAGCATGAGCTCGGCGTAGCGGCGGGCCTCGGGCAGGGGCGAGGAACGCATGCGCAGCAGCAACGCCTCGTAGGCCTGGCCGGTGCCGTAGACGCCCACGTTGGACAACGAGGCGGCGGGCAGGATCCCGCGCACGGCGTCGAGGGCCTTGGCCCGGGTCGACTGGTGGTGGACGAAGTCGGAGTCACCGGGCTGCTTCGGGTAGCGCTGGCGGCACCACTCCTGCACCACGGGAACGAGGCCGGCGTAGGTGTCGAACAGCCGGTCCATCTCGCCGACGTAGCGGGTCCCGAGGGGTGAGGCCAGCAACTGGGGGTCGCGGTGGTAGCGGTAGCGGCCGCCGAGGCGGGCGTCGTAGGAGATGTAGCGAGTCGACTGCTCGAGGTAGGACATGAGCCGTCCCCGCTCCAGCACCTTGGTGAGCAGGTTGGAGGCCTGCTCGCAGGCCAGATGCACACCACCGAGCTGCGCCACCGAGTCGTCGCCGTACTCGAAGAACACCCGGTCGTAGAGCCGCTCGGCCCGCTCCAACCCGACGGTGGCGTCGACGGCGGCGTCACCCTCGATGTCGAGGTCGTCCACGAACTCGTCGAGGAACAGCCGCCGCAGGCTCTTGTGGGTGCGGCTGTAGCGGGCGAACAGGGCGCCCTTGACCACCTCGGGGAGGTTCACCAGAGCGAACACCGGGCCCTCGACGTTGGTGACGTAGCGCCGGAGCACGTCGGCCTCCTCGTCGGTGAACTCCTCACTGACGTAGGGGGCGGTCACGGCAACCGGCACGGGCGCGATCCTACGGCGGGACCTCACCGGGCACGGGGATGGCGCCGCCCCCGGCGCCGGCGCATCCGGTGACACCCGTGCCGGCGGTCGTAGCCTCGGCGGTGATGGGCATCGCCGTGGGCACCTCGTCGTGGACGGACCCGACCCTCACCAAGGAGTCGGACTTCTATCCCCGCAGGTCGATGAGCGCCGAGCAGCGCCTGCGCCACTACGCGTCGATCTTCCCCGTGGTGGAGGTCGACGGCACCTACTACGCCCCGCCGACGGCCCGAACGGCGCAGCTGTGGGCCGAGCGCACGCCCGCCGGCTTCCGCATGAACGTCAAGGCCTACGCGCTGTTCACCCAGCACCCGACCCGCCCGAACACCCTGTGGGAGGAGGTGCACGACGAACTGCCCGACGAGCACCGGGACAAGCGCTCGACCTACCTGGCCCACCTGCCCGCCGCCGCCGTCGACCGGGCGTGGGACCACTTCGGCGACGCCCTCGTGCCCCTGCAGGCTGCTGGCAAGCTGGCCGCCGTGGTGTTCCAGTTCCCCCCGTGGTTCACCGCCCGGCGGGACAACCGGACCTACCTGGCCGAGCTGGCCGAGCGCCTGCCCGGGCATCAGCTCGCCGTGGAGTTCCGCCACCGCAGCTGGCTCGACGGCGACGACGACCGCAGGCGGACCCTCCGCCTGCTCGAGGAGCACGGGCTGGCCTTCGTCTGCGTGGACGGGCCCCAGGGCTTCGACAGCTCGGTCCCCCCGCTGGTCGCCGCCACCGCCGACTTGGCCATCGTTCGCTTCCACGGCCACAACCGGGAGACGTGGGAGGCCAAGGGGATCAGCGCCGCCGAGCGCTTCCGCTACCTCTACTCCGAGGAGGAGCTTGCGGCCTGGGTGGAGCCCATCAGAGGTCTGGCCGCGGCCACCAGCGAGACCCACGCCCTCATGAACAACTGCTACCGGGACTACGGCGTGCGCAACGCCCGCCAGCTCGGCCAGCTCCTCGGGGAGGGCCTCCAGGCGGGCGCCGGCTGACCCTTCGTGCTGGGGCTCATCCCCGTAGACGGGCCCCATGGGTTTCCTCCACGGCGGCGATGAGGCGCCGGCGCACCGCTCCCACCTCGTCGTCGGTGAGGGTCCGGTCCGGCGCCTGGAGCCGGAGGGTCCAGGCCAGGCTGCGCCGGCCCTGGCTCACCTGGTCGCCCCGGTAGACGTCGAACAACCGCACGCCGGTCACCAGGCCGTCGCCGGCGCCGGCCAGGCTGCGCTCGATCGAGCCTGCCGGCGTGGCGTCGTCGACTTCGAAGGCCAGGTCGATGTCGCTGGAAGGGTACCGGCTGATCGGCCGGTAGGTCCCCGGGCCGTGGGGGCGCGCCAGCAGCCGTTCCAGGTCGAGCTCGAGCCACGCCACCCGCTCGTCGACGTCGAAGCGGGCCAGCACCCCCGGGTCGACCTCGCCCACCGTCCCGACGGGTTCTCCGTCGACCACCACCCGGGCCGTGCGGGTCGGGTGCAGGCCGGGTGCGACGCAGGCCTCGAGCTGCCAGTCCCCCACCACCAGCCCGTCGGCCACCAGGTGCCACAGGGTCACCGCCTCGCGGGCGTCGGCGCCGGCGGTGGCCACCGCCACCATCTCGCGCTCGTCGGGGAGCTGCTGCCCGTCCGGCGGACGGCGGAAGCTGTGGCCCACCTCGAACAGCGACACCCCGGTGATGCGGTGGCGGGCGTTGCCGGCGACCGACCCGACCAGCCCGGGCAGCAGGGACGTCCGCAACCGCGACTCCTCGGCCACGAGAGGGTTGGCCACCACCACCGCCTCGCGCGGGTCGAGCCCACAGCGTTCCAGGTCGGACACGGCCAGGAACGTCGTGCTCCACGCCTCGTCGGCGCCGGCGCCGGCCAGGATCTGGCGCACCAGCCGGCGGTCGCGCTGGTACGGACTCAGACCGCCGGTCAACGGGCTGCGGGGGACGGTCGTGGGGACGTTGCGGTACCCGTGGAGCCGGGCGACCTCCTCGATCACGTCGATCTCGGCGGCGCTGTCGAGGCGCCACGTGGGCAGGGCCACGTCGAGCACGCCGGGGCCGGTGGTGCTGGTGGTGGTCGTGAACCCGATGGGGTCGAGGTACCCCGCGATCTCGGCGTCGCTCAGACCCGTGCCCAGCAGCTCGTTGACCCGGGCAGTGCGCACCCGAACGGGTGACCGCTCGGGCAGCACGCCGCGAACGTCGGTGGGTGGACCGACGCTGAGCTCCTCACCGCCGGCCACCAGCTCGACGAAGCGGGCCACGGCCCGGTCGATGACGGCCCAGTCACCGCCCTTCTCGAAGCGGGCCGAGGCCTCGGTTCGCAGCTTGAGCCGGCGGGCGCTGCGGGAGATGGCCAGCGGCTCGAACCAGGCCGCCTCCAGCACCACCTCGGTGGTGTGCTCGTCGATCTCGGTGGAGGCGCCGCCCATGATCCCGGCGATGCCGATGGGCTGGTCGCCGGCGTCGCAGATGAGCAGGTCGCCGTCGAGAACACGCTCGACGTCGTCGAGGGTGACGAGCGTCTCGCCGACACGTGCCTGGCGTACCCGGAAGCCCCGGCCCCCCAGGCGGGCGGCGTCGTAGGGATGGGTGGGCTGGCCCAGCTCGAGCATCACGTAGTTGGACGCGTCGACCACGTTGTTGATGGGCCGCATCCCCGCCCGGGTCAGCCGGTCGGCGATCCACGCCGGCGACGGGCCCACCCGTACCCCGGCGATGACGGTGGCCACGAAGCGCCCGCAGAGCTCGGGGGCGTCGATGGCGACCGAGGCGGGCTCGACCGGTGCCGGCGGGGGGAGCTCGGGCTCGGGCACGGTGAAGACCAGCCCCAGGCGGGCGGCCAGGTCGCGGGCCACCCCGGCCATGGACATGGCGTCGGGCCGGTTGGCGTTGACCTCCAGGTCGAGCACCACGTCGGGGCCGCCGCCGGCCACCTCGGCGAAGGGGGTGCCGGGCGAGGCCGCACCGGCCGGGAGCACGAGGATCTCGTCGTGGCCGCCGGGCAGGTCGAGCTCGTCCGGGGCGCAGAGCATGCCTCTCGACTCCACGCCCTTCATCTTGCGGGCGCCGATCTCCATGCCACCGGGCAGCACCGTTCCCACCGTGGCGAGGGCCACCAGGTCGCCCGCGGCGAAGTTCCACGCCCCGCACACCACCTGGACCGGCTCGGGGTCACCGGCGTCGACCACCACCCGCTGGATGCGGTCGGCGCCGGCGATGGGCGCCAGCTCCAGCACCCGGGCGACCACGACGCCCTCCAGCCCCTCCCCCACCCGATCGACCGACTCCACCGCCAGCCCCAGGTCGTCGAGCGCGGTGACCAGCTCGTCGACCGGCAGCTCCAGCGGGACGAAGTCCCGCAACCACGACTGCAGGACCCGCATCAGAACTGGCGCAGGAAGCGGACGTCGTTGGACACCAGCTCGCGCAGGTCGTCGATGCCGTGGCGCATGATCACCATGCGGTCGATGCCGAAGCCGAAGGCGAAGCCTGACCACGTCTCCGGGTCGTAGCCCACGGCACGGAAGACGTTGGGGTGGACCATCCCGCACCCCCCGAGCTCGAGCCACCCGGTGCGCCCGCAGGTCCGGCACCCGTCGCCCTTGCAGAACACGCAGGTGATGTCGAACTCGGCCGACGGCTCGGTGAAGGGGAAGTACGAGGGCCGCAAGCGGGACCGGAAGCCGGGGCCGAAGTAGGCCTCGGTGAAGGCGTCGAGCGTGCCGGCCAGGTCGCCGAGGGTGATGTGGCGGTCGACGACCAAGCCCTCGATCTGGTGGAAGTTGGGCAGGTGGCTGGCGTCGGCGGTGTCCTGGCGGTAGCACCGCCCGGGCATGACCGAGTAGATGGGCGGCTCCGTGGCCTCCATGACCCGTACCTGCACGGGAGAGGTGTGGGTCCGCAACAGCGTGGACTCCGGCGCCCCGAGCTCCAGGTAGAGCGTGTCGTACATGGCCCGGGCAGGATGGTCGGCGGGGAAGTTGAGGGCCTCGAAGTTGTACCAGTCGGTCTCCGCCTCCGGCCCCTCGGCCACGGTGTAGCCCATGCCGACGAACACGTCCTCCAGCCGGTCACGGGCCTGGGTCACCAGGTGGAGATGGCCCCGTCGACGGGTGGGCACCACCTCAGTCAGGTCGAGCCGCTCTGCCTCCAGGCGCGACCGCCGCTCGGCCTCGTCGACCTCGGCCCGCCGGGCGGCTAGTGCCTCTTCGATGCGGGCCCGGGCGGCGTTGAGCTCCCGGCCCGCGTCCTTGCGCGCTTCGGGCGCCAGCGCGCCGAGGCCCGACCGCAGCGTGGCCAGCTGCGACCGGCGTCCGAGGAGCTCGGCCTCGAGCGACCGGACGGCGGCAGGGTCGCCGGCACGAGCGATCCGCTCGAGGGCGTCGGTGATGAGCGCACCGACGTCGGCTGCGGTCATCGGCGACCGAGGCCGTCGACGGGAAGGGTGAAGCGGAAGGCGCTGCCCCGGCCGGCCGTGCTGGCGGCGGTGAGCTGGCCACCGTGGGCCTCGACCAGCCCCCGGCTGATCCACAAACCCAGGCCCGACCCACTGGGCCGACCCTGGTGGCGCCGATAGAACTTGGTGAACACGTGCGGCAGGTCGGCGGTGGGGATCCCCGGCCCTTCGTCGACGACGACGACGGAGACCGCCTCGTCGGCGACGGCGCCCAGGACCCGCATGCCGGTGAGGCTGCCGTACTTGGCAGCGTTCTCCACCAGGTTGGTGAGCACCTGCTCGATCTTGTCCGGGTCGGCCCGCACGGGGGGAAAGTCCGGGTCGAACTCGACCGAGCAGTCGAGCGCGGGGTGAGCCAGGGCCACCTTGGCCACCACGGACGACACCACGGCCGGAAGGTCGACGAGCTGGTACTGGAGCTGGAGATGGCCGGTTTCGAGCCGGCTGATGTCGAGCAGCTCGTTCACCAGCCGGGTCACCCGGTCAGCGTCGTGATTGACCTGCTCGAGCATCGTCTTCTTCTGCTCGTCGCTCAACTGGGACCACCGGCTCAGCAGCAGCGAGGTGTACCCCTTGACCGACGTCAGGGGCGACCTCAGCTCGTGACTGACGGTGGAGACCACGTCCATGCCGGCCACCGAGGCGTCGTCGCTCACCACCGGCCTCAACAGCAGCACCACGCCCGCCGGCGACCCGTCGCCGTCCTCGCGCCGGCGGCCGCTCACCACCACCGGCACCTGCCGGCCGTCGGGGCGCAGCACGCGCAGCTCGCGCTCGGCGACCGTGGGTGAGTCGTCGTCGGTCACACCGGCCCAGACGAGCGCGTCCCCGGCGGAATCAGCGTCGACGACCTCGTCGATGCGGCAACCCACCAGGCCGCCGGGCGGCCGACCGGCCAGCTCGTCGCCGGCGGCGTTGGCCGCCTCCACCTGTCCCTGGGCGTCGACCACCACCGCCGCCACCGCCAGGTCGTCGAGATCGACCGCCGCCCGCGTCCGAGACGTCATCGGGCCGGCGCCTCCCGACGTCGCTGGCGCAGCGCCTCGAAGCACATCAACGCCCCCACCATCCCCACGTTGAGCGACTCGGTGCGGCCCACCATGGGGATGGTGACTCGCACGTCGAGGTGGGGGTCCAGCGACGACGGCAGTCCTGAGGCCTCGTTGCCCAGCACGATGGCCACGGGAGGGCTGAGGTCGACCTCGTCGTAGGGACGGCCGCCGCGGGCGACGGTCCCCATGCGCCGGAACCCTTGCTTGCCGATCCAATCGAGCACCGCAACCGGCTCGCCTCCGTTCACCACCGGCACGTGGAACAGCGATCCCGCCGACGACCGCACCGTCTTGGGGTTGAACACGTCCACCGACCCTGTGCAGAAGACTACTGCGCCTGCCCCTGCCGCCTCTGCCGAGCGCAGCACGTTGCCGGCGTTGCCCGGATCGCGCACGTCGACACACACCACAACCGAGGTCAACGTCGAGATGGCGTCCAGGGGTACGTCCACCCACGGCGCCACCGCCAGCACCGGTTGAGGTGTGACCGTCTCCGCCACCCGCTGGAGGACGCCGGGCGCCAGCTCGTGGACCCGCAGGCCGGCGGCCCGGGCCCGTTCGACCACGGCCGGCACGCTGCCGGCGTCGGGCGCCACGAACACCGCCTCCAGCGGGACGCCGGCGTCGAGGGCCTCGGCCACCAGCGTCTCGCCCTCCAGCACGAAGGCCCGCTCGGAGCGACGGACGCTGCGGCGACGCAGGAGGCGCCGCAGACGGTCGACCTTCTTGTGGCGGGCGCCGAGCGGGCCCGGCCCGGCCACGGGTGGGGGCTACCCGGCCTGGGAGGCGGGAGCTTCGCCCGCCACCTGCACCAGGGCGGCGAAGGCATCCGGATCGCGAACCGCCAGGTCGGCCAGCACCTTGCGGTCGACCTCGACCCCTGCAGCCCGCAGGCCGGCGATGAACCGGCTGTAGCTCATCCCGTGCTCACGGGTGGCGGCGTTGATGCGCTGGATCCACAGCGATCGGAACTCGCCCTTGCGTGCCCGCCGGTCGCGGTAGGCGTAGCGGAGCGAGTGCATGACCTGTTCGTTGGCGGCGCGGTAGGACCGGCTCTTGTTGCCGTAGTAGCCCTGCGCCTGCTCGAGCACGGCCCGGCGCCGCTTTCTGCCGGGGACACCCCGCTTGACCCTCGCCATGATGCTCCTCCTGTCGCCGAACAGCCCGGCGACGGCTTCCTCGTGCTGCGGGCGCCCGCACCGTACCGGTGAACCCGGAAGCCGGCGCGGGGCCCGTCGCGGTGAACGGGTGGAATGGTTGCTGGGCCCGCCCTCAGCCCTGGCCGAGCATGCGCTTCACCTGGCGGACGTCGCTCCCGGTGACCTCGGCGCTCCGCTTCAGCCGGCGGGTCCGCTTCGACGGCTTCTTCTCCAGGATGTGGTTCATGCCCACCTGGCGACGCCGGACCTTGCCGCTGCCGGTCACCTTGAACCGCTTGGCCGCCCCCCGGTGCGTCTTCATCTTCGGCACGTCGTCACTGCTCCTTTTGTTCCTCGTTGGCCCCGACCGGAGCACCTTCGCCCGCTTCGGGGGACGCACCGTTGCCGGCCGTCCGGCGCTCCTCGGCGGCGGCCTTCTTGCGGGCCGCCTCCGCCGCTGCCTGCACCCGCTTGTCAGGGGCGAGGACCATGGTCATGTTCCGGCCGTCGAGCTTGGGAGCCGCCTCCACCTTGGCCAGGTGGTTGTTGTGCTCGGCCACCCGGTCGAGGATGCGCATGCCCAACTCGGGGTGATGGACCTCCCGGCCCCGGAACATGATCGTGATCTTCACCTTGTGACCCTCTTCCAAGAACTTCTGGACCTTTAGGGTCTTGGTGTCGAAGTCCCCCTTGCCGATCTTCACCCGGTACTTCATCTCCTTGATGGAGACCTGGGTGGTCTTTCGGCGTGACTCCTTGGCCTTCTGCGCCGCCTCGTACTTGTACTTGCCGTAGTCCATGATCCGGCACACCGGCGGCGACGCCTGTGGTGCCACCTCGACCAGGTCGAGGTCGAGGTCGCGGGCAATGGTCAGGGCTTCCGGCAGGGGTTTGATCCCCACCTGATCACCGTCGGCCGACACGAGACGAACCTCCCGTGCCCGGATGCGATCGTTGATACGAAGCTCGTTGCTCTCCGCTGCGGCTATCGGGCATCACTCCTGGCGTAGATCGGGCTCGCCGGAGGACGACGCCGGCGGGCGTCCCGGGAAGCGGACACCCGCCCACGGGAGCTCCGGCCGGAGGCCGGGTCCCGCTGGTGAGCGGCGTACGACCCGACGCACCCAGTAGGACGGTGGCCGGGTGGGGCGGTCCGGTGTGGACGAACCCGCTTCTCGAGTCGGTTGTGGCGTTAGGGTACCAGCATGAGCTCCCTCTGGACACCGGGCGGCGAGCGCCCCGTGCAACGCGAGCCCGACGGGCCGTCTTCACCCCGCTCGTCTGCGCCTCCCGGCGGTGGCGCCAGCTCTGGGTCGCCCGAGCCCGACCTGAGCGCCGAGGAGCGGGCCCAGCTCGAGAACGAGCTGGCAGCCATGCAGGAGCAGGTCGCCAGCACGCCGGCAGCGGTGGTCGTGGCCAACCACGCCGTGGGCCTGTTCCAGCTGGCGGCCATCCACCTCAATCGCCAGCCGCCCAACCTCGGCGAGGGCCGCATCGCCATCGACGCCATGGCGGCGCTCGTCGAGGGTATGGAAGGGCGCCTGGGCGACGAGGAGCAGGCGCTGCGCGACGGCCTGCGCCAGCTGCAGATGGCGTTCGTGCAGCTGAGCGGCAGCGGCCGAAGTGCCGGTGAGGATGCGGACGAGGGCGGGCCCTCGGCCTGAGGCCGGCGTCGCTCGTTTGACGACTCCGGTCGACGGGTAGCCGCCCGCCATGCCCAACCCCCAGCAACCGGAGCTCTCCCGGAGCCGCCGCACGCCGCTCGATCCCGACAGCATCGGTAGCGATCTGGAGGCCGGCTCCACACCGGTGGAGGACGAGGCCACCGCGCCGGTTCCTCCTGAGAACCAGCCCGGCCACCACCCCGAGCACGACCAGGACAAGCCCGATGCCGAGGAGTTCCTGGCCCGGGCCCGGGAGGGTGCGTCCCCGGAGCGCGACGACTGACTCCGCCGGCTGAGGCGCGGCCCCGGGCCCCGGGGCACAGCCGGTGCTGATGCCACCGCGGATCGTGCCTGAACCGGTAACGTTCTCCCGCCGCTGACCAGCGAGGGAGTGTGGATGGCCGAGTCCCCGGTCGTGGTCCTCGAGAAGGTCAACAAGTGGTTCGGCGACCTCCACGTCCTGCGTGACATCGACCTGTCGGTGGACGCGGGGGAGGTGGTCGTGGTGGTGGGACCGTCGGGGTCGGGCAAGTCGACGCTGTGCCGGTGCATCAACCGGCTCGAGCCCATCGACAGCGGCACCATCCTCGTCGACGGCGCCCCCCTCCCCGAGGAGGGCAAGGAGCTCGCCCGCCTCCGGGCCAAGGTGGGCATGGTCTTCCAGTCGTTCAATCTCTTCGCCCACAAGACGGTCCTTCAGAACGTGACCCTGGGGCCGGTGAAGGCCCTCGGCCAACCACGGGTGGCGGCCCGGGAGCGGGCCATGGAGCTGCTCGAGCGCGTCGGCATCGCCGAGAAGGCCGACCGCTACCCCGCCGAGCTCTCGGGCGGCCAGCAGCAGCGCGCCGCCATCGCCCGGGCCCTGGCCATGGGCCCCAAGGTCATGCTCTTCGACGAGCCCACCTCGGCGCTCGACCCGGAGATGATCAAGGAGGTGCTCGACGTGATGGTCGAGCTGGCCGAGGAGGGCACGACCATGATCGTGGTGTCCCACGAGATGGGCTTCGCCCGTTCGGCCGCCCAGCGGGTGGTGTTCATGGACGGCGGGCGCATCGTCGAGGTGGCGCCCCCCGAACGCTTCTTCAGCGAGCCGGAGAGCGAGCGGGCCCGTGACTTCCTGTCCAAGATCCTGGCTCACTGAGCCCGACTGCAAGGAGAGACACATGCACCACACTCGACCTCGCTGGTTGATCGGCCTGCTCTTGGGCCTGGCCATGGTGGCCACCGCCTGTGGCGGTGGAAACGGCGGCACCGACACCAGCCAAGGCTCCGACACCACCCAGGGCGGCAACAACGAGGAGACGATCGAGCACCCGCCGGGCTCGACCATGGCCGAGATCCAGGACCGGGGCACCATCACGGTCGGGACCAAGTTCGACCAGCCGCTGTTCGGGCTCAAGCGAGCGACCACCGGCGAGGTCGAGGGCTTCGACGTGGAGATCGCCAAGCTCATCGCCGAGGCCATCGACCCCGATCTCGAGACCGAGTTCGTGGAGACGCCCTCGGCCGTGCGCGAGGACGTGCTCGTCAACGGCGACGTCGACATGGTGGTGGCGACCTACACGATCAACGACAAGCGCAAGGAGCGGGTGGGCTTCGCCGGTCCTTACTACGTGGCCGGACAGGACATCATGGTCATGGCCGGCAATCCCGAGGACATCCAGGGCGTCGACGACCTGAACGGCAAGCGGGTCTGCTCGGTGCAGGGATCGACCTCGATCGAGAACGTCCGCGAGATGGCCCCCGAGGCAGAGGTCACCGAGTTCGGCACCTACAGCCAGTGTGCCGACGCCATGAGCGACGGCAGGGTCGACGCGGTCAGCACCGACAACGTCATCCTGCTCGGGCTCATCGAGGAGAGTGGCGGCGAGTTCGAGCTGGTGGGCAATCCGTTCACCACCGAGCCGTACGGCATCGGCGTCCCCAAGGACGACGACGAGTTCCGCGCCTTCATCAACGACCGCCTCGAGGAGATCTACGAGAATGGGGAGTGGGCCGAGGCCTACGAGCGCACGGTCGGCGTGGTCGACGAGAAGACCCCGGAGCCTCCGGAGGTCGACCGCTACTGATCGTGCCCTGGTCCGCCAGGGGCCTACGGGGGACGGAGGCCCACCTCCGCCCCCCGGCCCCCCAGCCGAGGTAGGCCGCGCTGGACGTCATCCTCGACAACCTGGGCCGCTTCGGCACGGGGATCCGCACCACCGTCACCCTGACCCTGCTGTCGTGGACGGCGGCGTTCGCCATCGGCCTGGTCGTGGCCTCGTTCCGGGTGGGCCCCATCGCACCGCTGCGGGCGGCGGCCACCACCTACGTGGAGCTGGTGCGCAACTGCCCCCTGGCGGTGCTGTTCGTGTTCTTCTTCTTCGGGCTGCCCAAGGTCATGGGCGTCTACCCGGCCTACACCACGGCAGTGATCGTGCTGGCGCTCTACACCGGCACCTACGTCACCGAGACCATCCGCTCCGGCATCAACTCGGTTGCCGGCGGCCAGGCCGAGGCTGCCCGCTCGCTGGGGCTGACCTTCCCCCAGCTCCTGGCCTACGTGGTCCTCCCCCAGGCGCTGCGGACCGTGGTGGCCCCCCTCGGCAACCTGTTCATCGCCCTCACCAAGAACTCCTCCATCGCCTTCACCATCTCGGTGGGCGAGCTCACCGGGACCGCCCAGCGGGTGGGCAACGCCACCGACAACTACCACGCCGCCTTCCTGGCGGCCGCCGTCGGCTACCTGCTGCTGACCATCCCTTCGGGCCTGGTCTTCGGGGCCATCGAGCGGCGGGTGGCGGTGAAGCGGTGACCCGCCGGCGCACCGCCACGACGGCGCTGCTGGGGGACGAGCTGGGGCCGCGCGGGCGGCGGCGGGTCCTCATCGGCTCGGTGGTGTCGGGGGCGCTGCTGGCCGTGATCGTCGTCGTGGCCCTCCGGCGGCTTGGGTCACGGGGCCAGCTCGACGCCGATCTGTGGCGGCCGCTGGCCGACCTGAGGGTCATGCGCTTCTTCCTCGTCGGTGCCCTCAACACGGGCAAAGCGGCGTCGGCGGCCATGATCGGCGCCGTCGCCCTGGGCATGGTGCTGGCCCTGGGGCGCCTGGCCCGCGCCGCTCCACTGCGCTGGCTGGCCGGCACCTGGGTCGAGTTCTTCCGGGGCTTCCCGCTGCTGTTGCTGCTGCTGTTCCTGGCCTTCGGCCTGCCCCGCTACGGCATCAAGCTGCCCCTGCTGTGGACCCTGGTGCTGGCGTTGACGCTCTACAACGGCGCCGTGCTGGGCGAGATCTTCCGGGCTGGCATCCTGTCGCTCGACCGGGGCCAGACCGAGGCCGCCTACGCCGTCGGGCTCGGGTACTGGCGGGCCATGGGCTCGGTCATCGTGCCCCAGGCCTTCCGGCGGATGGTGCCGGCCATCGTCAGCCAGCTCATCACCCTGCTCAAGGACACGTCGCTCGGCTTCTTCGTCCAGTACGAAGAGCTCCTCCGTCGGGGTCAGCTGGCCGGCCAGGACTTCCGCAACCTCCTCCAGTCGCTGTTCGTCGTGGCCGCCATGTACGTCGCCGCGAACTTCGTGCTCAGCCGGTTGGCTCGGCGCCTCGAGGTCCGCCAGCGCCGGCGTTACCGGGCCGGCGGCATCGAGGTCACGGGCGGGCCCGAGGACCTGGTCATGGTCGATTCCTCGACGCCGGCCCCCGCTCGGGCCGCGCCGGTCAGCAGCTGAGGACCCGGAGCGCGCCGTCGGCCACTCAGTCGGCGGTGAGGGGCTCGAGGGCAGTGGCCTCCCATTGCCCGAGGTGGCCGGGCACCCGGCGGTAGGTCACCGGCGTGCCGGCAGCGATGCGGCGGCTGCCGTCGGCCACCGCGGTGCAGTGGAAGAACAGCGCCTCGCCGTCGTCGCCCCGCACGGTGCCCCAGCCCCGGGCGTCGTCGAAGGCCGCCACCCGGCCGCGAGTCAATGGACGATCTTCGACAGCGGGACCTCGATGATGTCGCTGGCGCCGGCGTCGGAGAGAGCGGGGATGAGGATGTTGATGTCGGTCTTGGGCACGACGGTCTCGACCGCGTAGCCGCCGGCACCGAAGAGCTTGGAGACCGTGGGCGCCTTCATGGCCGGCAGCATGGCGATGACCGCCTCCAGGTCCTCCTCGCCCACGTTGAGCTTGACCAGCACCTTTCCCCGCGCCTCGAGCGCGCCCTGCAGAAGGGTGTGGAGCTGCTCCATGGCGTGGCGCTTTGCCGGGTCGGCGTAGGCGTCGGCGTTGGCGATGAGCTCGGTGAACGACACCAGGATGGTGTCGAGGATCCGCAGCTTTGCCGCCCGCAGCGCCCGGCCGGTCTCGGTGATCTCCACCACGGCGTCGGCGACGTCGGGGATCTTGGCCTCGGTGGCCCCGTGGGACAGGCGCACCCGGGCGTCCACCCCGTGCTCGGCCAGGAACCGCCGGGTCAGCTGCGGGTACTCCGTCGACACCCGCACGCCGGCCGGGAGGTCGCCGACCTTGCGCCACGGCGAGTCGTCGGCCACGGCCAGCACCACCTTGATCGGACGGGCGGTGGCCTTGGAGTAGTGGAGCTCACCCAGCGACACCACCTCGCTGGAGGTCTCCTCGATCCAGTCGCGACCGGTGATGCCGAGGTCGTAGAGCCCCTCGGCCACGTAGCTGGGGATCTCCTGGGGCCGCAAGATGCGCACGTCGACGACCCGGGGGTCGGCGATGATCGCCTTGTAGTCCACCGTCGAGCTGCGGGCCACGGCCAGGTCGGCGGCCTCGAACAGCTCGAGGGTGGCCCGTTCGAGAGAACCCTTGGGCAACACCAGGCGCAGCATCAGGGGCGCCGCTTGGGCAGCTGGCGCAGCAGGTCGGCCATCTCCAGGGCGGTCTCGGCCGCCTCGTAGCCCTTGCTGCCGGCCTTGCCCCCGGCCCGTTCGAGGGCCTGCTCGACGCTGTCGGTAGTGAGCACGCCGAAGGCGACGGGCACGCCGGTGTCGAGCCCAGCCCGCTGCAGGCCGCCGGCGCACTCGCCAGCCACGTGCTCGTAGTGGCCAGTGGCCCCCCGGATGACCGCCCCCAGGGCGATCACCGCGTCGAACTCCCCCGAGGCGGCCAGGCGCTGAGCCACCAGCGGCAGCTCGAAGGCGCCTGGCGCCCACGCCACGGTGATGGAGCCAGCGTCGACGCCGTGGCGCTGGAGACCGTCCCGGGCGCCGGCGAGCAGGCGCTCGGTGATCAGGTCGTTGAAGCGGGCGCAGGCGATGGCGACCCGCAGCCCCTCACCCTGCAGCTGCCCGGCGTAGGTGGTCACTCGAGCCCCTCGAGCAGGTGGCCCATCCGCTGCTGCTTGGTGCGCAGGTAACGGATGTTCTCGGGGTTGGGCACGGACTGCAGCGGCACTCGCTCCACGATGTGGAGACCGTACCCGTCGAGACCGCCGTACTTGGCCGGATTGTTGGTGAGCAGCCGCATGGTGGTGACCCCGAGGTCGACCAGGATCTGTGCGCCGATGCCGTACTTGCGGCTGTCGACGGGCAGGCCCAGCTCGAGGTTGGCGTCGACGGTGTCGTGCCCCTCGTCCTGGAGGTTGTAGGCCCGCAGCTTGTGGGCGATGCCGATGCCCCGGCCCTCGTGGCCCCGGAGGTAGACGATCACGCCCAGGCCTTCGGCGGCGATGCGGCGGATGCCCTCCTGCAACTGCACTCGGCAGTCGCAGCGCATCGAACCCAGGGCGTCGCCGGTGAGGCACTCGGAGTGGACCCGCACCAGCACGTCGTCCTCGCCCTGGACGGCGCCCTTGACCAGAGCCACGTGCTGCTCGCCGTCGAGGAGCGACTCGTAGACGTAACAGGTGAAGTCGCCCCACTCCGTGGGGATACGGGCGTCGGCCACCCGCTTCACCAGCTTCTCCCGCTGGCGGCGGTGACGGATGAGGTCGGCGATGGTGATGATGAGCAGCCCGTGGCGGGCGGCGAGCTCTTCGAGCTCGGGGAGGCGGGCCATGGCGCTCTTGTCCTCCGTGACCACCTCGCTGAGCACGCCGGCGGGGTACAGGCCGGCCATGCGGGCCAGGTCGACGGCCGCTTCGGTGTGCCCGGCGCGGTTGAGCACCCCGCCGGCCCGGGCCCGCAGCGGGTACATGTGGCCGGGGCGGGCCAGGTCGGCGGGCTTGGTTGCCGGATCGATGAGGGCGGCGATGGTGGCCGCCCGGTCGCCGGCGGAGATGCCCGTGGTCGTCCCGTGGCGGTGGTCGACCGAGACGGTGAACGCCGTGCGCTGGCTCTCGGTGTTGTCGACGACCATGGGCGGCAGCTCCAGCTCGTCGAGTCGCTCGCCGGTCATGGGCATGCAGATGACACCCGAGGTGTGGCTCAGAAAGAAGGCGATCTTCTCGGCGGTGGCGTGCTCGGCCGCCATGACGAGGTCGCCCTCGTTCTCCCGGTCCTCGTCGTCGACGACGATGACGATCTCGCCCCGCCCGATGGCCTCGATGGCGTCGTCGACGGAGCCCAGGGCGGCGTTGCGCGGCGAGGTCACGAGCGGGCCTCCATGCCGGCGGCCATGAGCCGCTCGACGTACTTGGCCACCACGTCGAACTCGAGGTTGACCCGGTCGCCAGCCCTCCTGCGCCCGAGTGTGGTCACCTCGGCGGTGTGCGGCACCACGGCGACGGTGAAGTCGTCACCGCCGGCCTCGACCACGGTGAGGCTCACGCCGTCGACGGCCACCGCGCCCTTGGGCACGAGGTAACGGGCGAGGTCGCCGGACACCCCGACGCGCAGGTCGGGAGCAGGGCGCAGCACCTGGCCCACGGCATCGACGTGGCCCTGCACGAGGTGGCCGCCCAACCGGTCGGCCAGCCGCAACGGGCGCTCGAGATTGACCGGCTCGCCGATTGGCCGGCCGCCCAGCGTCGTGCAGCTGAGCGTCTCGTCGCTGAGGTCGGCCTCCCACCAGCCGTCGCCCAGCTCGACGGCGGTGAGGCAGCAGCCGTCGACGGCCACGGAACTGCCCACCGTGGTGCCTTCCAGCACCCGGGTGGCGGCGATGCGCAGGCGTCCGCCGCGCCGCCCGGCGACCGTGCCCACCTCTTCGACCAGGCCCGTGAACACCGCTACACCACCTGGAAGTGGGCGCTGGACGGGGCGCCGGCCGGGGAGGGCGCCGGGGCCGGCGCCAGGTCGATGCGCACGTCGTCGCCCAGCCGGTCGACGGCGACGACCCGGCCCTGCCACGCCTCGGCCAGCGTGGGGGCAGCAGGTCCGGCGAACAGGCCGCGAGCGTCCTCGCCCCCGAACAGGCGCGGGGCCAGGTAGAGCACGTAGCGGTCGACCAGCCCGGCCCGGTGGAAGGCACCGGCCACGGTGGCGCCCCCCTCGACCAGCACCTGGACCACCCCGCGCCGGCCCAGCTCGTCGAGCACCGTGGCCAGGTCGCCGGAGCGTTCGAGCGCCGGCCGCACCCGGGCGTGGGGAGGAATGCGGCCCAGCACCACCCGCAGCGGGTCCGGCCCCTCGGCCAGGCGGACGGTGAGCGCCGGGTCGTCGGCCCGGACCGTGCCGGCGCCGACGATGACGGCGTCGCTCTCGGCCCGCAGCCGGTGGGCGTCGACGCGGGCCTCGGTGCCGGTGAGCCACTGGGACGAGCCGTCGGGGGCAGCGGTGCGGCCGTCGGCCGACGCCGCCAGCTTCAGCACCACCCACGGCCGCCCGGTGGTGCGGTGCTTGCGGTAGGGGGCCAGCTGCTCGGCGACCATGGCACGGCCCACGCCGGTGAGCACTTCCACGCCGGCCCGGCGCAGGCGCTCCAGCCCCCGGCCGGCGACGCGGGCGTCGGGGTCGGCCAGGGCCACCACGACCCGCCGCACGCCGGCGGCGATCACGGCGTCGGCGCACGGCGGAGTCCGCCCGTGGTGGGAACACGGCTCGAGGGTGCACCACAGGGTGGCACCCCGGGCGGCGTCGCCGGCGGCGGCCAGGGCGGCGGCCTCGGCGTGCGGGCCGCCCGGCGGAGCGGTGGCTCCTTCGAACACCCGGCCGTCGGCGCTCTCGAGCACCGCCCCCACCCAGGGGTTGGGGGCGGTCACGGCACGGACGCCGGCGGCCAGGGCCACCGCCCGGCACATCGCCCGCTCGTCGTCCACCGGGCCAGCTTACGAGAGCGCCGGCACGGTGGCCGAGTACGGGCAGCGGCCGTGGGGGCGCCCTCAGTGCTCCCGGTGGCCGGCGAGGAGGCGCAGGGCATGGGGAAGGACGTCGAGCACCGCCTCCAGGCACTCGACGGCGCCGGCGGTGGAGCCGGGAACATTGAGCACCAGGGCCCGCTCCACCGTGCCGGCCAGCGCCCGGGAGAGACGGCCCAGCGGGTTGGCCAGGCGCATGGCCTCGGCCAGGCCCGGGGCCTCTCGCTCCACCACCGCCCGGGTGCCCTCGGGGGTCAGGTCCCTCGGTCCGAAGCCGGTGCCGCCGGTGGTCACCACCAGCCCGGCGAAGCCCGAGCACAGCCGGCGCACGGCGGCGGCGACCGCCTCGGTGCCGTCGGGCGCCACCTGATGGTCGACGACCTGGAAGCCGGCGTGGCCCAGGCGCTCGACCAAAGCGACGCCGGAGCGGTCCTGCCTCGTGCCCGCCACCACCCCGTCGGACACGGTGAGCACCTTGGCTTCCAGTGGCTGCTCGCCCTCCCCAGCTTGGCCCACCCCGAGCTCCCGTCTCCTCGCCGGCGATGGGACCATCTTGTCGCCCTCTCCGCTCTGGCGGTGAAAACGGTGCGGAACCCGTACCGATGTCGCCGCCAGGAGGGAGGGTTCAGCGCCGGCGCAGGCGCAGCACCGCCATGCCGTCGGTGCCGGCGGCCTGGGGCAGCAGCAGGGCGCCCCGGCCGTGCGGGCGCCACGGCGGGCCGGGCGCCGGCACCGCCTCCAGCTCGGGGTGGGCGCCGGCCAGCCAGGCGTCGATCTCGACGGTCTCCGCCGCGGTGAGGGTGCACACGCTGTAGACCAGGGTCCCTCCGGGACGGACCAGGCCGGCGCCGGCACCGAGCAGCTCCCGTTGCAAGGCGGCCAGGCGGGGCAGGTCGTCGGGCCGACGCCGCCAGCGGGCGTCGGGACGACGGTGGAGCACGCCCAGGCCCGTGCACGGTGCGTCGATGAGCACGCGGTCGAAGCTCGCCGGCGGCCACGGGGGCAACCGCCCGTCGGCCACGGCGACCACCACCGACGCGGCACCGGTGCGCTCGACGGTGGAGGCCACGAGGCTGGCCCGGTCGGCGTCGACGTCGGTGGCCCAGACGCGGGCGCCGGTCCCGGCCATGGCCGTGGCCTTCCCCCCGGGGGCGGCGCACAGGTCGGCGACCCGCTCCCCCGCTCCGGCACCGACCGCCGCCGCCACCCACTGCGAGGCTGAATCCTGGGCGTAGCCGTCGTCGCGCTCGGTGACGCCCGGCGCCCGGTTCATCTGCTCCAGGGCGGCGAGGGCGTCCTGCTCGCCGAGGTCGCACACCAGCCGATCGACGACCCAGTCGGGGTAGCTCAGCCGGGTGGGCACGTTGGGCCACTCCACCACCGCCCCGGACACCCGTCGGAGCACGGCGTTGACCAGGCCCCGCGACCGCCGGGGAGCGACGTCCACGGTGGCTGACACCGCGGCGTGGGGTGGCGTGCGCAGGAAGTGCAGCTGGTAGGCGCCGAGGCGCAGGACCACCCGGGTGGGCACGTCGAGCGCCCGCAGCACGAAGCGGTCGACGAGGAAGTCGCAGGCCCGGCGCATGCGGGTGGTGCCGTAGACCAGCTCGGTGGCGAAGCCCCGGTCGGCGCTGCGCAGCCGGCCGGCGCCCAGGCGCTCGGCCAGTACGGCGTTGGCCCGCCCACCGTGCTCGATCTCCACCAGGGCGTCGAGCGCCAGCCGCCGGGCGTCGGCCACCCCGGCGCTCACGTGCCCAGGCGCTCGCCCGGCGCCGGCCGGGCCCCGTGCAACCACGCCGGCGCCGGCTGGGCGGCCCGGCCCTCGGGCTGGACCTCGACCAGCTCCAGCGCCCCCTCCCCCGTGCCCACCACCGTCGCCTCCAGCGCGCCGGGGCCGGGCGCCTCGGCGCCGGCCGGCGCCACGCGTGCCCGGTGGACCTTGAGCCGCCGGCCGCGAAAGGTCGTCCACGCCCCACCCACCCGCACCACCCGGTGGAGCTCCACCGCCGGACGGGACCAGTCCAGGCGCAGCTCCTCGGGGCCGAGCTTGGCGGCGTAGGTGGGTTCCCCCTCCTGGGGTGCGGGCACCCCCAGGCCGGTGGCCAGGGTGGCGAGGAGCAGCTCGGTGCCGAGGGCGACCAGACGGCTGCGCAGCTCGTCGGCTGTCTCCTCCGGGCCGATGCCCACCCGCTCGCAGGCGTAGATCGGGCCGGTGTCCAGCCCTTCCTCCAGGCGCATCAGACACACCCCGGTCTCGTCGTCGCCGGCCAGGACGGCCCGCTCGACGGGCGTCGCCCCCCGCCAGCGGGGCAGCAACGAGAAGTGGAGGTTGACCATGGCCAACTCGGCCAGCACGTGGGGACGGACGAGGCGGCCGAAGGCCACCACCACCCCGAGGTCGGCGCCGGCGCCGAGCACGTCGTCGACCCGGTCGGTGACGGGCAGGCCGAGCTCCACCGCCACCGCCTTCACCGGCGTCGGGCGCAGCCGGCCGCCGCGGCCCCGCTTGCGGTCGGGCTGGGACACGACCAGGGCCACGTCCCAGCCGGCATCCACCAGCGCCCGCAGCGGGGCGACGGCGACCTCGGGACTGCCCAGGTAGACGAGCCGCCGTGGTGCCTGCGGTGCGATCGGACCCTCAGCCCCGGCCGGGCAGGCGCAGCCGGCGGCGTTCGCCGGCGCCCTCGGCGGCCAACACCTGGTCCCGCAGCGCCCGCTTGGCCTGCCGGCGCTGGTCGTCGTCGAGCCGCTCGAGCAGCAGCACGCCGTCGAGATGGTCGACCTCGTGCTGGAACAGCCGGGCCAGGAGCTCGTCGGCCTCGAACGAGACCTCGTTGCCGTCGAGGTCTCGCCCGGTCAGGTGCACCTCCTTGGGCCGGACGATCTCCCATGACAGCCCTGGCACCGAGAGGCAGCCCTCCTCGTAGACCCACTCGCCCCGCGTCTCGGTGATGACCGGGTTGACCAGCACGTGGGCGCCGTCGCCGTCGTGCAGGTCGTAGACGAACAGCCGCTTCTGGACGCCGACCTGGGGAGCGGCCAAGCCGATGCCCGGCGCCTCGTACATGGTCACGATCATGTCCTCGGCCAAGCGGGCCAACCGGCCGTCGATCTCGGTCACCGGGGCTGCCGGTTGACGCAGCACGGGGTCACCGACGATGCGAATCCCGTACGGAGCCATGCCGGTCAGGCTAGTGCTGTCCCCGGAGAGGTCCCCTGCCCCAGGCACCGATCACGCCTCCGTGGCCCTCCCGGCCCCGTGCTGCGCCTTCGGCGGTCATGCCGGCGGCCGAAAGCTCCCGGCCAGGAAGGGACACCAGTCCCTGGTCGACGGGACAATTCGCCCACCACGCTGCCCCTTGGCCGTTTTCGGACAACGGGGCCTCCCGGCCCCGTCCTCGGCCACGGAGACCAGGAGGCCACCATGAGCCCGCCCCACCACGGTTCGTTCGAGCAGCGAGGCCAGAAGACGCCCGCCGGCAATCGACAGCTCGAAGGGCGGTTCGGCTTCATGTTCAAGCACCTCGACCCGTTCTCACCCCCCGACGAGCTGTTGCGAGGGCTGGCCGCCACCATGCACCAACCACCGCCCGACCCGGCGACCCAGTTCGACAACCCCGAGATTCCCGCTGGCTACACCTTCTTCGGGCAGTTCGTCGACCACGACCTCACCTTCGACCCGGTCTCTCAGCTCGAAAGGGACCAGGACCCAGAGGGCCTGAAGAACTTCCGGACGCCGGTCTACGACCTCGACTCCGTCTACGCCGGCGGCCCCGGTGTCACCCCCCGGTTGTACGACGGCGCCAAGCTGCGCCTGGACCACCACGACGGGTTGGACGACCTTCCCCGCAAGGACGACGGCGCCGCCGACATCGGCGACCCTCGCAACGAGGAGAACGCCGTCATCCACCAGCTGCAGATCGCGTTCGTCAAGTTCCACAACGCCGTGGTCGACCACGTGGCCGGCTCCGGCACCCCAAACGGCGACGTGTTCACCGAGGCCCGCCGCCTCGCCCTGCGCCACTACCAGTGGGCCGTGCTCACCGACTTCGTGCCTCGTATCTGTGGCCAGAACGTGGTCGACACCATCCTGACCAAGCCGTCCGGCAACGCGCCCATCCGAGCCGACCTGCGCTTCTACAAGCCCAAGAAGGTCCCGTTCATGCCGGTCGAGTTCTCGGTGGCGGCCTACCGCTTCGGCCACAGCCAGATCCGTGCGGGCTACCGGCTGACCGACACCACCGGAGGGGTGTTCTTCCAACCCGAGGCCGGTGAGCGCAACCTCAACGGCTTCCGGCCCCTCCTGCCCTCGCTGAAGCTCGACTGGCCGCACTTCTTCGACATCCCGGGCTCGCCCACGAGCCCCCAGCGCTCCATGCGCATCGACTCCAAGATCTCCTTCCCGCTGTTCCAGCTGCCCTTCGGAGGCCCGCCGGCGTCGCTCGCCGAGCGCAACCTGCTGCGGGGCAAGGCCCTGCGATTGCCGTCGGGCCAGGCGGTGGCCGTCGCCATGGGCCTCCAGCCCCTGTCCAACGCCACCCTCGGCATGCCCGACGACCGGGGATGGGACGGCCAGGCGCCGCTGTGGTTCTACGTGTTGAAGGAGGCGGAGCTGCAGCACGCCGGGACCCGCCTGGGCCCGGTCGGTGCCCGCATCGTCGCTGAAACCCTCGTCGGGCTGCTGGCCCAGAACCGCGACTCGTTCTTCCGCCTCGACCCGGGCTGGAAGCCGGTGCCCCCGATCGCCCCCACCGAGGGCACATTCGGCGTAGGTGACCTCCTGGCCTTCGCCACCCGATCGTGAGAGAGGACCTTCCCCAGCGGGCAGGCAGGGCGTACGCTCGGAGGTGATGTTCCGGTTGTCGCACTGGTGACGTCGGGCGGCTCGAGCCGCCATCCGCGCCCCCCGCAGCGTGCTCGTGGCGCTGCTCGCCGTCCGGCTGCTCGACGAGTCGACCTCGTTCGTCCTGCCGGGCACCTTCGAGTCACTGCGCGCCGACCTCGACCTCACCTACTCGCAGGCCAGTAGCGCCTTCCTGGCCATCGCCGTCGGGGCCGTCGCCGGGGGCCTGGCGACCGTGGCCGCCGACTACCGGAGCCGCCGGGTCATCGCCGGCGGGGGTGCGCTCGCCTCCGCCGCGGCGTTGCTGGTGATCGGTGCCGCTGACTCGTACGGGCTGTTCC
The DNA here is from genome assembly GCA_035942035.1 of Acidimicrobiales bacterium. Taxonomy (GTDB): domain Bacteria; phylum Actinomycetota; class Acidimicrobiia; order Acidimicrobiales; family CADCSY01; genus JAHWJR01. The sequence goes on from DASZDK010000063.1 coordinate 46,721, forward strand.
TCACCGGCGCCTTCATGGTGGGGGCCGCCTCCACCGCCATGGTCGACACCTGCGAGATCGCCCTCGCCGACCTCGCCGGCGACGACTACTTGGAGGACCACCTCACCGTGCAGAACGTCTGGGGCTCGGTGGGGGACCTGCTGGGCCCGGCCATCGTGGTCGCCGTCGCCGCCCTCGGCCTGTCGTGGCGTGTGTCGTACGTGGTGGGCGCCGCGCTCGTCCTCGCGTACGGCGCATGGCTCGCGTCCCTGCCCTTTCCCCCGCCGCAACCGCACGAGGACGGGTACCGGGTGGGCAGCGCCGTGGTCTCGGTGCTGCGTGACCCTGGCGTGTGGCTCGTCGGCCTGGGCGTGATGCTGCTGGGCCCCCTCGACGAGCCCATGCTCGCCTTCCTCATCGCCCACCTCCAGCAGGCCCGGGGGCTGACGGAGACGGGTGCGACGCTCATCGCGGCGCTGTCGGTCGTGGGTGCCTTGGCCGGCTATGCCACCCTCCGCCGCTGGACGAGCGCACTGGCGTCCGACGCCGCCCTCCTCGCCCTGGCCACGTCGGCGTTGGTTGCCGCGCCGGACGCCCTCACCGCCAGCGGCGTCTCATTGCTCGTCGGCGTGTTCCTGGTCCGGGTGTGGGTGGCACTCCAGGCCCGGGTGCTGAGGGTCCGACCGGGCCAGGCGGGAACGGTCAAGGCCGTCGTCGCACTGGTCGAGACCACGGGCTGGGGGCTGCCGTTGCTGGCCGGTGCCGTCGCCGACCGCACCAACGTCACCGCCGGCCTCGCCGCCTATGCGGCCGTGGCGTGGGCGCTCGCCGGCATCACCGTGCTGCTCGTGCGGACCTGCCGGACTGCCACAGTTGAGGCATGAGCTCCGAAGGCAGTGCTGGACCGCGAACCTCCGGTCGGCGGGAGCCGCCGCGGTTCCGGCGGGTCCTGGTCCGGGCCTTCGAGCAACTGACCCCGCGGATGCAGCGGATCGTCCTCGGCGGTCCCGAGCTCCAGGGATTCGAGGTCCCCGAGCCGGCATCCAGCGTCCGCCTCCTCCTTCCGCCGCCGGGCGGGGACACCTTGGTCATGCCGGAGTGGGACGGCAACCAGTTCAAGCTGCCCACCGGTGAGCGAGCGCCGATCCGTACCTTCACGCCGCGGCATCTCGACACCGAGCGACTCGAGCTGACGCTCGACATCGTCGTCCACGAAGGCGGTGTCGCCTCCGAATGGGCCCGCTCGGCTGAGCCCGGCCTCGAGGCGGCGGTCTCCGGTCCGGGCCGGGGCTACGCCCTCGCCGCCACCGCCCCGGCCTATCTGCTGGCGGGTGACGAGACCGCCATCCCCGCCATCAGCCAGATGCTCGAGCGGTTGCCGGCGGAAACACCGGTGCGGGTGCACATCGAGGTCGCCGATGCCTCCGCCCGTCTCGAGCTGCCCTCGTACCCCAAGGCCGAGGTGACCTGGCACGAGCTGGCTCCAGGGTCGCGGCCCGGTGACGCCCTGGTTGCTGCGGTCGAGGCGATCGAGCAGATCCCGGGTGCCGCCTGGGTGGCGGGTGAGGCGGCCTCCGTCCAGCGAATTCGCAAGCACCTCTTCGACGTCAGAGGCATGGCCCGCTCCGCGGCGACGGTCCGGGGCTACTGGAAGATGGGCCGCTCCGCCACGTGAGGGCTCGCTGGGTTACCGACGCAGCCGCTCACCGGGATGGGATCTGCCCTCACGTGAAGGTACGCTGGCACCCGCTCGGGAAGGGGCTCCTCAAGCACATGAAGCCGCTCCAGTTCAGCCTGGAGGAGCTGCGGGACGAGCTCCTCCGCCACCGGACCAGCGTCCGCAGCCGGTGATCGGAACACCCAGCGGCATCGCCGCCGAGGCAGCTCGCCGGCGCACCTTCGCCATCATCAGCCACCCCGACGCGGGCAAGACGACCCTGACCGAGAAGCTGTTGCTCTACGGGGGCGCGGTGGCCGAGGCCGGTGCGGTCAAGGCTCGCTCCGGTCGGCGCAAGGCCACCTCGGACTGGATGGCCCTCGAGCAGCAGCGGGGCATCTCGATCACGTCCACGGTGCTGCAGTTCTCCTACCGCGACCACGTCATCAACCTGCTCGACACCCCGGGTCACCGCGACTTCTCCGAGGACACCTACCGGGTGCTGGCCGCCGCCGACGCCGCCGTCATGGTTCTCGACGTGGCCAAGGGCGTCGAGGACCAGACCCGCAAGCTGTTCGAGGTGTGCCGGGCCCGGTCGTTGCCCACGCTGACCTTCCTCAACAAGTACGACCGCCCCGGCCGAGAACCGCTCGAACTGCTCGACGAGGTCGAGGACCAGATCGGGCTGCGCCCCACGCCGGTCACCTGGCCGGTGGGCATCCCCGGCGAGTTCCGGGGCGTGATCGATCGTCGCAGTGGTGAGTTCACCCGCTTCGCCCGCACCGCCCGCGGCTCGACGGAGGCGCCCGAGGAGCTCATCGAGCGATCGCGGGCGGCGACGGAGGAGACCCCGTGGTGGGAGCCGGCCATGGAGGAGTGCGCCCTGCTCGACGCCGTGGGCGCCGATCCCGACCTGAAGTCGTTCCTGGCCGGCGAGTCGAGCCCCACCTTCGTGGGCTCGGCGCTGACTAACTTCGGGGTCCGCCACCTGCTCGACGCCCTGCTCGACATGGCGCCCGCCCCCGGGCCACGCAACGACGTCCACGGCGAGCCCCGCCCCCTGGACAAACCCTTCTCCGGGTTCGTGTTCAAGGTGCAGGCCAACATGGACCCCGCCCACCGCGACCGGGTGGCCTTCGTGCGGGTGTGCTCGGGCCGCTTCGAGCGGGGCATGACGCTGACGCATGAGCCCAGCGGGCGGCCCTTTGCCACCAAGTACGCCACCTCGGTGTTCGGTTCCGAGCGCGACACCATCGACGAGGCCTACCCCGGCGACGTGATCGGGCTGGTCAACGCCACCGACCTCGGCATCGGCGACACCCTCCATCAGGCGGAGCCGGTGGCCTTCCCCCGCATCCCCACCTTCGCCCCCGAGCTGTTCGCCGTGGCCCGGGCCCGGGACACCTCCCGGTTCAAGCAGTTCCGCCGGGGCCTGGCCCAGCTCGCCGAGGAGGGCGTGGTCCAGGTGCTGCGAGACGAGGCCGCCGGCGACGTGGCGCCGGTGCTCGCCGCCGTGGGGCGGATGCAGTTCGAGGTCTTCGCCCACCGGCTGGAGCACGAGTTCGGCGCCGCCGTCGAGATCTCCCCCACCTCCGACAAGGTGGCACGTCGCACCGATGCCGCCACCGCCGAACATCTCCGGTCGACGTCGGGGGCCCGGGTGCTCACCCGCACCGACGGCGTGCTCCTCGCCTTGTTCACCAGCCCCCGCTGGCTCGAACGGGTCGAGGCAGACCATCCCGACTGGACCCTCGACCCCATCGTGGTGGACTGACCTGCCGCACTACTTCGATCCCGAGCCGTCGGCGGCGTCCGATCGCCAGACGATCACGCTGGCCCTTCCCGACGTCAACCTCGAGCTCACCACCGACCGCGGCGTGTTCTCCCGCACTGGCATCGACCCCGGGACCAAGCTGCTGCTGCTCGAGGGGCCGCCGCCGCCGGCCGAGGGCGACCTGCTCGACTTGGGCTGCGGCTACGGCCCCATCGCCCTCACGCTGGCCCGCCGGTCCCCCGCCGCAACCGTCTGGGCGGTCGACGTGAACCGCCGGGCCCTCGGTCTGGTCGAGGACAACGCCGCCGCCGCCGGCATCGAGAACGTGCGCCCCGCCGCTCCCGAGGACGTCCCGGCCGAGGTTCGCTTCGCCGCCATCTGGTCGAACCCACCGGTGCGCGTGGGCAAGGAGCAGATCCATGCCATGCTCCGCGCCTGGCTCCGCCGCTTGCAGCCGGACGGCACCGCCTGCCTGGTGGTGCACAAGCACCTGGGCGCCGACTCCCTGGCCCGCTGGCTGGCGGGCGAGGGGTTCGCCACCCGCCGACTGCGGTCCCGGATGGGCTACCGCCTGTTGGAGGCTCGACGGGAGACCACCGCATGAAAAACCTGGGAGACACCGACCTGAAGCGCCTGCACCGCCAGTGGCGGCGGCGGACCACCGGCCGCCTGGCCCTGCTGCTCGACTCGGTCCAGACGCCGTTCAACGTCGGCGCCATCGTTCGCATGGCGGCCGCCGAGCGGGTCGAGCACCTGTACGTGGCCGGCGCCTCCGCCGCACCCGACCATCCCCGCTCCCGCAAGACCTCGCTCGGCACCGAGCGGTCGGTGCCCTGGACCGGCTACGAGACCGCCGCCGCCGCCCTGGCCGCGGTGCGCGACGCCGACCTGTTCCTGCTCGGGATCGAGCTGGCCGACGGTGCCGTACCCCTCCACGAGGTGGCCCTCCCCGCCGACGTCTGCCTGGCCCTCGGCCATGAGGACCGGGGGCTGTCGGCTCGCACCCTCGAGGCCTGCGACGCCGTGGCCTTCGTCCCCCAGCTCGGTCGGGGCGGGTCCCTCAACGTCGCCTCCGCCGCCGCCATCGCCATGTACGAGGTGCGGCGCCGGGAGTGGTCGTCGACGCCGGCCGACGAGGCCCCGGCGTCGCCCTAGGAGGGTCCGGCGATTCGACCGGTGAAAGTCGGCGGGATCACGGCCGGATGCTACGTCGACACCCGGACAGGCGGTGAGGACGCATGAGTAACGCCCGCATGGCGTTTGCGGACGCGACAAGGCGCCGAGGGGCGCGCTTCACCCTCGGCGGTCCTACTGGTCGGGATAGAGCGGCGCTACGCCGCGAGCGGAACGGCGCGGGCTTTGGCCAGCGCCACGGCAAGCCGAGACAGGATCGTCAGGTCGGCGTGCAGCCGTACCCGCTCGATCCGACGCACCCGGAGGGGCAGCAGCGCCCATTCGTGCTTCAACCGGCCGAAACCTCGCTCGACGCCACCACGGCTCCGGTAAAGGGCCTTCCAACGGGCCGTCTCCCGAGGGATGAGGGTGTGCAGCCGGTCAGCCTTGATCCACACGCTGGCCGGGGAGCACTCGCCAGAGGGGCAGCGGTACTTGGCCGCTCCACGCTTGGCGTCGGAACCGGCGGAGGTCCACCGGCCGTGCTCGCACGAAGGGGGCAGGTGCTAACCAGCCACGACCTTGCCGGTCATGCGGAGCGGTGCCACCGGTCGGACGTTGCGAGCCTCGCACGCTTCGTAGAACGAACCGGCGTCGTAGCCCTTGTCAGCGATGCAGACGGAAGGCGTGATCCCGTAGCCGGCCAGCTTGTCCGGCAGCGCCGGAACGACCGGGACCTTTGCGTCTCGCGCCGTGTGCGTCTCCCACGCCACCGGAAGGTCAGTGGCCGTGCAGACGGCAGCGTGGAGTTTGTAGCCGTAGAACCCTCCGCCCTTGCGGGTGGAGACGGCCGAACGGTGGCCCCACGACGCGTCGGGGTCAGAGAACCGCTCCCGCAGCTTTCCGCCCTTGCACACGAGCCGCTGGCCGTTGGCGTAGGCGGGAAGATCGGAGCCGTCGATGGCGACGTGCTCGCCGTACTCAGGCAACTCGACGTGCAGGGAGGCGATGACGGCTGCGATGCAGGTGTCCAGCGCACCCCTGTGCTCGCGCAGCTTGCGGGTGAAGCGGTAGCAGGCGTCAACCGAGGGAGCGCCACCGATGGCCTTGCGGAGCGCAGCGTGCTCGCCTACCAAACGAACGGTGCGGGTCCACGTCGGCAGCACGTAGAGCGACTTCACCAGCGTCATGCCCACCATCGTGCGGATGGGGTAACCAGGGCGCCCGGTGCAGCGCGTCGCTTGAAGATCGGCGATGAGAGCGGCGACCTCCGGGCTACGGAAGCAGGCTCGCAAGCTGTTCGGCGTCGCGCCGAGGAGTACGGTGGCCTTGGCCATGGAGGTGCAACTCCTTGGTCCAGACCCCGGGAGGTTGCCGCCTCGCCGGGGTCACTCCTTCGTTTAGGTCGTCCTACCTCTCATACTACGAGAGGGGTGGGACAGTAATGAACCCGTTGCGCCCACCTATTGAAGCGAAATACCCCTCGTTACGCAGCTGGCTCGAAATCGCGGAGCAGTTGGGCGAACAGAGTACCAGCGGCATCAAGGAACTCCACGGGGCCCCATACATACTCAGGCGGCATCCCCAACGCTGTGGGGGATTCCAGGATGACTTTCCCGGTGACTTGGATATTGAAGTCACAATCGGGATGAGGGCCGGTGGGTACCACGAAGGCTCTCAATACTTCCACGTCCGGCTCCAGCACACGCAGGTCGCCGTTGATCTCCACGGAAACGAGCGACCCGTCCGGCATTGGACGGCTACCGGGTTGGCAGTCGCGGTATGCGCTGAGGAGGTGCTGGTATGTGCTCTGATGAGCAACATCAGTGACAACATGCAAGAGTCGGTGTTTGTCGATGTTGGAAAACACGGTGAGGTCGAAGAACGCATTTCGTTCGCTCGGCCCACGCGGGTTGAACGGCTGGTCCCGTTTCAAGAAGGCCTTGTCCTCGGCGGTCATCTGCTGAGTGTGCCGGTGTCCTTCCCAATCGTGCTCACTCATGACCACCGGGAATTGGACCGAGCGAGCCAGTTTCTCGGCTGGCTCTCTGCCGTCGTTAAAACGAATGGCAAGCTGCCACGCCAAATGATCAACGACGCACCGGAGATTGTGGAGGGCATCTCCGAGGATGAGCGCCCAGTCCTCCGGTACTTCGGGGACTTCTTTGATGCGACAGACAACGGCTTGCTCCTCAGCGTCGTATTCACGCCAAACGGGGATACCGTCGGTGTAGGGCTTCCATGCCTCAGCAATCTCACCACGCAGCCGGTCGGCATGGTGTTTCGCTCTAGCGAGCTTTGCCCAGCAGCTTGATAAGTCGAGTTGATAGGTCACGATGCCCCTTACGCTTCCCTTTCGCGTCGGTCCCACAACGCAAAAGGGCCACCCGGCGAGGGGGGGCCCAAAGAGAAGGACGGCGCTGCTCTTGACAGCGTCTTCGATCGGTCCGGGAGGCTCCCCGTGCCGGTCGGCTCCGGTGCTCACCCTGGCAGGGGTGGGCACCTTCGCGTTGGCGCGCGCGAGGCTACCGGTCGGAATGACAAACGGTGTCGATTTTGTTATTCGCTGCCCCGTGGGGTAGCCGACCGGCAATCGTGAGGTACTGCCAACCCCGCTACCGGCGAACGGACGCCCCTACCTGCGCCGACGCGTTTCGCTGGACCCTCCTAGGCACCAGCACGGGCCCGGGCTTCACCCCCATACCGCTTCCAGGGCCACCAGCATCGCCATCCCGACCACCAGGGTCACCCCCACGTTGCGGGTGCGCCACGCCACCAGCGCCGCCACCACCCCGGCGAACAGTCGTGGCTGGAGCAGGTGCAGCTGCCCCTCGGGCCGAACCAGCGCCGGCACGACGAGGGCGGCCAGCGCGGCCGGGGGGATCTGGCGCAGGAGGCGTGCCACACCGGGCGGCACGTGTGCCAGGCGGTGGGCGGCGGCGAGGAACGAGGCGCGCATGGCGTAGGTACCCACCCCGGACACCACGATGGCCAGCCACACCCCGCTACTCACGGGCCGTCCGGTCGGGACGGTGCCCGGCGCGCTCCGCGAGTGCGTCGACGACCGCTCCCGAGGCGATGCCCAGTGCGGCACCGATCACGATGGACAGCGGCCCGGCGCCCAGCTGGGCGGCGGCGACGGCGCCTGCGCCCCCGATCACCGCCGCGGCCACGGCGGGGCGGGTGGTGACCAGCGGGACGAGCAGCACGAGGAAGACCAGCGGCACGGCGAAGTCGAGGGGGAGCTCCGCGGGGACGGCCCCGCCCAACACCACGCCGGCGATGGTGGCCGCTTGCCATGCCACCCACAGCACGACCGCGCCGCCCAGGTAGAAGGACAGGCGCGCCTCGGGGTTCCCGCCGCCGGCCCACCGGGCGATCGAGAGTGCATAGGCCTGGTCGGTCAGCAGGTAGGCGGCACCGAGGCGACGAGCGAGGCGCTCATGGCGCAGGTACGGCCCCAACGACGCCGAGTACAGCACCATGCGCAGGTTGATGGTCCACGCCACCAGGACGGCGGCGAGGGCGGAGCCGCCGTTGGCCAGCACCTCGGCGGCGGCGAGCTGCGAGGCGCCGGCGAACACGATGGTCGACAGGCCGAGCGCCGCCCATCCGCCGAGGCCCCCGGCGACCGGCGCGGCGCCGGCCACCAACCCGAAGGGCACGACACCGAGGAGCATCGGTGCCACGGCGACGGCCCCGGCACGGGCTTCGGACAACGACCACATCCGACGATGATGGTGGTTCTCACCCCCGGGGGGCGCACCATTTCCGGGCCCGGCCGATGGTGCGTCAGATTCGCGGCGGGTCGACCGCCACCCGCAGTCGCCCGGGGGGCCGGGGAACGGCGGCCAGGGCATCGCACAGGCGGCGATGGTCGGGCGCCCGCACCAACCAGGAGCCCTCGGCCGGACCGAGGACCTCCACCTCCGGCTGCTCGCGGACCTGCTCGACGAACGCTGGCGCCGGTCCGCCCGAGACCACCGCCAACGCCGTCGTAGGCGGAAAGCGCAGCGCCTCCCGCCGCTCGGCCTCGGCCGCCGCCACCCGTGCCGGGTCGGCGTGCAGGGCCGCCTCCACCACTTCGTGGCGGGGCAGCCGGGTCTGCAGCACCAGGCGCCCCCCTTCCGACTTGCCGCCGAGGAGGCGGGCGGCCCGGGCCACCAGGGCCATGGCCTGCTCGGCCGCCCGATACCGGGGCGCCAGGAGCTCGGCATCCAGGTCGAGGAAGGCCACGACACCCGCAGAGGGGGCCCGGTGGAGCACGGCCTCGGTGCCGACCAGCACCCGTCCCTCGGTGCCTCCCCCGGTGTCACGGTCACCGGTGACCTCCTTCACCGGGGTGCCCGCCAGCCGCTCGAGGTCCTCCCGGGCCCGGCTCACCCCCGGGCGCAGCAGCCTGAGCCGGCCCGCCCCGCACGACAGGCAGCTGGACGGGCGGGCGGCGTCACAGCGCCGGCACACCAGCACCGCCTCCTCGTCGCCGACGGCCACCACCGCGCCACAGTCAGGGCACCGGGCCAGGTCGCCGCAGGCCCGGCAGGCCAGCATGGCAGCTCGTCCCTTGCGGTTGAGCACGCACACCGCCGGCCGGGTGCTGCCGGCGCCGGTGCTCGCACCGCCGGCCGCCGCCGCCCGCACCAGCCCCACCAGCCGGGGCGAGTACAGGTCCGCCCGCAGCGGCTCCTCCTTGCGCCGGTCGACCACCTCCACCACCGGCCATCCCGCCCGCTCCGCCGCCCGGGACGGGACCAGCTGCGGCGCCCAGGCCAGGGCCTCCAGCGAGGGGCAGGGCGAGACCCACACGCAGCGGGCGCCGGCGCGACGAGCCCGCTCAGCGGCGACGTCACGGGCGTTCCACGTCGGCTGCGACTCCTCCTGGTGGGCCTCGTCGTGCTCGTCGAGCACCACCACGGCGGCCAGGTCGACCGCCGGCGCCCACGCCGCCGCCCGGGCGCCGACCACCACCCGCGCCCCGGCCGCCGCCGCCGCCCACTCCCCCGGCACCAGCGCCCTCGACACCCCGGTGCGCCGCAGCCGGCGGGCCAGATCGGCGGCCGCCGCCGTGGACGGCGCCACCACCAGGGTCGTCCCCCGCCGGGCGGCCTCGACCACCAGCGGAAGGACATCCGCCCCAGGCGGCAGGCGCAGCACCGAGCGGGGCAGCGCCAGCGCCTCGGCGGTCAGCTCATCGGCACCGGCGCCGCCTCCCGCCGGCGGCGCTGCGCGGGCGAGCGAGGGCAGTGCCCGTACCGCCCGCGGCGGCGAGGCGGTGCGCAGCAGGTGGGCCCGCCGGCCCGACCACCGCCACGCCGCCCACACCGCCAGCTCCAACAGCTCGGGCGCCGGCCCCCAGCCGGTGACCTTGGCCAGCGGCCGCAGCGCCACGCCCGCCGGGGGCGACACGTGGTCGGCCACCACCCAGCCCCGCACCCGCCGGCCGTGGAGCTGGACCCGCACCATGGTCCCCGCCCGCACGTGGTCGGCCATGCCCTCGGGGACGAGGTAGTCGAACTCCTTGTCGATGGCAGGGACGTCCGGGAGGACCCGGACGGCGCGGGCGGCCAGGGGGCTGGGGGTTGACGCCCGTCCGACCCGGCTGCCCTAGAGCCCGAGGGCGGAGGTCAGGTCGTCGAGGCGGGGGGTGGCCTCCCAGGTGAAGTCCTTGTCGGCCCGGCCGAAGTGCCCGTAGGCGGCGGTGCGCTGGAAGATGGGCCGGCGCAGGTCCAGGTCACGCAGGATGGCCGCCGGCCGCAGGTCGAAGATGTCCTGGACGGCGCCCTCGATCTTCGCCGGGTCGACGGTCTCGGTGCCGAAGGTCTCCACCAGCAGGGACACCGGGTGGGCGACGCCGATGGCATAGGCCACCTGGACCTCGCAGCGGCTGGCGGCGCCGGCGGCCACGACGTGCTTGGCCACCCAGCGGGCGGCGTAGGCCGCCGAGCGGTCGACCTTGGTCGGGTCCTTGCCCGAAAAGGCGCCGCCGCCGTGGCGGGCCGTCCCCCCGTAGGTGTCGACGATGATCTTGCGCCCGGTGAGGCCGGTGTCGGCGGCGGGTCCGCCCAGCTCGAAGGTCCCGGTGGGGTTGACCAGGACGTCGATGTCGTCGTCGAAGCCGGCCGGCAGGAGCGGGTGGATGACGTGCTCCTCGAGGTCGGGCTTGATGAGGGTCTCGGTGTCGAGGCCGGGCTGGTGCTGGGTGGACACCACCACCGTGCGCAGCCGCACTGGGCGACCGTCCTCGTAGTCGAAGCTCACCTGGGTCTTCCCGTCGGGGCGGAGGTAGGGCAGGATCCCCGCCTTGCGCACCTCGGCCAGACGGCGGGCCAGGCGGTGCGCCAGCCAGATCGGCATGGGCATCAGGTCTTCGGTCTCGTCGCAGGCGTAGCCGAACATCATCCCCTGGTCGCCGGCGCCCTGGGCGTTGAGGGCGTCTTCCATCGACAGGCCGGTGCGGCGCTCGTAGGCCGTCTCGACGCCGCGGGCGATGTCGGGTGACTGCTCGTCGATCGAGATCATCACCCCGCAGGTGTGGCCGTCGAAGCCGAAGGACTCCCGGTCGTAGCCGACGCCGCAGATGGTCTCGCGCACGATCTTGGGGATGTCGACGTAGGCGTCGGTGGTGATCTCACCGGCGACCACGGCCAGGCCGGTGGTGAGCAGTGTCTCGCACGCCACCCGCCCGTAGGGGTCGTTGGCCAGGATGGCGTCGAGGATGGCGTCGGAGACCTGGTCGGCCATCTTGTCGGGATGGCCCTCGGTCACCGATTCCGAGGTGAAGGTGTAACGGTTCACGAACTGCTCCTGTGGGCGAGGACGGCGTCGAGCACGGCGCGGGCGATGGCCCGCTTGTCGTCGAGCCCTCCATTCAAGTCGATCCCCGACGTCGACAGGACCGTCACGGCGTTGGTGTCGTGCTCGAAGCCGGCACCGGGCGCCGACACGTCGTTGGCCACCACCAGGTCGACGCCCTTGGCGCGCAGCTTCTCGGCCGCGCCGGGGCGGGGGTCGCCCCACTCGGCGGCGAAGCCCACCAGGGTCTGCCCGGGACGGCGGCGGGCGGTCAGCGCGGCGAGGATGTCGGGGGTCGGCTCGAGGGCGACCTCGGGAAGACCGTCGGCCCGACGCAGCTTGGACGGCGCCACCGCCCGGGGCCGGAAGTCGGCGACCGCCGCCGCCATCAGCACCACGTCGGCGGCGTCGCCGTGCGCCAGCACCGCCTGTTCCATCTCCGCCGCCGTGTCGACGTTCACCACGTCGACGCCCGGCGCCACCGGGCGCTCAGCAGTGGTGACCAGGGTGACCCGGGCCCCCCGGGCGGCGGCCTCGTCGGCCAGGGCGTGGCCCTGCTTGCCCGAGGAGCGGTTGCCGAGGAAGCGCACCGGGTCGAGGGGCTCGCGGGTGCCGCCGGCGGTGACCAGCACCCGCAGCCCGGCCAGGTCGCCGGTGCCGGCGCCACCCAGCACCGAGGCGCAGGCGGCCACGATCTCGGCCGGCTCGACCAGGCGCCCGGGGCCCACGTCTCCCCCGGCCAGGGGCCCGGCCGCCGGCCCGACCACGTGCACGCCCCGTTGGCGCAGGGTCGCCACGTTGGCCTGCACGGCTGGCTGCTCCCACATCTCGGTGTGCATGGCCGGGCAGACCACCACCGGCGCCCGGGTGGCCAGCAGGGTGGCCACCAGGAGATCGTCGGACAGACCGACGGCGTAGGCGGCCAGCAGTCGGGCGGTCGCCGGCGCCACCACCACCAGGTCGGCCTCGCCGCCCAGCGTGGTGTGGGGGCTGGGCTCGGGCCCGTCCCACAACGAGGTGCGGGCCGGCTCGCTGGCCAGCGCCGAGAACGTGGTGGCGGTGACGAAGCGGAGAGCGGCTTCGGTGAGCACAGGGCGCACCACGGCGCCGGCGTCGACCAGCAGCCGGCAGACCTCGATGGCCTTGTAAGCGGCGATGCCGCCGGAGACGCCGAGGACGACCCGGCGACCCTCGAGCACCGGGGTGCTACGAGGGCTCGGGGGCTTCGCCTCCGGCCGTCTCGTCGCCGGCCACCTCGTCGCTGAGTGTGCCCACCGGGCCCCATTCGCGATCGGTCTCGAGCTGCTGCTCGACGCTGTCGAGCCCGGTGTCGTCGGCGGTGCGCTCGTAGGTGATCTTGGCAGCGGCGATCTCCTCGAAGGCGATGGAGAGCGGCTTGCGGGCGGTGGAGGCCACCTGGGGCGGGACGATGGCCCCGAGGCCTTCACCCAGGTGGTTGAAGTAGGAGTTGATCTGGCGGGCCCGGCGGGAGGCCACCGTGACGAGGGTGAACTTCGAGTCGACCCGCGCGAGCAGGTCCTCGATGGGCGGGTTCATCATGGTGTCCTGGCGCCACGGCATGGGCGCAAGACTACCAGGCCCCCTCGGGCGCGCCCCTCGCTCGCTCGTTGCTAGTGGCCTCGCTCGGCCCGGGCGGCGGCGATGAGGCAGACCATCTCCTCCACGGCCCGGTCCAGGTCGTCGTTGACCACCACCGCCGCGCCCAGCTCGCCCGCCGCCGCCGCCTCTTCCCCCGCCTTGGCCAGGCGCTGGGCGATCAGGTGCTCGGCGTCACCCCGGCCCTCCAGGCGGCGCCGCTGCTCCTCGGGCGACGGCGGCACCACGAAGATCAACAGCGCCGTCGGGTCCCGCTCGTGGACCTGGCGGGCCCCTTGGACCTCGATCTCCAGCAGGGTGTCGCAGCCGGGCGGCGGCGACGGCACCGGGGTGCCGTACAGGTTGCCCAGGAACTCGGCCCACTCCAGGAAACCCTCACGCGCCACCTCCCGGAGGAAGCGCTCGCGGTCGACGAACACGTAGGCGTCGTCAGGCTCACCCGGCCGGCGGGGGCGGGTGGTCCATGACCGGCTCAGCCACAACCGGGGGTCGAGCTGCAACAGGCGCTCGACCAGCGTTCCCTTCCCGACCCCTCCGGGGCCGGAGACGACGACGAGCACGTGCCGGCGTCAGCGGGGGAAGCGCTTGAGCAGAGCCTCCCGCTGTTGCGTGCCCAGCCCGCGCACGCGGCGGTTCTCGCTGATCTGGAGCTCCTCCATCAAGCGGCGGGCCTTGACCTTGCCCAGCCCGGGCAGCGACTCGAGCACGGTGAGGACCTTCATCTTGCCCACCGTCTCGTCCCGCTCGGCCAGGTCGAACAGCTCGGGCAGCGAGGTGGAGCCCATCTTGAGCTTCTCCTTCAGCTCTGCCCGCACACGCCGGGCGACCGCCGCCTTGTCGAGCGCGGCCTGGCGCTGGTCGGGCGAGAGCTCTGGCGGCAGCGGCATGGCCGCGAACCCTAGTGCAGGGCCCTCGCCGCCGGCTCAGGCGCGCAGGCTCTCGATCAGCGCCTCGGCGGCGGCGACCCGGTCGGGTGCGGCGGTGACGGCCCGGCCGACCACGAGCAGGTCGGCGCCGGCGGCCAGTGCCGCGGCGGGCGTGTCGGTGCGGGCCTGATCGTGGGCATCGGTGCCGGGGGGCCGGGTGCCGGGTACCACCAGGAGCAGCCGGGGGGCGAGCTCGCGCACGTCGGCCACGTCGGGGGCGCCACAGACGAGCCCCCCGCATCCGGCGTCGAGCGCCACCTGCACCCGCTTGGGGACGATGTGGGACGGGGCGGAGTCGTCGCTGGTGAGCACGGTCACGGCCAGGGCCACGGGAAGCTCCAACCCCGCCCGCGACGCCCCCCGGTGGAGCCCCTCGACGCCGGCCCGCAGCATGGGGCCGCCGCCGGAGGCGTGCAGCGTCAGGTAGCGAACCCCGTAGGCGCCGACCACGGCGGCGGCCCGGCCCACCGTGGTGGGGATGTCGTGCATCTTGAGGTCGAGGAACACGTCGTAGCCGAGGTTGGCCAGCGCCGTCACCGCGTCGGGGCCGGCGGCGGTGTAGAGCTCGAGGCCGACCTTCGCCACCCCGAACCACGGGTGGAGCTCACGGGCCAGGCGCAGTGCCGCCACCATGTCGTCGACGTCGAGGGCAAGGGCGAGCCGGGAACGGAGCTCGGCCCCCGGAGGGCGCGGAGCGTCAGTCATGGTCGCCGCCCCTGCCCCCCCGGTGGACGGCGCCGACGACCTCGGGCAGCGACCGCACGCCCCGTCGCTGCGCCCAGGCGCGCAGGCCCGCCAGCACCGCGGCAGGGGCCCGGGGGTCGGCGAAGGTGGCGGTGCCCACCTGCACCGCCACCGCGCCGGCCAGGAGCAGCTCGGCGGCGTCCTCACCGCTCGCCACCCCACCCACACCCACGATGGGGAGGTCCGGCACGGCGGCGGTCACGTCGTGCACCGCCCGTATCGCCACTGGGTGGATGGCCGGCCCCGACAGGCCGCCACCGGGACCGCCCAGGCGTCGGCGCCCCGTCGCCGGATCGATGGCCATGGCCGGGACGGTGTTGATCAACGTGACCGCCTCGGCCCCGCCCACCCGGGCGGCAGCGGCGACTGCGACCAGGTCGCCGGCGCCGACGCTGAGCTTGGCCCACCGCGGCCGCCCGCAGGCGGCGGTGGCCTCCATGGCCTCGTTGGTGGCTGCCTCCGACGAGGCGAACAGCCGGGCCCGGCCCGGCGCCCCGCCGGGAGCCGAAGGGTCGATGTTGGGGCAGCTGAGGTTGACCTCGACGGCGACCACCTCGGCTGGGGCATCGGCCAGCAGGGCCGCCGCCTCGGCGTAGTCCTCGACGCGGTGCCCCCAGATGCTGGCCACCACCCGGGCACCGGAGGCGACCAGCGCCGGCAGATCGCACGCCAGCCATGCCTCGACCCCGGGGCCCTGGAGGCCCACGCTGTTGAGCATCCCCGCCGACGTCTCGTAGATGCGGGGCCCCGGGTTGCCCGGCCAGGGACGGGCGGACAGCGACTTGACCACCACCGCCCCGAGGCTCGACAGGTCGAGGTAGCGCCCCAGCTCGGCGCCGTGCCCGGAGGTGCCCGAGGCGGTCATGACCGGGTTGGGCAGGGCCACCGAGCCCACCCGGGTGGCAAGGTCGGCGGGCGGCGCTCGGCGGTGAGCCCGCACGTCGGCGGTGCGGTCAAGCACCGCCGCCAGGGCCGCCGGCGGCCTCATTCCAGCCACTCCTGCAGCGACCGCACGGCCAGGCCGTGCTCCGCCCAGTCGGCCATGCCGTTGGCGGCGGCCAGGGCGGCGGCGACGGTCGTGAGGCAGGGCAGGTGGTGCACGGCGGCGGCGGCCCGGATGTAGTCGCCATCGGCCCTGGGTCCGCCCCCTCTCGGGGTGTTGACCACCAGGTCGACCATGCCCGAGGCGATGAGGTCCACCGCCGTCGATCCATCGCCGCCGTCCCCCAGCTTGCCCACCACCGTGGCCACCACCACGCCTTGGTCGTGCAGGAACGCCGCCGTGCCCGTGGTGGCGGCGATGGCGAAGCCCAACTCGGCGAACCGGCGGGCGGCGGCCAGCCCGGCGGGCTTGTCACGGTCGGCCAGCGACAGGAACACCGCCCCCTTCTCGGGAAGCTGGTCGCCGGCGGCGATCTGGCTCTTGGCGAAGGCCAGGCCGAAGCTGCGGTCGATGCCCATGACCTCGCCCGTGGAGCGCATCTCCGGCCCCAGCACGGTGTCGACCTCGGGGAAGCGGTTGAACGGCAGCACCGCCTCCTTGACCGCCACGTGGCCCTCGCCGCGGGGAGGGCACAGCAGGCCTTCGTCGCGCAGCTGCGCCAGCGTGGCGCCCACCATCACCCGCGCCGCAACCTTGGCCAGCGGCACGCCGGTGGCCTTGGACACGAACGGGACCGTCCGGCTGGCCCGGGGGTTGGCCTCGATCACGAACACCTGGCCCCGCTTGACCGCGTACTGCACGTTGAGCAGGCCCCGGACGTCGAGGTCGTCGGCGATGGCCCGGGTGTAGCCCTCGATGACCTCGATCACCGCCGGAGCCAGGGTGGGCGGAGGGATGGCGCAGGCGCTGTCGCCCGAGTGGACCCCCGCCTCCTCCACATGCTCCATCACCGCGCCGATGAGCACCTCGCCGGTGGCGTCGCGCACCGCGTCGACGTCGACCTCGACTGCGTCCTCGAGGAAGCGGTCGATCAGCACCGGGCGCTCGGCCGACAGCCCACCCTCGCGGCCGAGCGAGCCGAAGCCGGCCAGCTCGGCCATGGCCGCCTTCAGGCTGGCGTCGTCGTAGACGATCGACATGGCCCGCCCGCCGAGCACGTAGCTCGGCCGGACCAGCACCGGGTACCCCACCCGTTCGACCACGGCGGCGGCCTGCTCGAAGGTGGCGGCCACCCCGCCCGCCGGCTGGGGGATCTCCAGCCGGGCGCACAGGGCGTTCCAGCGCTCGCGGTCCTCGGCCCGGTCGATGGCGTCGGGTGAGGTGCCCAGCACCAGCTCGACCGGCACGGCGCCGGCCAGCTTCAGCGGCGTCTGCCCACCGAGGCTGACCACCACCCCGACCAGCTCGCCGGAGCGGGCTTCGGCGTCCAGCACCGCCAGCACGTCCTCGGTGGTCAGCGGCTCGAAGTAGAGCCGGTCAGAGGTGTCGTAGTCGGTGGACACCGTCTCCGGGTTGCAGTTCACCATGACGGTCTCGTAGCCGGCGTCGCCCAAGGCGAAGCTGGCGTGGACGCAGCAGTAGTCGAACTCGATCCCTTGGCCGATGCGGTTGGGCCCCGAGCCGAGGATGACCACCTTGGGCCGCCGGCCCGGCTCCACCTCGTCCTCGTCCTCCCACGCCGAGTAGTGGTACGGCGTGGTGGCCTCGAACTCGGCTCCGCAGGTGTCGACGGTCTTGTAGGTCGGCGCCACCCCGGCGGCCAGGCGGGCGGCGCGGACGGTTCCCTCGTCGACACCCCACAGCCACGCCAGTTGGGCGTCGGCGAAGCCCAGCCGCTTGGCCCGCCGCCAACGCCGGCGGGTCATGGCCTCGAAGCCGACCTCGGCTAGCGCCGTCCGCTCCTCGACGATGCGGAGGATCTGGTCGAGGAACCAGGGATCGACGGCGGTGGCGGCGTGGACACGCTCGAGGGAGATGCCCCGGCGCAGGGCGGCCTCGAGGTGGAAGGGGCGGTCGGGGGTGGCGATGGACGCACGCTGCACCAGCTCGTCGTCGGAGAGGTCGTCGACCGCCGTCTCGCCAGGATCGCAGTTGAGGCCCAGCCGGCCGTGCTCGAGCGAGCGCAGGCCCTTCTGCAGCGACTCGGGGAAGGTGCGGCCGATGGCCATGGCCTCGCCCACCGACTGCATCGAGGTGCCTAGGACGCCGGGGATCCCGGGGAACTTCTCGAAGGTCCAGCGGGGCACCTTGGTGACCACGTAGTCGATGGTCGGCTCGAAGCTGGCCGGTGTCTTGCCGGTGATGTCGTTGGCGATCTCGTCGAGGGTGTAGCCCACGGCCAGGCGAGCGGCGATCTTGGCGATGGGGAACCCGGTGGCCTTGGAGGCCAGCGCCGAGGAGCGGCTCACCCGGGGATTCATCTCGATCACCACCATCTCGCCGTTGGCCGGGTCGAGGGCGAACTGGACGTTGGAACCGCCGGTCTCCACGCCCACCCGGCGGATGCAGGCGAAGGCGGCGTCGCGCATCTCCTGGTACTCGACGTCGGACAGGGTCTGGGCCGGCGCCACGGTGATGGAGTCGCCGGTGTGCACACCCATCGGGTCGAGGTTCTCGATGGAGCACACGACCACGCAGTTGTCGGCCCGGTCGCGCATGACCTCGAGCTCGTACTCCTTCCACCCCGCCACCGACCGCTCGACGAGGATCTCGGAGATGGGGCTGGCCTCCATGCCCACCGCCGCCACCCGGCGGAACTCGTCGAGGGTGGCGGCCATGCCCGCGCCCTTGCCGCCCATGATGTAGGCGGGACGGACGATCACCGGAAGCCCGATCTCCTCGATGACCTCCATGGCCTCGTCGAGGGTGCGGGCCACGCCCGACGGGGGCACGGCCAGGCCGATCTCCTGCATGGCCTGCTTGAAGCGGTCACGGTCCTCGGCGGTGGCGATGGCCTCGGCGTTGGCCCCGATGAGCTCGATGCCGTAGCGATCGAGGGTGCCCCGCTCGACCAGCTGCATGGCCAGGTTGAGGGCCGTCTGCCCGCCGAGGGTGGCCAGCACCGCCTGCGGGCGCTCCCGTTCGATGATGGCGGTGATGACGTCGACGTCGAGCGGCTCGACGTAGGTGCGGTCGGCGAAGTCCGGGTCGGTCATGATCGTCGCCGGGTTGGAGTTGGCGAGGACGACCCGGTAGCCCTCCTGGCGCAGGATGCGGCACGCCTGGGTGCCCGAGTAGTCGAACTCGCTGGCCTGGCCGATGACGATGGGCCCCGACCCGATCAGCAGGATGGTCTCGATGTCGTCCCTGCGGGGCATCTAGATTTCGCCGGCGATAATCCGCCGGCGCCCGTTGCACGGAGCTGCACCAGCGACGGGTGCTGCTCCGCCTGGCGGTCTCCGCAGCGTGACCAGCTTCATCAGGCTCCTCTCTCCATCAGCGCCTCGAACTCGGCGAACAGGTAGCGGGCGTCGTGGGGGCCGGGCCCGGCCTCGGGGTGGTACTGGACACTGAACGCCGGCGCCTCCCGGCACGACAGCCCCTCGACCACGCCGTCGTTGAGGTTCACGTGGGTCACGTCGGCTCCCGCCACGGTGCCGTCGGCCACCGCGTAGCTGTGGTTCTGGCTGGTGATCTCCACCGCTCCGGTTGCCAGGCGGCGCACCGGGTGGTTGCCCCCGTGGTGGCCGAAGGGAAGCTTGTAGGTCTGCCCACCCAGGGCGGTGGCCAGGAGCTGGTGGCCGAGGCAGATGCCGAACACCGGCACGTGCCCGAGCAGGCCGGCGACGGTCTCACTGGCGCCCCGCACGGCGGCAGGGTCGCCGGGGCCGTTGGACAGAAAGACCCCGTCCGGGGCCCGGGCCAGGACGTCGTCGGCGGGGGTGGACGCCGGCACCACCTCCACCGTGGCCAGGCGGCCGAGGTGGCGCAACATGGTGGCCTTGACCCCGAAGTCGTAGGCCACCACCCGCCGGGGCCCGTCGCCGGTCACGTAGGGCTGGGCGCAGGTGACGGCGTGGACCAGGTCGACGCCCTCGGTGCCGGGGTCGGAGCGGGCAGCGGCCAGCAGCGTCGCCTCGTCGGCGGTGCCGAAGGCCCCGACCAGCGCGCCCCGGTCGCGCAGGTGGCGGGTGAGCCGGCGGGTGTCGACCCCGGCGATCCCGGGCACGCCGGCGTCGCGGAGGAAGGCGTCCAGGTCGCCCTCGGCCCGCCAGTTGCTCCGGCGGCGGGCCAGGTCGCGCACCACCACGCCCCGGCAGGCGGGGCGGCGGGCCTCGTCGTCGAGTCCAGTCACGCCGTAGTTGCCGATGTGGGCAGTGGTGAAGGTGATGATCTGGCCGGCGTAGGAGGGGTCGGTGATGACCTCCTGGTAGCCGGTGAGCACGGTATTGAACACCACCTCGCCGCTGGCAGCCTCGACCTGGGCGCCCACGGCCTCGCCCTCGAACACCTCGCCGTCGGCCAACACCAGCAGTGCGTCCTGCACGTCGCCTCCTCCGGTCATCGGTCCACTATCGCTGCGCCTGGGCGTCGATCACGACGGGCTCTCCTCGCAGCACGGTGTGGCGAGCACGGCCGGTCAGGGTGCGCCCCCCATAGGGTGTGTTGCGGCTTCGACTGGCCAGCCGCTGCGGGTCGACCACCCACGTGTCGCTGGGGTCGACCACGCACAGGTTGGCGGGTGCGCCGGCACGGACGGGGCCACCGTGGCTGCCGGCCAGGCCGGCGATGGCGGCCGGCCGCCACGACAGCAGTGCCAACACCTCGCCGACGGGCAGGCCCAGCTCCCCCAGCGCCAGCGGCAACGCCGTCTCCAGGCCCAGCATCCCCGGCGGTGCCTGGTCGAACGGGGCCTCCTTGGCCTCGGGCGGGTGGGGGGCGTGGTCGGTGGCGATGGCGTCGATGGTGCCATCGGCCAGGCCCGAGCGCACCGCCGCCACATCAGCGTCGCTGCGCAACGGGGGGTTCACCTTGAACACCGGGTCGTACGACGCCACCGCCGCTTCCGTCAGGCAGAAGTGGTGGGGAGCAGCCTCGGCGCTCACTCGGACGCCATCGGCCTTGGCCGCTCGGACCAGGGCCACCGAGCCGGTGGTGGAGAGGTGCAGGAAGTGCACCGGCGCCCCCGTCAGGCGGGACAGGGCGATGTCGCGGGCGACCATCAGCTCCTCGGCCTCCGACGGCACGCCGGGAACGCCGAGGCGGCTCGACCACTCCCCCTCGTGCATGTGGCCGCCGGCCGCCAGGCCGGCGTCCTCGCAGTGCTGGGCCAGCGTGACCCCGAGGGACGACGCGTACTCCAGCGCCCGGCGCATCAGCCGGCTGTCCTGCACGCCGGCCCCGTCGTCGGTGAACAACCGGACCCCGAGCGCCGCCATCTCGGCCAGCGGCGCCAGCGCCGTGCCCGCCCGGCCCCGGGTGATGGCGCCGGCCGGGCGCACCTCGCAGCACGCGCCGGTGCCCAGCTCGAGGACCTCGCGCACGACGCCGGCCGAGTCGATGGGCGGCTCGGTGTTGGGCATGGCCACCACCGCGGTGTAGCCACCCAGGGCGGCGGCGCGGGCGCCCGTCTCGATCGTCTCGGCCTCCTCGTTGCCGGGCTCCCGTAGGTGGGCGTGGAGGTCGACCAACCCCGGAGCCACCACGCAGCCGCCGGCGTCGAGCACCGTGGCACCCCGCGGGACCTCGAGCCCAGCCCCCACGGCGGCGACGAGCCCCTCGGCGACGACCACGTCGGCCCGCCGGGAGCCGGTCTCGTCGACGACCGTCCCGCCCCGCAGCACCACCGCGCCGTTCACGCCGTCCCCGAGCCCAGCAGGAGGAAGAGCACGGCCATGCGCACGGCCACGCCGTTGGCCACCTGGCGGGTGACGACCGAGCGGGGCAGGTCGGCCACGTCGGCGGCGATCTCCACCCCCCGGTTCATCGGGCCCGGGTGCATGATGACGGCCTCGGCGGGCAACAGGCGGGCGCGCTCCCGCGTGAGACCGTACGTGGCCGTGTACTCCCGCAGGCTGGGCACCAGCGCCTCGGTCTGGCGCTCGCTCTGCATGCGCAGCAGCTCCACGGCATCGACCTTGCGCAGCACCCCGTCGAGATCGTGGCTGACCTCCACCGGCCAGCCCTCCAGGCTGGGCGGCAGCAGGGTCGGCGGGGCCACGAGGGTGACCGAGGCGCCCAGAGCGGTGTAGGCGAGGACGTCGGAGCGGGCCACACGGCTGTGCTTGACGTCGCCGACGATGGCGATGTGGCGCTGGTCGAGGGTCCCCAGTCGCTCGCGGAGCGTGTAGCAGTCGAGCAGGGCCTGGGTGGGGTGCTCGTGCCAACCGTCGCCGGCGTTGACCACGCTGGCGTCGACCCAGCGCGCCACCTGCCACGGCACTCCCGAGGACCCGTGGCGCACGACGATGGCGTCGACGCCCATGGCCTCGATGGTCAGCACCGTGTCGCGAAGCGACTCCCCCTTGCCCACCGCCGAGGTCCCCACGCTGAAGTTCATGGTGTCGGCCGAGAGGCGCTTGGCCGCCGCCTCGAACGACAGCCGGGTGCGGGTGGAATCCTCGTAGAACAGCGAGACGACCGTGCGGCCCCGCAGCGCCGGCACCTTGGGGATGGCCCGGGCGCTGACCTCCACGAACGAGTCGGTGAGGTCGAGCACCTCCTCGATGCCGTCCCGGCCGAGATCGGCGACCGACAGCAGGTGCTTCATGGCCGGCGCACGAGGTCGCCCAGGTCGACGCCGTCGGCGTGGACGTCCACCGCCTCGTCCCGCCGCGTCGGCAGGTTCTTCCCGACGTAGTCCGGGCGGATGGGGAGCTCCCGGTGGCCGCGGTCGACCATGACCGCCAGCTGCACGGCGCGGGGACGCCCGTGGTCGCTGAGGGCGTTGAGGGCGGCGCGGATGGTGCGCCCGGTGAACAGCACGTCGTCGACCAACACCACGGTGCGGCCCGGCAGCTCGCCGGGGATGGAGGTCACCGCCTCGGGCATGACCGGGCGCAGCCCGATGTCGTCGCGGTAGAAGGCCACGTCGAGGGTTCCCAAGGGAACGTCGACGCCCTCGATGGAGCGGAAGATGTCGACCAGCGCCTGGGCCAGGGGCACCCCGCCCGTCTGCAGGCCGATCACCACCACGTCGTCGAGGCCGGCGTTGCGCTCGATGACCTCGTGGGCGATGCGGGTGAGGGCCCGGCGCACGTCGTCGGCGTCCATGACCCGGCTCCGGGCAACAAAAACGCCCCCGTAGGGGGGCGTGATCTTGCGCTCACGTTCGGCCACTGCGTCTCCTGTCCGTACGGGCCTCACGGGACCCGCTTCACGGTCAGAGCCCGAGGTTAACAGCCGGCGGGCTCCCCGGCGGCCTCCGGCGCGTCCCCGGGCTCGTGCCCGGAGGGGGGCCGCAGGCTCGGCGCGATCTTGCCCAGCATGCCGTTGACGAAGCGGCCGGAGTCGTCGGTCGAGTAGCGCTTGGCCAGCTCCACCGCCTCGGAGATGACCACGCCGGTGGGCACGTCGGGGCGGTGGCTCAGCTCGTAGAGGGCCATGCGCAGCAGGGTGCGGTCGAGCACGGGCATGCGCTCGATGGTCCACCCCCGGGCGTGGCCGGTGATGAGGGCGTCGAGCTCGGACCGGTGCTCGGCCACGCCGGCCACGACGTCGGCGGCGAAGGCGTCGGGCGGCACCGGCAGCGACCGGAGCACGGCTCCGGGCTCGCAGTCCTTGGCGTCGGCCTCGTAGAGCAGCGAGAGCGCCCGCTCCCGGGCCTCTCGCCGGCGAGAGCCGAGGCCGTCCGGGGACGGTCGCCGGCGGGCCCGGGCTTCAGGCACGGGTCAGGTACTGACCGCTGCGGGTGTCCACCTTGATGCGGTCACCGGGGTTGACGAACAGGGGCACGTTGACGGTGAGGCCTGTCTCGAGCGTGGCCGGCTTGCGGCCACCGGACACGCGGTCGCCTTGAAAGCCGGGCTCGGTGTCGGTGACGGCCAGCTCGACGGCGGCGGGCAGGTCGACACCGACGATCTCGGTGCCGTACATCTGCAGCACGACGTTGGACCCCTCGACCAGGTACTCGGCCGCGCCCTCCAGGGCGCTGGGGGGCACGGTCATCTGGTCGTAGGAGGCGTTGTCCATGAACACCAGGTCGTCGCCCTCGCGGTAGAGGTACTGCATCTCGCGCTTGTCGATGACCGCCCGCTCGACCTTCTCGGCGGCGCGGAAGGTGCGGTCCACCACCGCCCCGGTGCGGGTGTTCTTGAGGGTGGTGCGAACGAAGGCACCCCCCTTGCCCGGCTTCACGTGTTGGAAGTCGACGACCTGGAACAGGCCCTCGGGCAGGTCGAGGGTCATCCCCGTCTTGAGGTCGTTGGTGGTGATGCTCATGGCAGTTCGGGATCCTTGGGCGCGAGGGTCAGCAGGCGGCAGCCGTCGGCGGTGACCACGACGGTGTCCTCGATGCGCACGCCCCCGTGCTCGGGGAGGTAGACGCCGGGCTCCACGGTCACGACGTGGCCGGGCACCAGGGTAGCAGTGGAGCCCGCCGAAACCCGGGGCTCCTCGTGGATGTCGAGGCCCACCCCGTGGCCGGTGCTGTGCAGGAAGGCGTCGGCCCATCCCGCTTGGTCGATGACGTCGCGGCAGGCACGGTCGACCTGGGCGCACTCGACGCCGGCGACGACCGAGCGGACCCCGGCCGCCTGGCTCTCGGCCACCACCTCGAGCATGCGCTGCTGGGTGGGCGTGGGCGCGCCCACCATGGTGGTGCGCGTCATGTCGGAGCGGTAGCCGTCGACGGTGGCGCCGAAGTCGATGACGACCAGGTCGCCGTCGACGATGCGGCGGGGACCGGGACGGGCGTGGGGCTTGGCGCCGTTGGGCCCCCCGGCAACGATGGTCTCGAAGCTCGCTCCCTCGGCGCCGAGCCGGCGCACCTCGGTGTCGAGCTCGAGGGCGAACTCGGCCTCGGTCGGGCCCTCGCCCAGCCGGTGCCGTACGGCGGCGAGGGCGGCGTCGGCGATGGCGGCGGCGGCGGCCATGCGGGCCACCTCGCCGTCGTCCTTCACTTGGCGCAGGTTCTCCACCAGCGACTCGGTCGGTACCAGCTCGGCGTCGGGGAACCACTCGACGGCATAGCGCCGTTGTGCCGCCCAGCTCACGTGGGCGGCCTCCAGTCCCAGCCGGCGCACGCCGGTGGCGGCAGCCGACACCGTCTCCTGCTGGGCGCCGCTGGTCAGGCCGATCTGGAGCTCAGCGTCCACCCCCGCCGCGCTCAGTTGCTCGGCGGCCTGGTCGCGGTAGCGCCCGTCGGTGACCAGCAACAGCTCGTCGGGCAGCACGAGGAGCAGGCCCGCCGAACCGGTGAACCCGGTCAGGTAGCGAAGGTTGGCCAGCTCGGTCACCAACAAGGCGTCGCAGCCCGCCTCCGGCAGTCGCTCCCGCAGCCGCCGGGCCCGGGCGGCAACGTCCATGGGCGGCATCCCCACCGCCGGCGTCGTGATCGTGGTCATCGCTTCAAGAGCCTCCTCACCGCGTCGACGGCCAGGGCATAGCCGTGCCCACCGAACCCGGAGATCGAACCGGTGGCCACCGGCGCCACCACCGAGGTGTGGCGCCAGGGCTCGCGGGCGTTGGGATTGGACAGGTGCAGCTCCACGGTGACGCCCTCGAAGGCGGCGAGGGCGTCGTGCAGCGACCAGGCGTAGTGGGTGAGGGCGCCGGGGTTGACGATGATCGCCGCGCAGCGTCCCCGGGCACCGTGGATGGCCTCGACCAGGTCAGCCTCGGCGTTCGACTGGAGGTGCTCGAGGTCGAGCCCGGCGGCCTCGGCCGCGTCCCTCGCCGCCTGCACGTGGTCGTCGAGGGTCTCGGTGCCGTACACCTCGGGCTCTCGCTCACCCAGCAGGTTGAGGTTGGGCCCGTGCAGCAACAGCACGACGGGGCGGTCCCCGGACGGGGTGGGGCTGGCGCTCACGAGATGGCCTCCAGGGCGGCGTCGACGGCCGGCGCCGGCACGCCCGGCACCAGCTCCACGCCGGCGGGACCATCGAGGACGAAGGTCACGCCCTCCACCGCCTTCTTGTCCCGGGCGAACAGGCGCACCACCTCCTCCTTGTCGGTCCCCGCTGGCAGGGTGGTGGGCAGGCCGTAGGCCTCGACGACCTCCCGGTGCTCGGCCACCCGGCGGTCGTCGATGCGGCCCAGGCGCTGCGCCAGCTCGGCGGCGAAGACCAGGCCCACCGCCACCGCCTCGCCGTGGCGCAGCCCGTAGCCGCCGGCGGTCTCCAGGGCGTGGGCCAGGGTGTGGCCGTAGTTGAGCGTGGCCCGTCGGCCCGACGCTCCTTCCCGCTCGTCGGACGACACCACCTCGGCCTTCACCCGCACGCACGCCGCCACCTGCTCCGGGAGCGGCAGTCGGAGCAGGTCCTCGACCCCGAGGAACCGGTACTTGGCCATCTCCCCCAGGCCGCTGCGCCGCTCCCGCTCGGGCAGGGTGGCGAGCACGTCGGTGTCGCACAGCACCGCCGCCGGCTGCCAGAACGCCCCCACCAGGTTCTTGCCCTCGGGCAGGTTGACCCCGGTCTTGCCACCGATGGCGGCGTCGACCTGGCCGAGCAGGGTGGTGGCGACGTGCACGACCGGCACCCCGCGGTGGTACACGGCGGCGGCGAAGCCGGCGGTGTCGGTGACCAGCCCGCCCCCGACGGCCACGACCACGTCGCCCCGGGTGAGGCCCCAGGAGGCGAACGATCGGCACAGGTGCTCGACGGTGGCCAGGCTCTTGGCCTGCTCGCCCTCGCCCATGAGGAAGACCCGGTGCTCGCGCCCGGGGTCGACCTCGACGCCCACGCCGGCCGAGGTGACCACCGCCGACCGACGGGCGCCGGGTGGCAGCACCTGAGCCAGCCGGTCACGGGCGCCGGGGCCGACCAGGACGTCGTAGGCCCGCTCCCCCAGCGGCACGTGCACCACCAGGAGGTCCGCGCTCACCGGTGCACCAGCGCCAGCACCGTCTCGGCCACCTCGTCCGGGCTCTGCGTGCCCACGTCGAGCACGTGGTCGGACACCTCCCGGTACAGCGCAGCTCGCTCCTCCTCCATGCGGGCCAGCACGCCGGCAGGGTCGTCGCCCAGCAGCGGGCGGTGGTCGCTGCTGCCCACCCGCCCAGCCAGCACCGCCGGGTCGGCGTGCAGCCACACCACCGTGCCCGCCTGGCGCAGCCGGCGCCGGTTGTCCGGGTTCAGCACCACCCCGCCGGCGGCGGCCACCACCACCGGCTCGGGCCGGTCGAGGGCGGCGGCCAGCGCCTCCGCCTCGAGCACCCGAAAGGCGGCCTCGCCGTCGGACTCGAAGATCTCCCGCACCGTCCGCCCGGTGCGGGCCTCGACTTGGTCGTCACTGTCCAGCAGCTCCCATCCCAGCCGGCGCGCCACCCGCCGCCCGACGCTGGTCTTGCCCGCTCCCATCAGCCCCACCAGGACCAGATGGCGGCCACCGGATGCCGGTTCAGAGGCCGGCGACGAAGGCGTCATGGTTGCGCACCACCTCCTCCACGGAGTCGCCGCCGAACTTGCGCAGGAGCTCGTTGGCCAGCACGAGGGCGACCATGGACTCGGCGATGACGCCCATGGCCGGCACGGCGGTGACGTCGGTGCGCTCCTTGAACGACACCGTCGCCTCTTTCGTCTCGGTGTCGACGGTGGCCAGCACCGGGCGGTTGAGCGTGGCCAGCGGCTTCATGGCGACACGGGCCACCAGGAGCTCGCCGGTCGAGATTCCCCCCTCGACGCCCCCGGCCAGGGTGGAGCCCCGCCGGTAGGCGCCGGCGTCAGCGTCCCAGAAGATGGGGTCGTGGGCGGCCGAGCCCCGCCGGCCGGCGACCTCGAACCCGTCGCCGATCTCCACTCCCTTGACGGCGTGGATGCTCATCAGCGCGTGGGCGAGCAGCCCGTCGAGCTTGCGGTCCCAGTGGACGTGGCTCCCGAGGCCCACGGGCACCCCGTAGGCCAGCACCTCGGCCACGCCCCCGAGGGAGTCGCCGTCGGCGGCGGCGGCCTTGATCTCGGTGACCATGGCCGCCTCGGCCTCCGGCTCGAAGCAGCGCACCTCGGAGGAGTCGACCCGCTCCAGATCGGCGGGCGAGGGCCGTGCCCCCGACGTCGCCTCGGCGGCGCCGATGCGCAGGACGTGGCTGACCACCGACACGCCGACCCGGGCCAGCAGCGCCTTGGCCAGCGACCCGAGGGCGACGCGTGCGGCGGTCTCCCGGGCCGACGCCCGCTCGAGCACGTCGCGGGCGTCGGTGAAGCCGTACTTCTGCATGCCGGCCAGGTCGGCGTGACCCGGGCGAGGCTGCGTGAGCGGCGCCGCCGTGCGCCCCGGCGCCGGCGACATCTCCTCGTGCCAGCGGTCGGAGCGCTTCCACTCGGAGTTCCCGATGACGATGGCCACCGGCGACCCCAGCGTGCGGCCGTGGCGAATGCCCCCCAGCAGCGTGAGCTCGTCGGCCTCGAAGCGCATGCGGGGCCCCCGCCCGTAGCCGAGCCGCCGGCGGCCCAGCTCGGCCTGAATCTCTCCGAGGTTCACCTCCAGCCCGGCGGGCAGGCCCTCGGCCACGGCGACGAGGCCTTGGCCGTGGGACTCGCCGGCGGTCAGGAAGCGGAGCACGGCGTGGAGGCTACTGCGGCCCCTCCGACGGTCAGCCGAGGTACCAGGTGAGGATGGGGCGGCCCACCAGCACGGCCAGCACCGCCCCGCCGGCGAGGAAGGGAGCGAAGGGCACGTGGTCGGTGCGCTTGCGCACGCCGAGGGCGATCAGCACCACGCCGCCCACGGCCCCGAGCAGGAACCCGAGGAACAGCCCGAGCACCACGTGGGCCCAGCCGAGCCAGCCCAGGTAGAGGCCCAGCACCAGCGAAAGCTTGACGTCGCCCATGCCCATGCCCCGGGGGGAGATTAGGTTGATCACCAGCAGGCCGGCACCGGCGGCCACGGCGCCGAGCACCGCCCGGCCCAGGGAAGCCCACCGATCGTCGAGCAGGGCGACGGCGGCGAGCAGGGGCACGGATGCGACCAGTGTCCAGGCGATGATCCGGTTGGGCACGATGTAGTGCTCCAGGTCGATGACCGCCACGGCCAGCAGGGCGGCGAAGAAGACCAGGAAGCCGGGCAACACCCAGTCGGCGCCGAAGCGCAGGGCAGCGGCGGCGAAGAGCACCGCGGTGGCCACCGGTACCGCCGGCGAGCTGGGACGCTGCGAGCGCGGTGGCAGCCCTCCTCGCCGGAGCAGGCGCTTGAGCGCCGGCGCCACCGCCTCCCGCCGGGGCACCAGCTCGACCACCACGGTCAGCAGGGAGCCGGCGACCAGGCCGGCCAGGGCACAGGCCACGACGAGGAAGACGCTCACCGCCGGTCATGCTGCCAGCATCAGGGCCGACCGGTACGGCACCATGGAGCGACCGCGCCATCACCCACCGTGCCCGAAGACTTGGTTTGGGCGCCTCGGGTATGGGGTAGTAGTGCTGGTTCCGCTGATACCCACGGTCTAGGGTCCGCGGATGGCCGAACCGACGCCTGTGCCTCGGCTCTACGCCGAGCTGGTGGGCGCCGGTGCCCCGCCGGCCGCACCGGCCATGGTCGCCCTGCTGGCGATCCCACTCACCCTGGCGCTCCTCGGGATCTCCGTCCTCGCCGCCAGCGGCGCCGACGGCCCCGGCCTGGGCCGGGCCGAGCCGCCAGCCGACCCGCTGAGCAGCGTCCGGGGGATCGTCGTCGACACCAACATCGCCGGTGCCCTGGAGGCCCTGCTCGCCGCCGCCGAGGCCGACGGCATCGTGCTCACCGGCTCCGGACACCGCCACCCCGCCCACCAGATCGAGCTGCGCCGGGCGCACTGCGGCGGCACCGAGTACGCCATCCACCACGCGCCATCATCGGCGTGCTCGCCACCGACGGCCCGCCCCGGCACCTCCATGCACGAGCACGGGCTGGCCATCGACTTCGCCGACTGCGCCCCGGTCACCCCGTGCTTCCAGTGGCTCTCGGCCCACGCCGGCGCCTACGGCTTCTTCAACCTGCCCTCCGAGCCCTGGCACTGGAGTACGACGGGACGATGAGTCGTCGGTGGTCGACGTCCGCTCCTCGGGGGGTCGTGGCCCGATGGTCTACTCGGCGGCGCGGTCCCGCTGGTCGCTGAGGAAGCGTCGCTCGACGGCGTTGGCGGTGAGCTCCAGGGCCCGGTCGTAGGCGGCGATGGCCTCTGCGGTGCGGCCGGCGCGGGCGAGGAGGTCGGCGTGGGCGGCATGGTAGGGCTGGTAGCCGTCGAGCACGCCGTGGTCGACGGTGTCGAGGGCGGTGAGCCCGGCGTGCGGGCCGTGGAGCTCGGCGATGGCGACGGCGCGGTTGAGGGCCACGACGGCATTGGGCCGCAGGGCGTGAAGCTGGTCGTAGAGCGCGACGACCTCTGACCAGTCGGTGACATCGGTCGTGGGCGCGTCGGCGTGGACGGCGGCGATGGCGGCCTGGACCTGGAACGGGCCGGGTTGGTTGCGACGCAGGCAGACACGGACCAGCGCATGGCCCTCGGCGATGAGGTCGAGGTCCCACCGTGACCGGTCCTGGTCGGCGAGGCGCACCATCGAGCCGTCGGCGGCGACCCGGGCCGGTCGGCGGGCGTCGGTCAGGACCATGAGCGCGAGCAGCCCGAGCACCTCTGGTTCGTCCGGCATCAGCTCCACCAGGACCCGACCGAGCCGGATGGCCTCGGCGCCGAGGTCGGTGCGCACCAGGCCGCCACCGGAGGTGGCGGTGTGGCCCTCGGTGAAGACGAGGGCGATGGCGTTGAGCACGGCGTGCAGGCGGTCGGGCAGCTCGCCGGCGTGGGGGATGCGGAAGGGGGCGTGGTTGTCCCGCAACTTGCGCTTGGCCCGCACCAGGCGCTGGGCCATGGTCGCTTCGGGCACCAGGAAGGCGCGGGCGATCTCGGGGACCTCCAGCCCACCGAGCAAGCGGAGGGTCAGGGCGACCTGGGCGTCGGGGCCGAGGGCGGGGTGGCAGCACAGGAACATCAGGCGGAGCTGGTCGTCGGCGACCACGTCGACGAAGTCGTCCTGGCCATCCAGCTCGGGTCGATCGTCGGGCCTCATTTCGTCGTGGTGAAGTCGGGAGGCGGCGAGGTGGCGGTCGGCTCTGGTCGCCTCCCGGCGGAGCCGGTCAATGGCCCGGTTGCGGGCCGTGGTGGTGATCCAGCCACCGGGGTTCGGGGGGATGCCCGTGACCGGCCATCGTTCGGCGGCGATGGCGAACGCCTCGGCGACGGCGTCCTCCGCCAGGTCGAGGTCGCCGAGGACGCGGACCAGGGTGGCGGTACAGCGCCCCACCTCCCGGCGGTAGAGGGCGGCCAGCTCGTCATTCACCCTGCATGGGGCGCAGCTCCACCGGCCCCTCGGTGGCGGTCGCCGCTTGCCGGGCCCAGTCCAGGGCCGCATCGAGGTGCGGGGCCTCGATGACCCAGAACCCTCCCATCTGCTCCTTGGTCTCGGCGTAGGGGCCATCGGTGATCGACACGCTGCCGCTGCCGGGCCGGATGACCGTTGCCGAGGAGGCGGGCTGCAGGCCGGCGCCGAAGACCCAGGCGCCCGCCTCCTCCAGCTTGGCGTTGAGGGCACCGACCTGGCCGACCATCCTCTGGGCCTCGGGCGTGCTGAAGTCCAACTCGTACTCGTCGTCATGCCATACCGAGAGCAGGTACTGAGCCATCAGAGTTTCCTCCTGTGTCTTTGTGTCTTTGTGTCGTTCGGATGTCGGTCGGCGGTGCCGTGTGCACCGCTCACCTTCACCACGAACGGGGTGGGCGGAATCGACATGCTCGTCTGAGGAATCTTCGATCGTCAGCTTCTGAGCAGAAAGGACTGTGAGAGAGCAGGTTCTGCTTGCGCCGGTATTCGAACACGTCCGATAGCGGCATGGTGCTGGATGACCTGAAGTCGGCTCTGGACCAGGTGTGCGGCACCGATCCGGCGGCGCTGCCGGATGGCGAGTCGATCGTCGAGCTGCACCGGTGCCTGTCCTGCCTGGAGGCGGCCACCACCCGGGCGGTGGCCAGCTTCGACGCCCGCCGGGAGTGGGACGCCGACGGAGCCCGTTCGGCGGCGGCGTGGCTCACTGGGCGCTGCCGGTTGCCGCGGCAGGCCGCCCGGCGCCGGGTTCGGCTGGGCCGGGTGCTGCGCCACCTGCCGGCGACCGAGCGTGCCTGGCTGGCCTGAGGTGGGCGAGGCTAGGTGGCGGCGCTGGTGCCGGTGCGCACGCCGGCCACCGACGCTGCGCTGACCGACGACGAGGAGATGCTGGTGGGCCAGGCCTCGAGCTTGCGCTACGACCACTTCACCGCCCGACCAGCTCAGCCGCCACCGCCTTCTTCATCTGCGTCACGGGAGCCGGCCGCCCGGTCCACAGCTCGAAGGCCAGCGCTGCCTGGTGGACCAGCATGCCCACCCCGTTGGCCGTGGCCGCGCCCTGGCCGCCGGCAGCCAGCAGCAGGGCCGTGACCCGGGGCTGGTAGACCACGTCGACCACCACCTGGCGCGGCCCCAGCCAGGACGGCTCCAGCCCCAGGGGCAACTCGTCGGACACCGGCGTGGTGTTCACCACCAGGTCGGCCCCCTCGGCGTCGGCCACCCCGCCCGCCCGACCGGCGCGCCCGGCGAGAGCGGCGGCGATCGCCGCCTGCTCGGCGCGGCGGGCGACCACGGTGACCTCGGCGGCGCCGGCCGCCCCCAGGGCTCGCACCACGGCTCGGGCCGTGCCGCCGGCACCCAGCACCAGGCACCGTCGGCTGGCGGGGTCGAAGCCGTGCTCGGCCCGCAGCGACGCCACGAAGCCGTCCCCGTCGGTGTTGTGCCCGACCAGAGCCTCACCCTCCCGCGCCACGGTGTTGACCGCACCCAGCTCCGCCGCCACCGGCGAGAGCCGGTCGACGGCCTGGGCCACGCCGGCCTTGTGGGGCATGGTGACGTTGAGGCCCGCGAGCCCCAGCGACCGCATGGCCCCCACCGCTGCCGCCGCCTCACCGGCCGGCACCTCGAAGGCGAGGTACACCCAGTCGAGCCCCGTGGCCCGGAAGGCAGCGTTGTGGATGGCCGGCGACAGCGAGTGCCGCACCGGGTCGCCGATCACTCCCGCCAGGCGGGTGGACCCGCCCGGTCGCCACGTCGTCATCCGGGCACGACCGGTGCCCTGCTCACGGGTTCACGCCCTTGGCCTTGGCCTCGGCGATGCGCCGGTTGTGCTCCTCGTTGGTGGTGGAGAAGGCATGGGTGCCGTCCTCCTC
>DASZDK010000064.1:0-14005 GCA_035942035.1 Acidimicrobiales bacterium
CCTCACCACCGGTGCCATCCCCGACCCCACCACTACCACCACCACCAGCACTACGACCACCACCGTACCCCCGGCTGTGCGGACCCCGGTGGTCGACTTCGACGGCGACGGTGACAGCGACCGCTCGGTGTTCCGCAAGGGCGCCTGGTACGTGCACGGCCAGTCCACCGTGTTCCTCGGTGCCGCCGGCGACATTCCCGTGCCCGGCGACTACAACGGCGACGGCACCACCGATCGGGCCGTGTACCGCAACGGGGCCTGGTACGTGCACAACCAGCCCACGGGGTACATGGGCAACGCCAGCGACATCCCCGTGCCCGGTGACTACGACGGCAACGGCACCACCGACCGGGGCATCTACCGACGCTCGGTGGGCGGCTGGTACATCCAGGGTCAGCCCACCGTGTTCCTGGGCCTCAACAGCGATGTCCCCGTGCCCGGTGACTACGACGGCAACGCCACCACCGATCGAGCCATCTGGCGACCGTCGGTGGGCGGCTGGTACGTCCAGAACCAGCCCACGGTGTTCCTCGGCGTCAAGGGTGACATCCCCCTGCCGTTGCCCCAGGCCATCTACCGGGTCTTCTTCTAGGCCCAAAGAGGCAGCGACCGATGTCCATGGTGGACCAGGCCTCCCAGCTGTGGGCGCCGGTGTCGGCACTGAGCACCTCGGCCGAGGTGCGCCCGCCACCGGCCAAGCGGGCCCTGGATGCGGTGGGAGCGGCCGTGTTGTTGGTGGTGCTGGGCCCGCTGCTGGGAGTCCTGGCCCTGGCCGTGGGCCTCACCTCGCCCGGGCCGGTGCTGTTCCGCCAGCGCCGGGTGGGCCGGGGCGGCGTGGAGTTCGACGTGGTCAAGTTCCGCACCATGCACCGCCACGCCGAGCGCCAGCTGCGGGCGGTGCCCGACCTGCACGCCAGCTACGTGGCCTACGGCTACAAGCTCCCTCTCGGCGCCGACCCCCGGGTGACGAGGGTGGGGGCGGTGCTGCGGCGCTTGGACCTCGACGAGTTGCCCCAGCTGTGGAACGTGCTGCGCGGCCAGATGAGCCTGGTGGGCCCCCGCCCGGTTCCGCATACCGAGCTCGCCCGCTACGGCGGCCACCGCTGCCACTACGAGGCGGTGCGCCCGGGCATGACCGGGCTGTGGCAGGTGAGCGGGCGCAACCGCTTGGCCTACGACCAGCGGGTGGCGCTCGACGTGGACTACGCCCAGCACCTCAGCTTCGGCCGCGACCTGGCCATCCTGGCCCGCACCCTGCCCGCCATGGTCCGGGGAGGCGGCAGCGCCTCGTCATCGCTCGAGCCAGCGACGGAACTGCTCGTCCCGACGGGCACGACAGGCGGCTGAGCAGCGACACACGACGACCCGTGCCCGGGGGCCTCGACCTTGCGAGCTCCCGCCCGCTACTCCGCGAAAACTCCGCGAGCGTGCGGAGATTCAGCGACACTGAACGATACGGACCGGCACGGAAAAGCGACTGTGAGCTGGGCTTTTGCGCAAAGTCCCTGCTGTGGATGAGCGCCTCGATCGGCTTTGAAGGCGGGGGAGCCCACCAGGTACCCAGACACCTCCGCCCGCCACTCTAGGGGGTGGCGCCGGGGTGGCCTCGCCGGGGCCACGGCTCCACCGTGGTCGGGTGGGCGGCGTCACTCACTAGGGTGCGCCCATGAAGAAGCTCCTGATCCTGATCGTGCTCGTCGCCCTGGGCACCGTGGCCGCCCGGAAGCTCAAGGACACCTAAGGCCCAAGCTGGCCTGCATGGCGTGCTGCGGCACGACATGCCTTTCCGAGGATCTCCTTGCGCAGCGCTGTCTTCGGCGTTTAGGGTGCCCGTGCCACTCCCCCTCAGAAGCGTCGTCGCGCGCTACGAGGAGTGGATGTGCTCATCGCCTGCTGGTCGGTCAAGGGGGGCAGCGGCACCACGGTGGTGTCGGTCGCCCTCGCCGCCGTGCTCACCCGTTCGTCCCCCTCGGGGGTCCTGCTCGCCGATCTCGGCGGTGACGTCCCCGCCGTTGCCGGCCTGCCCGAGCCCTCGGGGCCGGGCCTGGCCGAGTGGCTGGCGTCGGGTGACACGGTCCCTGCCGACGCCCTGTCCCGCCTCGAGCTGAGCGGCCCCGGCGGGCTGCGCGTCCTCGCTGCCGGCGCCTCGCCGGTGCCGAGCGCCCCTGGCCGGGCCGAGGTACTCGCCGCCCTGCTCGCCTCGGATCCCCGTCCCGTGGTGGCCGACTGCGGTTGCGGTCCGTACGACGCCGGCTTGGCGGTGGCGGCGGCCGCCTCGGCCTCCCTGCTGGTGCTGCGCCCCTGCTACCTCTCGCTACGGCGGGCGCTGCAGGCGCCGGTTCGCCCTTCGGGGGTGATCCTGGTCAGCGAGCCGGGTCGGGCCCTCGGCCGGAGCGACGTCGAAGACGTGCTGGGTGTGCCCGTCCGGGCCGTCGTCGGTGTCGACCCGGCGGTCGCTCGGGCGGTCGACGCCGGCGTGCTGCCGGCCCGTCTGCCCCGTGGCCTCGAGCGGTCGCTGCGCCGTGCCGCTTGAGTCCGAGGCGGACCTCCCCATGGGCCTGGAGGACCGCGTGCACCAGTTGCTGCTGGCGACGGGGGATCCCGCCCCCGAAGGGCCGGCGGCGCTGCGCCAGCGGGTGCAGCACCTGGCCCGGTCCGAGGCGCCGCTGCTGGGTGGCGAGCGCCTCGCCCGCCTGATCGACGGCGTGACCGCTCGCGCCTGCGGCCTCGGGCCGCTCGAGCCCCTGCTGGCCGATCCCGAGGTCACCGAGGTGATGGTCAACGGGTCGGGGCCGGTGTGGGTCGAGCGGTCGGGGCGGGTGGAGCGGGTCGGCCTCGAGCTCACCGCCTCTACCGTCGAGCAGCTCATCGAGCGGGTCGTCGGACCCCTCGGGCTGCGCATCGACCGCTCCTCCCCGCTGGTCGACGCCCGCCTGCCCGATGGGTCCCGGGTGAACGCGGTGGTCCCTCCCCTCTCGGTCGACGGGCCCTGTCTCACCATCCGCCGCTTCGGGACGCGGCGCCTCCCTCTGGAGCAGTTCTGCCCGCCGGGTGTCGCCGAGCTGCTGGGCTGGGCGGTGCGGTCCCAGGCCAACGTCGTGGTTTCCGGGGGCACCGGTGCCGGCAAGACCACGTTGCTCAACGCCCTCGCCGCCGAGATCCCGTCCGGCGAGCGCGTGATCACAGTCGAGGACGCCGCCGAGCTGCGCTTGCCCGGTGACCACGTCGTGCGCCTCGAGGCTCGGCCGGCCAATGCCGAGGGGGTCGGTGCCGTGTCCCTGCGCCAACTCGTGCGCAATGCCCTGCGCATGCGCCCCGACCGCATCATCGTGGGCGAGGTCCGGGGGCCCGAGGCACTCGACATGCTCCAGGCCATGAACACGGGCCACGAAGGCTCGTTGTCCACCTGCCACGCCAACAGCGCCGCCGACGCCCTGCGCCGGCTGGAGACCATGGTGCTCACCGGGTCGGTGGCGTTGCCGCTGGCGGCGGTGCGCGATCAGCTCCACGCCGCGGTCGACCTGGTGGTGCAGGTGGCCCGCCGGACCGATGGAGGCCGGCGCGTCGTCGAGCTGGCCGAGGTGTTGCCGCCGGGAGCAGCGGCGGCCAGTGGCGCCCACGGTGAAGCTGCCAGCGGCGTGCGGCCACTCGGGGGGCCCGCTGGGCTGTATGCCCTTCCCCGCCGGCCGCCACGGGCGCCCGGCGCCACCGCCCCCGACCCGGCGTGGGTCGACGACGATGCCGGCGGAGCGTGTTCATGAGCCCCGCAGCTCCCCTGGTCGCCGGCCTGCTCGTGCTGACCTCGGCGCTGGCGGCGGGCGCGGCCGTGGGGACGGGCCGGCGATCGCTGGTGGTGCGCCGTCTGGCGGCCGGCGTGCCGGTGGCGGCGCCCGTGGCGAGTGGCCTGCCGGTGTGGCTGCCGCCACCGCCGGCCTGGCTCGGCCGGTCGCTGATGGCGGCGGGCGTGGTCGCCGACGCGTCCTCGGCGTGGAGGGCGTGGCTGCTGGCCGGCGCCGGGGCGACCGCGCTGGCGGCGCTGGCCGGGGGCCCGGGCCTCGCCGCGGTCGCCGCGGTGGCGTCGGTCACCGGACCGCCGGCGGCGCTGTTCGCCTGTTCGGGTCGGGCCGACCGTCTGCTCGAGGGTGCGCTGCCTGAGCTGCTCGAGGCGATGGCCCGCAGCCTGCGCAGCGGGGCATCCCTGCGCCAGGCGGTGGAGGAGACCGCCGCCGCTCCGGGCCTGCTCGGCCGCGATCTGCGCCTGGTGACCGCGGAGGTCGCCGCCGGCGTGTCGTTGGTCACCGCCCTCGACCGATGGGGTCGACGGCGCCCGCTGCCAGGGGTGCGCCTGGCGGTGTCCGCGCTGGCGCTGGGGGCCGAGGCCGGCGGCGCCCACGCTCGCGCCCTCGACGGCGTGGCCGCCACTCTGCGGGCCCGGTCGGCCGTGGCGGGGGAGGTACGGGCGCTGTCGGCGCAGGCTCGCCTCTCCGCCGTGGTCATCGTGCTGGCGCCGCTGGCTTTCTCGACCCTGGCGGCTGCTACCGACGACCGCACCGCCGCATTCTTCGGCACCCCCCTGGGCCTGGCCTGCCTGGCCGCCGGTCTCGCTCTCGACGCCGTGGCCGCGCTGTGGATGCACCGGTTGTCCCGGGTCGAATCGTGAGGGCGCGCGGTGATTGACGTGGCGCTCGGCGCCGGCTGGGGCGGGGTGGTGCTGGTCGCCGCCTGGCGACGCCGACCGAGGGCGCATCGAGCTCGGGCGCTCGGCGCCGGCGGCCCAGGCCCGTCCGCTGTCGAGCAGTGCCGCCGTGTCGACGCCTCCCCCGTGGCGGCGTTGGGCCGGGCCCTGCTGCGGGTCTGCCATCGCCCCGCCTCCCCCGGGGCGGCGGTGCGGCTCGGCCGTGCGGTGGCGGCCACCGCCGCCACCGGGGTGATCCTGCCCCTGGCGGCGCCGGCGGTCGGTGCGATGGTATGGGGCCTCCCGGCCGTGGCCGCCC
This sequence comes from Acidimicrobiales bacterium, assembly GCA_035942035.1. Taxonomy (GTDB): domain Bacteria; phylum Actinomycetota; class Acidimicrobiia; order Acidimicrobiales; family CADCSY01; genus JAHWJR01. The sequence continues at coordinate 4,995 of DASZDK010000064.1, forward strand.
GCCGCCAGCGACGGCGGCGGCGGGCAGAGCTCCTGGGTCATCTCCCCGAGGTGGCCGACCTGTTCGTGCTTGCCGTGGGTGCCGGGCTCACCGTTCCCCTGGCGGTGGCATCGGTCGCCCGTCGTGTCCCCGGTCCCCTCGCCGCCGAGCTGCGCCGGGTGGTGCACGAGGTCGACCTGGGTCGCCGCATCGGTGACGCCCTCGAGGAGGTTCCCGCCCGTGCCGGCGAAGAGGTGCGGCCGCTGGTCGCCGCCCTCCTGGCATCGGAGCGCTATGGCGCCCCGCTGCTCGACGGGCTGGCCCGCCTGGCCACCGAGCTCCGGGCCGACCGACGGCGGCGCGCCGAGGAGGCCGCCCGCCGGGTGCCGGTCAAGCTGCTCTTCCCCCTCGTGTTCTGCACACTCCCCGCCTTCGCGCTGCTGACGGTGGCGCCCCTGCTCGCCGGGGCCGTCGGGTCGCTGCGCCCCTGATCCGCAAACACCAGCCACAAGGAGGAGCCATGCTCGCGCGTGCTCTGTTCGTCCACGTCCACGTCTCCGTGCTGCTCGCCGCCGACCACCTCGGCGCCCGCCTCGACCGCCTCCGGGACGAGAAGGGCCAGACATCGGCCGAGTACGCCCTCGTCCTGCTCGGCGCCGCCGCCATCGCCCTGCTGATCGGCGCCTGGGCGACCAGGACGAACCGGCTGGGCCGGCTGCTCGACGCCGTGTTCGACAACGTCATCGGCGACGCCCGTTGAGGTGGCGAGTGGGGGACGACCGGGGCCAGGCGGCGGTTGAGCTGGCCCTGGTCCTCCCGCTCGTCGCTGCCCTGGCGTTGGCGCTGCTGCAAGTGGCCCTGGTCGTGCGCGACCAGGTGCTCGTCGTCCACGCCGCCCGGGAGGGGGCCCGGGCGGCGGCGGTCGGCGACGACCCGGAAGCGGCCCGGGCGGCGGCCTTGGCCGGCGCCAGCCTGATCCCCGACCGCGTCGTGGTCGAGGCCTCCGGGCGGGGTGGAGCGGGCAGCCGGGTGCGGGTGCTGGTCCGCTACGTGTCGGTCACCGACCTCCCGCTCGTCGGTCCCCTCCTCGGTGACGTCGAGCTGTCCGGGTCGGCCTCCATGCGGGTGGAACGCTGACCACTTCCGATCACGCTGTGCGGCGCTCGCGTCACCAACGCCGGTGTGATGAGTCAGTAAGGGCGTGCGACGCCGGTTCCTGAGGGAGCCGGGTCCGTCGACGGTGCAGTACCGGTCAGATCGGTCGGTGTGAGAGGGATGCGGCACGACGTGGCAACGATGAACAGGTCGGGCAACCTCCGGCCACGCCGTGACTGGTTCACGGCGCGCATCGGTTCCTCCCGCTCCTCGTTACTCTGGAGAGCCTCATGAGCCAGGTCCCCCCTTTCGCCCCGTCCCGGGTCGTTTCGTGCTGAGCCAGGACGATCGCCCTCCCCTTGGCCGCACCGATCGTGCCGCTGGGGCCCTCAGCAAGCGCAAGAACATGCGCCGGCTCCTGTCCGGCCTGTCGGTGGTCATGCTGCTGGTCGCCGTCGGTGTCCTCGGCTACCCCTTCTACACCAACCTCTACCAGGGACAGGTGCAGGACAAGCTCGACGACCGGTTGGCCACGCCCGAGGTGCAGGAGGCGTACCGCGCCGGCACCGTCGCCGAAGGCGAGAGCCTGACCCGCCTCAAGATCCCTTCGCTCGGGGTCGACACCGTGGTGGTCGAGGGAACCACCCTGAGCGCCCTGCGTGCCGGCGCCGGGCACTACGTCGACACCCCGTTGCCGTGTGAGCCCGGCAACGTCGCCATCGCCGGTCACCGCACCACCTACGGGCGCCCGTTCCATAACCTCGACCGGATGAAGCCGGGCGACGAGATCATCCTGGAGACCCCGGTGGGCTCGTGCACCTACGTCCTCAGCAAGGCCCCCTTCATCGTCGAACCCACCGACTTCTCGGTGGTCAGCGCCGCCCCCAGCGGGATGGTGACCCTGACCACCTGCCACCCGAAGAACTCCGACCGCCAGCGGCTCATCGTCCAGGCCGACCTCAAGGCATGAGCGGGCGTCGCCTCCTGGCCGCCGCCGGCGCGGCCCTGTTCGCTCTGCTGCTGGTGGCCACGCCGGCGTCGGCCGCTGAGCCGACGGTGGAGTGGACCCGGCCCACAGCCGACGACCCGGTGCTCAAGGAGAACGCCCCCATCGCCGCCACCATCTCCACCGAGAAGGACAACCAGGAGATCACCAAGGTCGAGTTCGAGCTGGAACAGCCGGTGGGCGACGGCGACGACTGCTTCGTCGAGGTCCCCGAGGAGCAGCAGGTCCAGGAGTTCACCGACAGATCCTCTTCGAAGGACGTCACGTTCGACGTGGGCTTCCCGTGCAACGGGGTCTACGAGCTCAAGGCCTTCGTCACCTATACGGACCCGGTCATCGGCAACGTCGGGATCGCGCCGAGGACAGAGCTGGCGAGGCCGTCCCTTCTTTTCGATGTCGCCATCCCGCCGGCTCAGGTGAGTGGGCTGAACGCCACCTACGACGCGGCCTCCAAGCAGGCCCGGCTCAACTGGAACGCCAATCCCGACACCGAGGTCGACCTTCTCGGCTACCGGGTCGAGCGCAACCCGCCCGGCCCGTCGGGCTTCGAGCCCGTGGGCGACCGGGTGACGGAGCCGGCGTTCACCGACATGGACATCGACGCCGAGCACCGCTACCGCGTCATCGCCGTGCGGGCCGGGGCCCATGGCATCCCCATCGACGGCGCTCCCTCTTCCGTCGTGGCCGCCGGGCCCGACGTCCCCGATCCGGTGGTCGGCACACCGACCCCGCGAGGGACCACGGCCACCCGTTCCCCCGGCAGCCGCCCCGCGGTCCGCAAGCGCACGGCGACCACGGTCGACACCGGGTTCTCCCGGGACCTGCCGTTCGACCCCAACGAGACCACCACGAGCCAGCTGCCCGCCACCCCCACCGAGCCCGACGGTCAGGCCGCCCTGGTCGCCGAGTTCGACGACGACGATGACGACGACGGGCGGGCCACGCTGGTGCCCATCGCCGGCGGCCTGGCCCTGCTGATGAGCGCGGTGCACATGCGCCTGCTGTCCAACCGGGTGGGCCAGGACGACATCCCCATCCTCCCCGGCGGCTGACTCAGCTTCGCCGGGTCACGACCTCGAGCAACCCCACGGCTCCGGCCTTGTCGAGAGGCTCGTTCCAGTTGCCGCACTTGGGCGATTGCACGCACGACGGACACCCGGTGGTGCACGGGCACGCCGACACCAGCTCGAGCGTCGCTTCCAGGTGGCGCCGCCCGGCGTCGAAGCCGAGCTCGGCGATGCCCACGCCTCCGGGGTAGCCGTCGTAGATCACGACCGTCGGCGCTGCCGTGTCGGCGTGGTGCAGGGTCGACAGCCCACCCACGTCCCAGCGATCGCAGATGGCGAACAGCGGGAGGATCCCGATGGCGGCGTGCTCGGCGGCGTGGAGGGCGCCGGCCCGGGCCCGGCGTTCGATCCCCGCATCGTCCAAGAGCTCGGTGTCGACCACGTACCAGAATGCCCGGGTGACCAGGCGGGTGGGGGGGAGCTCGAGCACCTCGTCGGCCAGCGTCTCCCCGGTGACGGCATGGCGCCGCCGGTAGCCGGTGACCCGCTGGCACACCTCGACGGTGCCCAGGTGCAACCAGGCTCCGCCCACCGGTCGGCGCCGTTGGTCGTCGAGGATCCGCACGTCGGTCTCGGAGCGGGGCTGGGTGAGCTCGTCTCCGGCGGCGGGGGACACCCAGGCCACTCGGTCGTCCAGGTCCAGCCGGTCAACCCGCCACGGCCGGCCCTGGTGCAGGTACACCGCCCCGACGTGGACGGTCGTGAACGCCCGGCTCTCGTCGACGGTGCCCACCAGGCGCCCGTCGAGCTCGGCGATGCGGTACTCACGGGACGATCCGCTGCGCAGGCCGACGTCGGGCGCCGGCGCCCGACGGCCCTTCCAGTAGGCCCGTCCGTCTCGCACGGCCAGCCGGTCGTCATCCACCAGGTGGAGCACCCCTTCGTCGAGGTCGTCCCACCAGGCATCGTCGGCGGGCGACAGGGGCAGCTCGTAGGCGGCGCAGGCCAGATGGGAGTGCAACACGTTGCGGTTCGAGGGGTTGACCACCGCCGCCTCCGGTGATCGGGTGAAGACCTCGTGCGGATGGGCCATCAGCCACTGGTCCAGCTGGTCCTCGCCCGCCACCAACACCGCCAGCGACCGCTGCCGGGTTCTCCCCGCCCGGCCCGCCTGCTGCCAGAACGAGGCGATGGTGCCGGGGAAGCCGTTGAGCACGCAGGCGTCGAGGCCGCCCACGTCGATGCCCAGCTCCAGCGCGCTGGTGGTGGCCACACCGTGGAGCCGTCCGGCGACGAGGTCGACCTCGATCTGTCGGCGCTCCTCGGCCAGGTAGCCGCCGCGGTAAGCACGGATGCTCCCCGCCAGGCTGGGGCCGGCCCGCCGGCGGGCCTCGTCGGCGACCAGCTCGGCGCTTTTGCGGCTCCGGCAGAAGGCCAGGGCCCGTGAGCCCTCCGCCACCAGTCGGGCCAGCAGGGCGGCCGTCTCCCCGTTGGCCGACGCCCGCGCTCCCGAGGCGGCATCGAGCAGGGGCGGGTTCCACAGGGCGAACAAGCGCTCTCCCCGGGGCGAGCCGTCCTCGGTGACGGCCACGACGGGGTGGCCGCACAGGGCGGATGCCAGCGTGGCCGGCTGGCCGATGGTGGCCGAGCCGAAGAGGAACGCCGGGTCGGAGCCGTAGTGGGCGCACAGCCGGCGCAGGCGGCGCAGCAGTTGGGCCACGTGGCTGCCGAAGATGCCGCGCAGCGTGTGCAGCTCGTCGAGCACCACGTAGCGGAGGCGGCTGAGAAACGTCGCCCAGCGTGCGTGGTGGGGAAGAAGGCCGACGTGGAGCATGTCGGGATTGGTCAGCACCACGCCGGCATGGCGCCGGGCCCAGGCCCGCTCGCTCGGGACCGTGTCGCCGTCGTAGCAGGCGGCCACGACCCCCGGCAGGTCCATCGCCGTGAGCGCCCGAAGCTGATCGTGGGCCAGTGCCTTGGTGGGGTAGAGGCACAACGCCGTCACCGGCGGGCCCGAGTCCTCACTGGCCCGGTACGCTGCCTCGGCGATGGGTAACTGGTAGCACAGCGACTTGCCTGACGCCGTCCCGGTGGCCACCACGAACGACCGCCCGGCCCGGGCCAGCTCCAGGGCCCGGGCCTGGTGCGACCACAGGGGCCCGGCCAGGCGGTCGGCCACGGCCGGCGGCAGGGGAGGGTCTGGGGCGGCGTGACGAGGCGGACGAGCCGGCAGTCGCTCCAGGTGCACCAGGCGGTCGTCGCTCTCCAACCCGCTCAGCAGCCGGTCGAGCGTCACCTGCACCGCCAACGACGCTACCGGCGGGGCACGCAGCTGGGCGGCGCGAAGCGGTCACCAAAGCCGGTAGCGTGGCCCGGGCCGGTAGCGACGTTGTGGAGGGGGCGACCCGTACATGGATCTAGGGCTCGAGCTTTCGGAGCGTGACGGCTACTCGGTGCTCGCGGTCTCCGGCGAGGTCGACGTGGCCACCGTCCCCCGCTTGCGCGAGCAACTCCACGGGCTGGCGGCCCAGGGCGACACCAGCATCGTGGTCGACCTCGACGGTGTCGAGTTCCTCGACTCCACCGGGCTCGGCGTCCTGGTGGGAGCGCTCAAGCGTGTCCGTTCGAGCGGTGGCGACCTTCACCTGATCTGCACGCAGCCCCGCATCCGCAAGGTGTTCGAGGTGACCGGCCTGACCAAGGTCTTCTCGATGTACGACAGCCTCGACGAGGCCGTCGCCGCCGGCACCCACTAGGGCGTGGCCGCGACCTTCTGTGCAGGGCCGGCGTCCGCGCCCAGTCCCTCCTAGTTCGTCCATGTCCCCACCGGGAGACCAGGAGGGCGAGGGCGCAGCGACCATTTCCAAGCCTGACGAGTTGCTGGCGCTGCACGGCGTGACCTCCGAGATGTTCGCCACGCTGCGCCGGTGGTTCGACGTGCCGTCCGAGATCACGCTCGATCTGCGCGACGTCGACTCCGCAGTGGCCGAGCTGGGCGATCCGATGCTCATCGCCGCCATGGCCATGCGCAAGCTCCAAGCTCTGCACCTTCTGGCCACGCCCGGGGTTCGCACCACCACCGACGTGGTCGTCACCATCGTGCAGGACCTGCAGCGTGCACTGCTGCAGGCCCCCGCCATGCGCCTCAAGTTGGCGGCCAGGAACACCGATTGGGATGCCGAGCTGGCCGGGCTGGGGGAGGCCGGTGGGCCGGCCCAGGGTGATGCTCCTTCGGCGGCGGACGACGTCGACCCCGACGTCGAGCGGTTCCGGGTGCTCCACGCCCTGCTGGTCGCCGCCGTGGAAGCGGTTCTGCGGGCGTCCGAAGGAGAGATCCGCTACCTGGTCTGACCCCCGGCCCCGTTCGGGGAGGGCCAGACCAGGCCACGGGTCGCTGTGTCGGGCTAGAGCGATGCCTTGACGGGCTGGCCCTTGGCCCGGGCCGGCCGGCGGGTGCGCGATGAACGAGGGCTGTCGCCCTGCTTGGCCGTCTGCTTCACCTGGCGCGACGCCCGGCGTCCCTGCTGCTTCACCTGGGTGGCCGCGCTCTTGGTCTGGTCCTTGACCTCCTGGGACCGATCCTGTGCCTCTTCCTTCACCTGCTGCACCGCGTCGTTCGCCCGTTCCTTGACCTGTTCGGCCCTGACCTGGGCGGACTGCTGCAGCTCGCCGGCGACGTCCTTACCGATCTCGCTGGCCTGCTGCTTGAGCGGCTCCAGCTGGCTGCGCAGGCGCTCTGCCGCCTGGCGCTCGCGGTCGGTGGGCGGCAACAGGTTGGCGACGAGCAGGCCGGCGCCGAGCGCCACCAGCCCGGCGGCCATGGGGTTGCCCTCCGCCCGTTCCCGCAGTGCCGTGGGCGCCGCCTTGGCCTGCTCACTCACCGTGCCGGCAGCCTCCCCCGCACGCTCGGAGATGTCCTCCACCTTGCTCCTGCTTCGTGCCATCTGACCTTCCGTCCTTCCCTTGATCGATGGGGGCGTGATCGACGGGCTCGTGCCCATCACCCGGGCGCGCAACTCCGCCTTCTTGCGGCGCACCACCCGGCTCGGGCTCACGCGGTCGACAACCGACTCCTTGGTCTCGGCGACCCGCGCTTCGAGTGCTTCGATGGTCTCGCTGAGCTCGCCCCTGGACTGGGCGATCTCCCTTCTCAGTTCCGCTGCGCTCGTGCCCATTGCACGTCCTCCTTCAACGTCTCGACGGTCTGCTCGGGGACGAGCTTCACCTCGGCGGCGCGCTTGCGGCCCTGCGAGAACAGCACCGCGGCGATGGCCACGTACACCACGCCGACGATCAGGAAGGCCAACCCGGTGGGCAGGACTGCAGCAAGACCCCACGCGGCGGCGAAGGACAGCAGCTGGAGCGCCAGGAAGGCGACCACGCCGCCGGCTCCGAACATGACCCCCGCCTTGCTGGCCCGGGTCGCCGACTCCTTCGCCTCGAGCTTGGCCAGCTCGATCTCCTTGCGGATCAGCGTTCCCGCCTCGTTGGTCATGTCCGACCACAGCTCCTGCAAGGAGCGGTCGTCCTGCCGAAGGGACTGGTACTGGGCCATCAGCGGCCCCCCCGTGCCGGGGCAAGGGCCCGCGGCCTGGCGGGCTCGAGCGCCTGGCGGGCACCTCCGTTGCTGGCGGTCGAGCCGTCGCTGCCGCTCCCGGCGCTGCGGATCAGTCGTCCGCCGCCGAAGCCGATCAGCGCGGCGCCGAGCAAAAAGGCGCCGGGCCGCCGACGCGCGAGGTCCTGCACCTCTTCGAGCAGGCCGTCGACGCCGCGCATCTCGATGGCCTCGCCGACGTCGTGGAGCTTGTCGGACCACTGCTGGGCGTACTGGGCCATGGTCCCGGCGTCCTCCGGGCGACCGTCCACCAGTGCCTGCGCCTCGTCACCCCAGCGGTGCAGGGCCTGGGCCAGCGCCTGGGTCTGGGTCTCGGCCTGCTCCTGCACCTGCTGGCGGGTCTCTTCGTAGAGGTCGCGCCCGTGCATGGTCACTTCCTGGGTGATCTGTGCCGCCTGCTGGCGGGCGCTGCCGGCCACCTCTCGGGCATGGTCACTAGCCTCGCCGGCAACCTGCTGGCTGTGCTCCACCGCGGCGGACTTCACCTGCTGGCCCTGTTCTTGGGCCGTGGCGGCAGCTGCCTCGCCCCGCTTACGGCCTCCTCCGTTGCTCTGCTGTCTGGTCCTTGCCCGGGTGGCCCCCTCGGGGGACGCCTGCTGGGCTCCGTTTCGGACGATCGGCACCGGTCACCTCCTCGTAGTCGCTCCCGGCCGGTATGGCGCGGGGACCAACGACGCCTACCCGCGCGCCGGGCGCCGGACACATGACCGGCGCCGGTAGGGTCGTCACGCCCGCCGGGTTAGCTCAGCTGGTAGAGCGCTTCTCTTGTAAAGAAGAGGTCGTCGGTTCGAATCCGACACTCGGCTCTGCTCCGTGGCCGGTCAGAGCATATGTACGGCCCTCCGGGGACCCCTCGCCACCTGGGCTTGTCATCCGCTTGTCATCCTCCGGCCTGCGCTGCGATGCCCCACACCAGCCCGCCGATACGCACGGCGGCATCCGCCTGCATGCCCGGGATGACGTGGGCGTACACGTCGTAGGTGATCTGGATGCTTGCGTGCCCCAGTCGCTCCGACACCACCTTGACCGGGACGCCATCGGCCAGGGCCAGCGTCGCCCCGGTGTGGCGCAGATCGTGAAACCGGATGGCCGGCACTCCCGCCTGGCGCACCAGCCGGCGGTACTCGGTGGCCAGCGTCTGCGGGTGCAGCGGCTCGCCGTCCTCCCGAGTGAACAGGTAGCCCGAGGCGGTCCAGGCGTCGCCCCAGGCCAGCCGCTCGGTGTTCTGTACGGCCTTCCACCGCCGCAGAGCCGCCACCGTCGCCGGGTCGATTTGGACGGTGCGAGCCCGGCCGCTCTTGGGGACGCC
>DASZDK010000065.1:0-21947 GCA_035942035.1 Acidimicrobiales bacterium
CTCCGCCGACGTCACCATGTTGCCGACCTCCACGGTCCCCTTGGCCACGGCCGACGACGCCAAGCGGGTGCTGCGCCTGATCGACGCCCTCGACGACCACGACGACGTCCAGGACGTCTACGCCAACTTCGACATTCCCGACGAGATCCTCCAGGCCGTCGAGGCCTGAGGCGCTCTCGCCCTCTCGCCGTCTCGGCCGGAGGTCGGGGCGAAGGGGAGCGTCATCCGCGCCGCTGGCGCTCTCCTGCGCTACGGTGCGAACTTGTGTTCGTGCTCGGCATCGACCCCGGCTTGACCCGGTGCGGCTACGGCGGGGTGCGCAAGGAGGGCGGGACTCTGCGGGGGGTGAGCGCCGGCGTGCTCACCACGTCGCCGAGCACGCCTCTGCCCGACCGCTTGGCCGAGCTCCAGGCCGGCCTGCAGGCCCTGGTCGCCGACCTGGCCCCCGATGCCGTGGCCGTCGAACGGGTCTTCTTCCAGGTCAACGCCCGCACCGCCATGTCGGTCGGCCAGGCCAGTGGACTGGCGCTGGCGGCGGCGGCCGCCGCCGGCTGCATCGTGCGCCAGTACACCGCCAACGAGGTCAAGCAGGCGGTCGCCGGCTTCGGTGCGGCGCCCAAGGAGCAGGTGCAGCGGATGGTCCAGGCGCAGCTGGGTCTCCCGGAGCGACCCCGGCCGCCCGACGCCGCCGATGCTCTGGCCCTGGCCCTGTGCCACCACGCCATGGCGCCGCTGCGAGCCCGGGTGGCGGCGGTCGGCCCACGGGGGAACCGACGATGATCGGGTCGCTGCGGGGCACACTTGTCGAGCGCAGCACCGCCGGCGAGGTCGTCGTGGAGGTGGGTGGTGTCGGGTACGTCGTGTTCGTGCCGCCGGCCACGGTCGCCGCCCTCGGGGAGCCGGGCGCCACAGTGCTTTTGCACACCCACCTCGCCGTGCGCGAGGACGCCCTCACCCTCTACGGCTTCGGCACCCGGGACGAACGGGCGTGCTTCGAGGCGCTGATCGGCGCCCACGGGGTCGGTCCCGCCCTGGCGCTGGCCGTGCTGTCCGTGCACCGTCCCGACGTGCTGCGGCGGGCGGTGGCCGACGACGACGTCGGCGCCCTGTGCCTCGTCCCCGGCGTGGGCCGCAAGACCGCCGCCCGCCTGCTCATCGAGCTCAAGGATCGCCTCGGGGTGCTGGCCGCTGCCGACGTGCTGGCGCCGGCCGCAGCCGGAGACCGGGCCAACGGATCGTCTCCTCCCGCCCGGGCCGAGGTGCGAGCCGCCCTCGCTGCCCTCGGCTACGGGCCCGACGAGATCGCCCAGTCACTGCGTGACCTGCCCGAGAGCGACGACGTGCCCCGCTCGTTGAAGGCGGCCCTGTCGCGCCTGGCCCCGGTCCGCTGATGTCGCCCCGCGACGACGTGCTGGTTTCGACCGCCGTGCCCGGCGAGGAGCCCGAGGAGGTGGGGCTGCGCCCACGCTGCCTGGCCGAGTTCGTGGGTCAGGCGGAGCTCAAGGAGCACCTGGCCATCGTCCTGCAGGCCGCGCGCCACCGGGGCCAGGCCGCCGACCACCTGCTCTTCGCCGGGCCTCCGGGGTTGGGCAAGACCACCCTCGCCGCCATCGTCGCCTCGGAGATGGGCGTCGGCCTGCGGATCACGTCGGGGCCGGCGTTGTCCCGTCCCGGTGACCTGGCGGCCATTCTGACCAACCTGGAGGAGGGCGAAGTCCTCTTCGTCGACGAGGTGCACCGTCTGCCCCGCCCGGTCGAGGAGGTGCTCTACCCGGCCATGGAGGACTTCCAGCTCGACATCGTCCTGGGTCAGGGCCCGTCGGCCCGCTCGATCCGCCTCGATCTGCCCCGCTTCACCCTCGTGGGGGCCACGACGCGGACCGGGCTGATCACCGGCCCGCTGCGCGATCGCTTCGGGCTGGTCGAACGGCTCGACCACTACCCGGCGGCCGATCTGGAGACCATCGTGATGCGTACGGCCGGCATCCTCGGTGTGCCCACCACGTCCGACGGTGCGGCCGAGATCGCCCGGCGGGCCCGGGGAACGCCCCGCATCGCCAACCGCCTGCTTCGGCGCGTCCGCGACTTCGCCGAGGTGCGGGGCGACGGGCGGATCACCGGCGAGGCGGCCCTCGAGGGACTGGCCGTGTTCGGCGTCGACGACTTGGGCCTCGACAAGGTCGACCGGGCGCTGCTGCAGGCGTTGTGCCAGCACTTCGGCGGGGGCCCGGTGGGCCTGTCCACCTTGGCCATCAGCGTGAGCGAGCCGACCGAGACGGTCGAGGACGTCTACGAGCCCTTCCTCATCCGCCAAGGCCTGCTCATGCGGACACCCCGGGGCCGCGTGGCCACCCCCGCCGCCTGGGAGCGACTCGGGCTCGATCCGCCCAAAGGCGACCTGGCAGCCCCCAACCTGTTCGACTGACGAGTCGTCGTACGCAGCGCCCTCGGCGGCCTTTGCTCACCCGTGGGGGCCGCGAGGCTTGGCCACCACCACCACGGTGACTGGGCAGTCCTCCAGCACCTGCTCCACGATGTGGCCGAGGAACGGTCGCCCCTCGAGGCGACGCAGGTTGGCGCCGAGCACCACGACGTCGGCCTCGTGCTCGGCCGCCGCAGCGACGATGTCCTCAGCGGCCGAGACACCCGAACGGACCACGGTGCGGGTTCGGGCGCCGACCTCGCGCCCCAGAGCCTCCGCCTGGGCCAGCACCTTCTTGGCCACGTCCGCCCGCGCCTCGACGGTCGTCACCAACGATCCGGGCGGGCTCTGCGGGCCGTCGGGGTCCTCGGCGGACAGCGTCTGGAGACGCTGCGGAGGACCGTTGTCCCGGGGCGGGTCGACCACGTGGGTGAGGAGGATCTCCGTCCCGAGGTTGGCGCTGAGGCTGAAGGCGATCTCCTGGGCCGCCCGGGAGGACTCCGAAGGCGACACGGGCACCACGGCCCGGGCGAACGCCTCGGGGAGACGGGTCTCGAGCCCGCGGGCACGGCGGACGATGACCAGCGGGAGCTCGGTGGACGTCAGCAACCGGTCGACGACGGGCGAGAGCATCCACGGACCGTCGGTGGCTTCGGGGGCCCCCACGCCTATGGCCCCGTAGCCCAGCCGGGCGTGGTCGAGGATGGCCTCGGGGGCGTCCTCGGTCGTGGTCTTCTCCACCTCCACCGGACGGTCGCCGAACACACCGACCACGGCCTGGATGCCGTCGTCGTCGGCATCCGCTCCCACGGACAGCACCGTTGCCTCCACGTCCTCGGGCCACGCCAGGTGCAGCACCTGGGCCGCCACGATGGAGTTGAGCCCGCCCCTGCTCGGCAGGAGGAGGCGGTGCGACTTGACCACGACGTTGCGGCTCAACGACTCCTCTCGCCGAAGGCGTTGCTGCTCCTCGTCGGTGCCGTGCCACGACCGAGCCACGATGCGCAGCAAGGGTGGCGCTGCCATCGAGTTCAAGACGGCCATGACCATGATCACGGTGAACGACGTGGTGTTGAACACGTCGAGCGACAGCCCCACGGTGGCCACCACGATCTCGAGCGTGCCCCGAGGGCACAGGCCCACGCCCAGCAGCACCCCTTCGCGGCGGGGCAGCTTGGCCAGGCGCGATCCCACGTAGGCGCCGGCGAACTTCGCCCCCGAGGCCACCGCCACCACCAGGGCCGCCCACGGCCCCACCTCGGCGGTGAACAGCAGACCGAGGTCGACCCTCAGGCCGGCGGTGGCGAAGAAGATCGGCGCGAACACCCCGGTGGTCACCATGGCGAGGCTGTGGCGGATCTCGGGGTCGAAGAAGCGCGACCGGCTCACCACGATGCCGGCGACGAATGCCCCGAGCACGGCTTCTGCCCCGATGAACTGGGTCACCACCCCGAAGGCCAGGGCGGTCACCGCCACGGCGGTCAGGTACGCGGTAGGGCCCGCCTGCCGGCGACGCAGCTCCCGGAAGGCGGCGTCGACCACCCGCTGGCCGCCGGTGATGCCCCCGACGTAGATGACGGCGATCCCGAGCACGATGACGAGCACGGGCCCCGCGGATACTCCGCCGGCCGTGGCCAGGCCGGCGATGACCCCCAGCATGATCCACCCGGCCACGTCGTTGGCCATCCCGGCGGCCAGGGTCACCTGGCCGAAGTTCCGGCGCATCAAGCCCAGCTCGCCGAGCACCTTGCCCACCACGGCGAGCGACGAGATGCTCAGCGCAGTGGCCACGAACAACACGAACACCACCGGGTCCCCCAGGGGGCCCCTGAACACCTCAGGAAGAGCGCTCCCCACGGCCAGCCCCGCGATCAGGGGGGCGATGATGCTCCCGGCGGACACCAGGGCCGTGGCCCGGCCGAGGCGCCGGACCAGGCCCAGATCGGTCTCCAGGCCGGTCTCGATGAGCAACAGCAGGACCCCGATCCAGGCCACGGCGGCCAGCATCCCCGACTGCAGCTCGTCGGCGGGGACCAGCCACTCCAGCGCATCGGGGGCCACGCGCCCGAGGAGGGAGGGGCCGAGCACCAGGCCGGCACCGAGCTCGCCGATCACCGCCGGCTGGCCCAGCCGGCGCATGAAGGTTCCCAGCAGGCGGGCCACCACCAGCAATACCAGGAGCTGGGTCCAGAACACGAGCAGCTGGTGCTCGTCCGGGGAGACCAGGTTCACCGCACCATCCTTGCCGAAACGACGGCTGGTGCCGCGCGTGCCGTGCAGCTCGACCCCGCACCACCCGCCCTGGGGTGGCTGGAGCCGGGGCGCCTCCTCGAGGTCGAGGTCGGTGCCGAGGGCCGCCTCGGGCCCGTTCGCTGTGCGGCACGATGCGGGTGATGCCGACCAGCCCGGCGGGAAGCTCTTGGCCGTCACGCCGGTCCCCCAGCCGAGGGGGTTGCCGAAGCCGGAGAGGCTCGTCGTTGAGGCCGGGGGCCGCCGAACTGTGTCGTTGTTCACCTCGCGACCAACAGCGTGGCCGGGGCGGCGCGCTAGGGTCGTGCCCCGACGCGAGCGCCCGCCTCCCCGCCGCGCCCCTACCGAGGTCGTCATGGAAATCGTTCCCTTCCTCCTGCTGTTCGCCCTCATGTGGCTGCTGCTCATCCGCCCGCAGCAGGCGCGGGTGCGCAAGCAGCGCGAGCTGGTGGCGTCCATCCAGGTCGGCGACGAGGTCCTCACCGCCGGCGGCATCGTCGGCACCGTGCGGGTCCTCGGCGACCAGGAGCTGCGCCTCGAGGTCAGCCCGGGGGTGGAGCTGCGCCTGCTTCGGGGCGCCGTGTCCCGGCGCCTGGAGCCCGATGCCGACAGCGCGGCGGACGACCCGCCGGCGGGGGACGGCCTCGGTCCCGACGACGAGCGTTGAGCGTGCGCCGGCGCCTGCTCACCTCGCTGCTGGCCATCCTCGTGATCGCCTTCGGGTCCCTGGCCGCCACCCTGGCGGCGGGGAACGCCCCCCAGCTGGGCCTCGACCTCCAGGGCGGCGCCTCCGTGGTCCTGCAGCCCCCTGCCAGCGTCGAGGACCCGGAGGTGCTCGACCAGGCCATCGAGGTCATCCGCAACCGCGTCGACGCCCTCGGGGTGGCCGAACCTGAGATCACCCGCCAGGGCGATGCCGTGGTGGTTGAGCTTCCCGGGGTCAAGGACCAGCGACGGGCGCTGGAGGTGGTCGGCCAGACCGCCCAGCTCCAGTTCCGGCCGGTGCTGGACGTGTTCGGCCCCGAGGCGGAGCCGCCCCCGCTCACTCCCCGAGAGGAGATCACGGCCGACGCCGAGGTGGTGGTCGCCGGGGAGCGCGAGGACGATGCCGAGCCGCTGGTGTACCGCCTGGGGCCGGCCGGCGCCCTCGGGGGTGACCTGGCTGGTGCCCAAGCCGCGTTCAACCAGCCGACGTGGGCGGTCAACGTGGAGTTCACCTCCGAGGGCATCGTCCGGTTCAACCAGCTGGCCCAGGCCTGCTTCAACGGCGAGCCCACGTGCCCGCTGCGCAGCGCGGCCATCGTGCTCGACGAGGTCGTGGTGTCGGCGCCGACCATCCAACAGCCGGAGTTCCAGGCTGACCAGATCCAGATCACCGGCGATTTCAGCGAGGCCGAGGCCAAGGACCTGGCCCTGGTGCTGCGCTTCGGTGCCCTGCCCGTGCAACTCGAGCAGCAGTCGGTGTCGACGGTCTCCGCGACGCTCGGCCGCGACTCGCTGCGGGCCGGCCTGATCGCCGGTGGCCTCGGCACTGCCCTGGTGCTGCTCTACCTGGTGGCGTACTACCGGGTGTTGGGCCTGGTCGTGGCGCTCGGCCTGTGCGTGTGGGCGGCGCTGCAGTGGTCGGTGATCAGCTACCTCGGGGTGTCCCAGGGGCTCGCCCTGAGCCTGGCCGGCGTCACCGGCATCGTGGTGTCGGTCGGCGTGACCGTCGACTCCTACATCGTCTACTTCGAGCGGCTCAAGGACGAGGTGCGCTCGGGCCGGAGTCTGCGCTCGTCGGTCGACCGGGGGTTCAAGCGGGCCTTCCGGACCATCCTGGCCGCCGACACCTCCGCGTTCATCGGCGCCTTCTTGCTCTGGTGGCTCACCGTGGGCCCAGTCCGGGGATTCGCCTTCTTCCTCGGTCTGTCCACCGTGCTCGACCTGATCGTGGCGTACTTCTTCACCCGCCCGCTGGTCGCCATGCTCGCTCGCCGCCGACGGTTGACCTCGGCTCGCCTCCTGGGCGTGGCCGCCGGGCTGGGCGTGGCTCCGTCGCGGACCGTGGCCTCGCCCTCCACGGTGGGGGCGGGCCGATGAGCGCCGACGGCAGCGGCCGCGGCCGCCTCGGTCGGCTCTATCACGGGCAGACCGACGTCGACTTCGTCGGCCGGGCCAAGCTCTGGTTCGCGCTGTCGGGCGCGCTCATCGCCCTCGGTCTGGTGTCGCTGCTGGGCCGGGGCCTCAACCTCGGCATCGAGTTCCAGGGCGGCACCTCGTGGGTGGTCCCGGGCAACGTCGCCACCGAGGAGGTGCGCGACGTCATGGCGTCGCTCGGCGCCCCCGACGCCTCCATCCAGACCCTCGGAGGCGACCAGGGCGAGCGTGTCCGGGTGCAGGCGGCGCCCGACAGCGGCGCCGAGCGAGAGGAGGTGAGCCGGGCGCTGGCCGACCTGGCCGGAACGGATGCCTCCGAGGTGCAGGTGACCGACGTCAGCCCGTCGTGGGGCTCGGAGATCACCAGCAAGGCGGAGCGGGCCCTGGTCTTCTTCCTGATCGCCATCGCCGCCTACATCACGCTGCGCTTCGAGTGGCGCATGGCCGTGGCCACCCTGGCCGCTCTGGTGCACGACGTCGTCGTCACCGTGGGCGTCTACTCCCTGACCGGCTTCGAGGTCACGCCGGCCACCGTCATCGCCGTGCTCACCATCCTCGGGTACTCCATCTACGACGGGATCGTGGTGTTCGACAAGGTCGACGAGAACGTCCAGGCGGCAGCCGGTGCCGGACGCTCGACCTACGCCTCGATCGTGAACCGGTCGCTGAACCAGGTGCTCATGCGGACGCTGAACACCTCGATCACCGCCCTGCTCCCCATCGCCTCGCTGCTGGTCATCGGGTCCTTCGTGCTCGGCGCCGTCACCCTGCAGCAGTTCGCCCTCGCCCTGCTCATCGGCCTGGGCGCCAGCGCCTACTCGTCCATCTTCATCGCCTCACCGTTGCTGGCCCTGATCAAGGAGCGCGAGCCCCGGTGGGCGTCGACGCGGCGCCGGCTGGAGGCTCGCTCGGCACCACTGGTGCCCACGGGAGGCTCGCGGGCCCTGTCGTCGACCGGCGGCGACAACGGCGCTGGCGGCGCTGGCGGTGGTGGCGCCGGCACCGGGGCCGGGGCCGGGGACGGCGACGGCGACGGCGACGGGCGAAGGCCCAAGACCCCGCCTCGGCCTCCGTCGTCGTCGACGGGACCCATCGCGCCCCGTGGTCGCAAGAAGGGCAAGCGGCGCTGACCCGAACGGGCGCCGGCGAGCTCGGCGCCTGCCCGTGACCGGGCCGGCTCGCCCGTGCCGGCGCTGGGTCACCCTGGTCACCGCCGCCCTGGTCGCCACCGGGTGCGGCGGGCAAGGGGAGCCCGGCGGGCCCACCAGGCTGGTGGTGTTCGCCGCCGCCTCGCTCACCGAGGCCTTCGAGGCGCTGGCTTCCGACTTCGAGGCCGCTCATCCCGGCGTCGTCGTCGACCTCCACCTGGCGGGGACGCCCACGCTGGTGTTCCAGCTGCGCGAGGGTGCGAGGGCAGGGTCGGTCGCCGCCGACGTGGTGGCCACGGCCGACGACGCCAGCATGCGGGACCTCGTCGAGGCGGGGATGGTGCTCCGGCCCGTGGTCTTCGCCCGGAACCGGCTGGCCATCGCCGTGCCCCCGGGCAACCCCGCCGGGGTGGGAGGCGTGGCCGACCTGGGCCGTCCCGGGCTGCGAGTGGCGCTGGCCGATCCGGCGGTGCCGGCCGGCAGGTACACCGAGGAGGTGCTGGCCCGGGCGGGCGTCGAGGTGCACCGGCCCAGCCGGGAACCAAGCGTGAAGGCGGTGGCCACCCGGATCGAGCTGGGGGAGGCCGACGCCGGCGTGGTCTACGTCACCGACGTCAGGGCGGCGCGGGGCCGGCTGGAGGCGGTGGCGATCCCCGGCGCCGGCGTGGTGGCCCGTTACCCGATCGCCGTGACGGCGGGAACCGAGCAGCGGCAGGCGGCGGAGGCCTTCGTCGCCTTCGTGCGCTCGGCCTCGGGCCAGGAGGTCCTGGCCGGCGCCGGCTTCTTGGCTTCGGCCGGGGAGCCGGTGCCGGGATGAGGTCCCCGCGGAGCGCCCTGGCCCTGGGGCTGGCGCTGCCGGGCGCCGCCCTCCTGGGCCTCCCGCTGGTTGCCCTGGTCTGGAAGGCGCCGTGGAGCCGGGCCGTCGAGCTGCTGGCGGAACCGGGGGCCCTGACTGCGCTGCGGCTCTCTCTGGTGTCGTCGATGGTGGCGGCGGCGCTGACTGTGGTCCTCGGGCTGCCGCTGGCCTGGGTGCAGGCCCGGGTGGCGTACCGGGGCAGCGGCCTGGTGCGGGCGCTGATCACCCTGCCCATCGTGCTGCCGCCGGTCTCGGGTGGGGTGGCGCTGCTCCTGGCGTTCGGGCGCCGGGGGCTGGTGGGCCAGTGGCTCGACCGCGGCCTGGGGCTCGGGCTGCCCTTCACTCCCGCAGGGGTGGTCCTGGCCCAGACCTTCGTGGCCCTGCCCTTCCTGGTGCTCACCACCGAGGCCGGTCTGCGGGCCCTCGACACCCGCCTCGAGCACGCCGCCCGCACCCTCGGTGCCTCCCGGGCAGAGGTGTTCCGCCGGGTCACGCTGCCCCTGCTGGCGCCCTCCCTGGCGGCGGGAGCGGCACTGTCGTGGGCCCGTGCCCTCGGGGAGTTCGGTGCCACCATCACCTTCGCCGGCAACGTCGCCGGCCGGACGCAGACCCTGCCGCTGGCGGTCTTCCTCGCCCTCCAGGGCGACCCGGAGTCGGCCGTGGTCCTCAGCCTGGTGCTCGTCGCGGTGTCGGTCGCCGTGCTCGTCGGCCTGCGCCGTCACTGGGCGCCGGGGCTCGTGCGGTGACCGCCGGCCTGAGCGCCGCGGTGGGGGCCCGGGTCGGCGAGCTCCGCCTCGACGTGGCCCTGGATGCGCTTCCCGGAGAGGTGGTGGCCGTGGTGGGGCCCAACGGCGCCGGCAAGTCGTCCCTGCTGCGGGCCCTGGCCGGCCTCGTGCCCCTGTGCGCCGGGCGGGTGGTCATGGGCGACACCGTCCTGGAGGACGCCGCCACCGGCCACCGCCTGGCGCCGGAACGACGGCCGGTGGGCGTGGCCTTCCAGGACCGGCTGCTGTTCCCCCATCTCAGCGCCCTCGACAACGTGGCCTTCGGCCTGCGCTGCCGCGGCGTGCGGCGGGCGGAGGCGAGGCGTCGGGCGGCGGAGTGGCTGGACCGCCTCGGCGTGGGTCACCGGGCGGTGTCCCGGCCGGCGACCCTCTCCGGCGGCGAGGCTCAGCGGGTGGCGCTGGCCCGGGCGCTGGCGGTGGAGCCGGCGCTGTTGCTGCTCGACGAGCCGCTCTCGGCGCTCGACGTCGAGGCCCGTGCCGCCCTGCGCCGGGAGCTGCGCCCGCTCATGGCCGGCGCCGGCGTGGCGGTGCTCGTCACCCACGACCCGCTCGAGGCCATGACCCTGGCTGGCCGGCTGGTGGTGCTCGAGCACGGCCGGGTGGTCCAGCACGGGACGCCCCGGGAGGTCGCCGAGCGCCCCCGCTCGCCGTGGGTCGCCGAGCTGGTGGGCGTCAATCTCTTGGCCGGGCAGGGGCGCGACGGCGGCGTCGAGCTGGCGGAGGGGGGCTGGCTGGCGGCGCCCGGCGCTGGCCGGGGGCAGGTCTTGGCCGTGGTCCATCCCCGAGCCGTGGCCGTGCACCGCCGCCCGCCGGAGGGTTCGCCCCGCAACGTGTGGACGGGCCGGGCCGAGGCGGTCGAGCTGCTGGGAGACCGCGCCCGGGTGCGAGTGGCCCTCGACGGGCGGCCGCCGCTGGTGGCCGAGGTCACGCCGGCGGCGGTCACCGACCTCGCCCTCGACGACGGCGGCGAGGTCTGGGTCACGGTGAAGGCCACCGAGGTGCGGGTCTTCCCCGCCTGACCCTGGCACGATCCCCGATTCCCAGGAGGGGGTCAGCGGTTGGCGTGCTCAGCCAGGACGGCGTCGCTCAGGGCCGGCCACGCCGTGGTGGCCCACCGGTCGAAGTCGCGGTCGGAGAGCGAGGCGCACGCCAGATCGGCGTCGGGATCGACCCAGAGAAAGCCCCCGGCCCGGCCGAAGTGACCGAAGGTGCGGGGCGAGTTGGCCGTGCCCGTCCAGTGCGGGACCTTGCGGTCCCGCAGCTCGAAGCCCAGGCCCCAGTCGTTGGGCGTGTGATGGCCGAAGCCGGGGAGGACGCCGGCCAGCCCCTGGAAGGCGGGCCGGGTGGCCGCCGCCAGGGTGGCCTCGTGCACCAGGGTGGGACGGAGCAACTCCAGGGCCAGGTGCGACAGGTCGATGAGCGGCCCCCTGGCCCCCTTGGCCGCCGATCCTCCCCAGGACGTTGCGGTCATGCCCAGCGGCTGGAGTACGGCCGCGGTGACGTAGTCGACGAAGGGCATGCCCGCCCCCTCGGCCACCGCCTCGGAGAGTGCCTCGAACCCGCGGTTGGAGTAGATCCGCCGGCGGCCCGGCGGGACCAGGGCCCGGTCGTCGTCCGGGCCCAGCCCGGAGGCGTGGGCCAGCAGGTGGCGGACGGTGGACCTCGGCGGACCGGCAGGGGAGTCGAGGGCAATCGTGCCCTCCTCCACGGCGACGAGCGTGGCCAGGGCGGTGAGGAGCTTGGTGAGCGACGCCCAGGAGAACACCTCCTCTACCGGGCCGCGGGCCTCGACCACCGCGCCCGGTGCCATCACCGCCGCCGCCACCCCGACCACGGGCCAGGTGTCGATCGCCGCCAGCGCGGTCACGGCGCCACCGCCCTCCCCGGCCGACCCACGACGAGGTGTACGGCGGCGCCAGCCACCAGGCCGAGCCCGGCTCCTCCGACCACGTCCAGGGGCAGGTGGGCCCCGACGTAGAGGCGCAGGAGGCAGACCAGCACGGCCAGGGCGGCCGCCGCCGCCCGTCCCCACCGCCCCAGATAGGGCCACGCCGTGGTGGCCAGGGCGACGGCCACGGCGGCGTGGCCGGAGACGAAGCCCAGGCCTCCCACTGGAGCGTCCCGCAGCACCACGGCCTCCACCAGCGCGCCGGGCCGCCCCCGCTCGACGAGTCCCTTGACCACCTTGCCCACGACCCACGCCGAGAGGCCGGCGGCACCGAGGGCGAGGCCGGCCCGGTACCGGCGGGTCACCAGGGCGGCGAGGACAGCGGCGGGCACGGCCATCACGTTGCCCAGCTGCATGGGCGCCCACGCCATGGCGAAGGGGATCCCCCGGACGCGGTTGACGGCCCGGAACACCGCCAGCTCCGGCTCGGGCACCTGGCCGTCGAGGAGCAGGGCGCTGAGGGCCAGCAGGAACAGCCCGGCGGCGAGCACGGCCAGGTCGGCCACGTGACGGTGGGGAGATCGGCCGGTGGCCACGGTGGCGTCGGTCCTTCCACGACCGGGAGCGAGCGAATTCGTACACTACGGCGGCTCGCCCGCCGCATCCGGGAGTCGCGCCGTGCCCACGTCGGAACAGTCGGAAGGGATGCGGGGGCGGCGAAGGGGGCTGCGAGCCCTGATCTCGCTGGTCGTGGTGGTGGGCGTCTTCGCCGGCGTCCTGCCACGAGCGGCCGACCTGTCCGAGGTGTGGGCGGCGGTCGGCGCCATGACCGGCACCGAGATCGCCACCCTCGGCGTGCTCACGGTGTGGAACCTCGTCAGCTACTGGCTGGTGCAGCTCAGCGCACTCCCCGGCTTGGGCCTGTGGCGGGCGGGCATGGCCAGCCAGTCGGCGACTGCCTTGGCCAACACCCTGCCTGCGGGCGCCGCGGTGGGCCTCGGGGTCAACTACGCCATGTACGCGTCGTGGGGGTTCGCCCGCCCGGCCATCACCCGGTCCCTGCTGCTGTCGGGGCTGTGGAACAACTTCGTCAAGGTGGGCATGCCATTGGTGGCGCTGGCCCTGCTGGCGCTCCAGGGGGACGCCAGCGTCGCCCTGCTCGTCACCGCCCTGGTCGGCGTGGGCCTGCTCGTGGTCGCCCTGGGCACGTTCGGCCTGATGCTGCGCAGCGAGCGCCTGGCCCGGCGGGTGGGCACGGTCCTCGCCACCCTCGTCTCCCGGCTACGGCGGCTGGTGTCCCGAGGACCGGTCTGCGGCTGGGCTGATGCCGCCGCCCGCTTCCGCGCCGACACCGTCGGGCTGCTGCGCGACCGGTGGGCCGCCCTTACCCTCACCACGCTGGTCAGCCACCTCACCCTTTACGCCCTCCTCCTGCTGGCCCTGCGCCACGTCGGCGTGTCGGACGACGAGGTGGGCTGGGCCGAGGTGCTGGGCGCCTTCGCCTTTGTCCGGCTGATCTCCGCCCTGCCCATCACCCCGGGTGGCCTGGGCGTGGTCGAACTGGGCCTGGTGGCGGCCCTGGTCGTGGCTGGCGGCGAGCGCGAACCGGTGGTGGCCGGCGTGCTCGTCTACCGAGTGCTCACCTACCTGCTGCCCATCCCCATCGGACTGGTCACCTATCTGGCGTGGACCCGTCGATCGAGTGCGCGTCCGCCAGGGGCGGCGACGGTGAGCTCGACGTAGCCGCCTCCGGGAACCACCGGGGGCGGAGGCGGTTGCGCAGCCCGATCACCACCACCACCGAGACCAGGACTGCGGCGGTGCCGAACAACGTGCCGGCCACGGCGTCCGACAGCCAATGGGCCCCGAGGTAGGTGCGGCTCAGGGCCATGGCCAGGACGAACAAGGCGGCCCGCACCTCCCAACGCCAGCGCGCCGGCCCCGGCGGCAGCAGCACGATCACCAGGGCGAGGGCGGTGACGGCGCCGGCGGTGGCATGGCCGGACGGGAACGAGAAGCCGGTCACGTGGACGAGGACGTCCGGCGGGCGGGGACGAGCCACCAGGCCCTTGAACAGGCCGATGCCCACCTCGGAGACGGCCACGGCCAGGGCCAGGGCGGCGAAGTGGGCCCAGCGACGGCGGAAGACCAGCCACACGCCGACCCCCAGGCGCAGAGGGGCGGTCACCCAGGTGCCGCCCACCACGTCGAGGACCTTGGCCACGGCCTCCAGCGGGGCGAAGCGGACGGCCTCCATGGCCTCGAGCCAGGCGTCGTCCACCGGCTGGACCGCGGCTCGGGTGACGTCGAAGCCCACCATGGCGAACAACACGATGGTGGCCAGCAGGGTGCCGGCGGCGAGCTCGATGGCCCGCCGGTGGTTCAGCAGCATCATGTGGCGCTCAACGCTACGACTCGGGGAGTCTGTCGAGACCGGCGGTCAGCGGTTCGAGGTCTTCCCGCGGGAACAGCGCGACGGCGTCATGGAGCTCCTGGTAGAGGGTGATGTGCGGGCCGGTTTCGAAATCGAAGCGGTAGATGACGCAGCCGCCGTCGAACACGTCGTAGGTGCTGCCGGCGAAGCGAGGTCGCACCGAGCTCAGGCGCTGGTAGCGATCGGTCCCCTCCTCCTCGGGCTCCCCCTGGCTGGCGTCGTCCACGTCGCAGGTCTCCGTGAGCTCGATCTCGGCGGCGCGAAGGCCAGCCCGGTCGGAGTCGAGCCAGAACCGGGAGCGCTCGCTGTCGACGTCGAGGGCGGCGAAGCTCCATCCCGCCGGCATGCTCTCCAGGCACGGCACCAGCGAGGCGCTCGGGACCGACTGGGCCAGAATGGCCAGGCGCCGGCTGGCCTTGCACTCCGGCGCCGCCGCCTCCGCCCCGGCACACCCCACCATGGCCAGGGCCAGCACGGCGGCGACGGCGGGGGGGCGGGCGGTCATGCGGCGGTCGTGGAGCCGGGCTCGGCGGTCACAGCAGGCCGGTGGCCCTGAGGTAGAACACCAGCAGGGCGGCGGCCGCCACCACCGCGGCGCCCACTGCCAGGGTCAGGCCCATCCGGCGTACGGTCCATCGCTGGATCGAGATGGGCGGCCGCTCCGGCGCCAGCTGCCGGAAGCACCCGAGCAGGTCCCGTTCGTCGGCCCGTAGCCGGGCCCGGAGCTGCGACGGGATGGTGACGCTGCGGCTGGCGGCCAGGGCCTCGGCGATCTCCTCGGGCTCGAACCACTGCAGGGCGCGCTCGTAGACCTGCTCGGCACTGCTGCGCAGGGCGAGGGTCAGCATCATGTTGGTCAGGTCGACGGCCTGTCGCCATGGCGAGGGCCGCACGGTGCCGAACGCCACGTCGATCAGGAAGACCTTCCCGTCGCGCACCAGCACGTTGGCTGGTTTCACGTCGCGATGGGCCAGCCCGGCATCCCACATCCGCCGCACCACGCTCAGCCCGCTGTCGATCACCCGGTTGTCGACCTCGGCGTCGTCGAGCTCGACGGCGCCGGTCAGGAACTCGGTCACCAGCAGGTACTCGCGCTCGGGCGTGATCTCGGCGAAGCCGTACGACAGGGGAACGGGAAGGCCGGCGTCGGCCATGACCCGCAGGAGGTAATCCTCGTACTCGACCAAGCGGCGGACGCTGGAGAAGGTTCCCTCGTCCTCCAGGCGGCCGTAGCGGATGGTCCGGCCCAGCTTGTACCAGCGGTCGGACCGGAGGTGGGCGTGGGCGTACAGCTTGGCGAACACGTCCGCCGGCTCCCGGTCGACGGCCCGGCAGACCCGCAGCAGCAGCGGCGTGGACCCGGCGGAGCTCTCGAGGCGGAAGGGCCGCAGCTCGACGAGGTCGAAGCCGAACTGGTTCCGGAGGGCCACGGCGATGGCTTCCCCCCGCCGTCCGCTGACGTCGAGGTGGGCGGTGCGACCCCGGCGGTAGGAGACCGGGAACACGTCCTGGGGCGTCAGCACGCGGAACGCCACCACCGGGATGGCCATGCCGAGCACGGCACCCACGAAGACGTCGCTGGGGTGGTCGACCCCCAGGTACAGCCGGGAGACGGCCAGGGCGACGATGGGTACGCCGGCCAACCACTTGGCCCGGTTCCGCCAGGTTCCTCCCGGCACGAGGGTGTACATGATGCCGACGACGCTCACGCCCAGCGCCACCACCGGGGCCGACGGGTGGGCGTAGCCGTCCCAGCTCCCGAGGATCTCCACGCCGACCGGGCGCAGGCGACCGATGGCCAGGGAGCTGGCGGCCGTCACCGTGCCCACGACGAGAATCACCCCGAGGTACACGAGGAGGTGGCGAAAACGGCGCAGCACCAGCAGGGCCAGCACCGTGAGCCAGCGAAGGCCCTGCGCGGTCCGCTCCGAGCCGAGGGCGTGGACGTCGTGCATCACCGCGGTGAGGGCGTCGGTGCGGATCCTGTCGAACCAGCGCAGCACGGCCAGATCGGCTCGCAGCAGGGCGTCGGAGAGCGGCTCCGCCCCCTTGCCGAGCCACAGCAGCGTCCACACCGCCAGCACGCCGCCGGCGGCGGCGAGGTACAGCCACCCGCTGGTGTTGATGGGGTGGGGAAGGGGAGGTGGCTCTCCCGAGGGGCGGCGCCGGCGACCGGTGCGCGACACCACGGCGAAGGGGGGCAGGGCGCCCGAGGCGCCTCGGGAAGGGCCGTCGATCGTCGCCATGGGTGTCGTCCGGGAAAGGGAAGGAGCCGGTAGCGTATCCCGGCGCCGGGCGTGCGTGAGCGCCGGCGAGAGCGTCGGGCCGGTGGGCCGGCGGGAGGTGCGCCGTGGTGGCAGGACCTGGGGGTGTCCCCCGCCGAGGGGCCGGCGTTCCTCGCTTCCTGCTGGTCGTGCTCCTCCTGCTCGCCCTGGTGGCGTGCCTGCCGAGTGGTCCCGAGCGGGAGGCAACGGTGGCCGCCGATCCCGAGGCGGTGACCGTCGGCTCGTTCAACTTCTCCGAGAGCGTGGTGCTCGCCGAGCTCTACGCCCAGGCGCTGGAGAGCGTCGGGCTCCCGGTGGCACGGGCCCTGGAGGTGGGGCCACGCGAGCTCATGCAACCGGCGCTCGAGCAGGGGCTGGTCGACGTGGTGCCGGAGTACCTCGGCTCGGCTCTGGCCTACTTCGATCCCGGGGCGGCAGTGGCCAGCCTCGACGCCTTCGCCATCCACAAGCGCCTGGTGGAGACCCTTGGCCGGAGCGGGGTCGAGGTGCTGGCGCCGGCGCCCGCCGAGAACCAGAACGGGTTCGCGGTGACGGCGGCGACGGCGGAGCGCTACGGCCTGCGGACGCTCAGCGACCTCGGCCCGGTGGCGGGCGAGCTGGTCTTCGGAGGGCCCCCCGAGTGCCGGGAGCGGCGCCTGTGCCTTGCCGGGCTGGAGTCTCGCTACGGCCTCCAGTTCGCCGACTTCGTGGCGCTCGGCGACGCCGGCGGTCGGCGCACCCGCGCCGCGCTGGCCGAGGGCCAGGTGGACGTGGCGCTGCTGTTCACCACCGACGGGCACCTGGCCACGGGGGAGTTCGTCCTCCTCGACGACGACCGTGAGCTGCAGCCGGCCGAGAACGTGGTCCCGGTGGTCCGCCGGGAGAGCATCGAGCGCTACGGCGACCGGCTCGTCGATCGGCTCGACCAGGTGTCGGCGGCCCTCACCACCGACGACCTGTCCCAGCTGAACCGCCGGGTCGACATCGACGAGGAGGAGCCGGCGGCTGTGGCGGCGGCGTGGCTGGCGAGCGAGGGTTTCGTCGGCTGAGGTCGCCGAGATGTCTGCCGCCGCATCACCCCGGCGCGGCGTGGGTAGGCGGCGACGGTGAGGTACCGAAGGCTGGGTCGTGCCGGTGTCGAGGTCTCGGTGGTCGGGCTGGGGTCGTGGCTGACCTACGGAGGGTCGGTCGAGCAGGAGGCCGCCGCCACCTGCATCCGCCGGGCGTTCGACCACGGCGTCAACTTCTTCGACACCGCCAACGTCTACGCCGGCGGCCGGGCCGAAGAGGTCGTGGGCCGCACCCTGGCGGACCTGCGCCGCGACGACTTCGTGCTGGCCACCAAGGTCTACTTCCCGGTCGGGAACGGGCCCAACGACTCCGGACTCAGCCGCAAGCACATCTGGGAGCAGGTCCACCACTCGCTGCGACGCCTCGGGGTCGACTACGTCGATCTGTACCAGTGCCACCGCTACGACCCGGACACGCCCCTCGAGGAGACGTGCCGGGTCATGGACGACCTGGTGCGGGCGGGCAAGATCCTCTACTGGGGAACGTCGGAGTGGTCGGCCGACCAGCTCCGCTCTGCCGTGGAGTTGTGCCGCTCGCAGGGCTGGTCGGCTCCCGTCAGCAACCAGCCGCAGTACAGCGCCCTGCAGCGGCGGATCGAAGCCTCGGTGCTGCCGACCTCCGAGGAGCTCGACATCGGCAACGTGGTCTGGTCACCGCTCGCCATGGGGGTGCTCACCGGCAAGTACCGCTCCGTGGACGACATCCCCGAGGGAAGCCGGGCGGCGGGCGGCGGCCGGCGCTTCATGGAGCAGTGGCTCACCCAGGAGACGCTCGATGCGGTGGCCGCCAGCGGGAAGCTCGCCGCCGAGGCCGGCTGCACCCTGTCGCAGCTGGCGCTGGGGTGGTGCTTGCGCCAGCCGGCGGTCTCGAGCGTGATCGTCGGCGCCACCCGCCCTCAGCACGTCGACGACAACGTCGCCGCCGCCGACCTGGACCTCGATGCTCAGGTCGTCGACCGATTCGGGGAGCTGCTGGCGCTCGTCGCCCGGCGCTGATCGTCACCTGGTGCCAGGTTTCCGGGTCGGACAGGTGGAGACAGTTGGGCGGCGCGGGCAACCGCCCCGCAAGAGCAAGGAGGTTCGAACATGGGCATCATCGGCTGGATCGTTCTGGGGCTGATCGCCGGGCTCATCGCCAAGGTGGTCATGCCGGGTGACGACCCCGGCGGGGTCATCGTCACCGCGCTGATCGGGATCGTCGGCGCGCTCCTCGGGGGCTTCCTCGCTTCCGCGTTGTTCGACATCAACGTCAACAAGGAGTTCTTCGACCTGGCCACCTGGGTGGCAGCCATCGTGGGGGCCCTCATCCTGCTGGCCCTCTACCGGGTCTTCGCCGGGGGGCGGACGACAGCACGGCGTTGATCGGCCTCGTCCCGGCCGGAGGGCGTAGCGTCCGGCCATGGCGGTGGCGCTCATCACCGGGTGCAGCAGCGGCTTCGGGCTGCTCACCGCCCTGCACTTCGCCAGGGCGGGGCACACGGTGGTGGCCACCGTCAGGGAGCCCGGCGCCGCCACCGCGCTGCGGGCCACCAACGACGAGGAGGACCTCGGCATCCACGTGGTTCCCCTCGACGTGACCGATGCCGACTCGATCGAGCGAGCGGTGGCCGGTGCCCTCGAGGCCCACGGCGTCATCGACGTGCTGGTCAACAACGCCGGCATCTCCCTGCGTGGCGCGGTGGAGGACACCTCCGTGGCCGACGCCCGACGGGTGCTGGAGACCAACGTGCTCGGCCCGCTACGGGTGGCCCAGGCCGTCCTGCCGGCCATGCGGGTCCGGCGCCAGGGCGTGATCGTCAACGTCTCCTCCGTCGCCGGCAAGGTCGCCCAGCCCTTCGCAGGGATGTACTCCGCCAGCAAGTTCGCGCTCGAGGGGCTGAGCGAGGCGCTCCACTACGAGGTCCGCCCCTTCGGTGTGCGGGTGGTGATCGTCGAACCCGGCCACTTCGTCACCTGCCTGGGCGACAACCGCCTGGTGGCCGACCGGGACGGCGTCTCGCCCTACGCCGAGCTCGGTCGCCGCTGGGAGGCGGCGGCCGCCGGCCTGCCCGGCCGAGCCCAGCCCGGGGACCCGGCGTCGGTGGCCGCCGCCATCTACGAGGCCGCCACCACGCCCGACCATCCGCTGCGCCGGCTGGTCGGCGCCGACGCCGAGCTCATCGCCACCCTTCGGCGGGACCTCGACGACGAGACGTTCGAGCGCACCGTGCGCACCGCCCTCGACTTCTGGGACTGAGGGGCCGACGCAGAACTACTTGGACCACCGGGTGTACTTGACCTGCAGGTTCCTGACAAGGGACCGCTCAAGTAGTTCTGCGCCGGACCCTGACCTCCCCGTACGGCGCGCGAGCCTCGGGTCGACAGCACCGAGGCCGAGACCAGCTAGGCTGGTTGCGAACGTGCGAGCCGGCGACCGCGCCGGGGCTCGCGGGTCACCTCTCTTGCTCCTCTCATCGTGTGCGGAGTCGCCGGGGCGACCCACGCACAGGATCACCGAGACCAGGAGCAGAAATTGACCACAACCTTCGACGCGCTCGGCGTCGCCCCCGACCTCGTCGCCGTCCTGGCCGAGCAGGGCATCACTGAGCCGTTCCCCGTCCAGGAGATGACCATCCCCGACGCCCTCGCCGGCCGTGACGTGTGCGGCAAGGCCAAGACCGGCTCCGGTAAGACGCTGGCCTTTGGCCTGGCCCTGGCCGAGCGGGCCGGGGAGTCCAGCCCGTCCCGACCCCGCTCCCTGGTGCTCGTGCCCACTCGTGAGCTGGCCAACCAGGTCGCCGCCGAGATCGCCCCTCTGGTCGAGGTTCGAGGCCGCACCGTGCAGGCCGTCTACGGCGGCACTGACGTCGACCGCCAGACCCGGGCCCTGCGCAAGGGGCCCGACATCGTCGTGGCCACCCCGGGGCGCCTCATCGACCTCATCGAGCGGAAAGCGATCTCGCTGGCCGACATCGAGGTCGTGGTCCTGGACGAGGCCGACCGGATGGCCGACATGGGGTTCCTGCCCCAGGTCGAGTGGGTGCTGCGCCACGTCGACCGTGCCCACCAGACCATGCTGTTCTCCGCCACCCTCGACGGCGCCGTCGACCACGTGGTGCGGGTGCACCTGAGTGACCCCGTGTTCCACGAGGTGCAGTCGGAGCGGGTCGAGGTCGACGACATGGACCACCGCTTCTTGCTCGTCCACCAGATGGACAAGGTGAAGGTGGCAGCGGCCATCTGCGGCGGAGTCGAGCGGTGCCTGGTTTTCGTGCGCACCAAGCGGGGCGCCGACCGCCTGGCCCGCCAACTCCAGCGGGAAGGCGTGACTGCCCGGCCCATCCACGGCGACCTCCACCAGGGGGCGCGGGAGCGGGCGCTGAGTGACTTCACCGACGGCACGTTGCACGTGCTCGTGGCCACCGACGTGGCCGCCCGGGGCATCCACGTCGACGAGATCGACGTGGTCGTCCACTACGACCCGCCCGAGGACCACAAGTCGTATGTCCACCGCTCCGGGCGCACCGCCCGGGCGGGCACCAGGGGTGCCGTGGCCACGTTGGTGCTGTGGGACCAGGAGCACGACATCCGCATGCTGCAGCGTCGCCTCGGCCTCGACCTGCCCTTGGTGGAGGTGTTCTCCAACGACGCCCGCCTGGCCGATCTGGCGGCGTGGGACCTCGACGACGACGTCGCCGACGAGGTCGAAGTCGCCT
This sequence comes from Acidimicrobiales bacterium, assembly GCA_035942035.1. GTDB lineage: Bacteria > Actinomycetota > Acidimicrobiia > Acidimicrobiales > CADCSY01 > JAHWJR01. The sequence continues at coordinate 20,952 of DASZDK010000065.1, forward strand.
AGGCCAGGGCGGGCGGGTTCCCGCCGTGGCCTCCAGTCGGCCTCCCGTCAGCCTGGCGTTCCGGCTGACCGGGGGCCAGCCGACGAGCGCGCACCGCTGGGCGAAGGGGCCGCTGGGGCGATCGCCCGGCTGGCGGCCGCCGGCGTCGAGCCCGCTGTTGCCCGTGCCCGGGTGGTCGCCGGCGTGGCCCAGGCGGTGGCCGAGGCCAGCGGTGTCGTCCTGCCCCCACTGGCCCTGCTGGAGCGGTGGGGCCCGCCGGAGGAGGTCGATGTGCGTGCCGAGCAGGCATCCCCGGCGTTGCTCGGGGCCGTGCACGAGTCACTGCTGCAGCCCGGGCGCCGGAAGGCGACGGGCGCCCACTACACACCGGCGGAGGTGACCGCAGCCATGGTCGGCTGGGCACTGGAGGACGCCGGCGCCGAGCATCCCGTGGTGTGCGACCCGGCGGCCGGCGCCGGCGCCTTCCTGCTCGCCGCCGCCGACGCGCTCGCCGCCCGAGGCCTGTCGCGAGAGGAAATCGTCCGTCACTGCCTGGTCGGTGCCGAGGTGGACGCGGTCGCCGCCGCCGTGGCCGAGGCCGCCCTCGCCCTGTGGTGTGGAGGCGAGGCCGTTCCCCGGGTGGTGGTTGCCGACGCCCTGGGACTGGACGACGGTGACTGGCCGGCCCGTCCTGACGTGGTGGTGGGCAACCCGCCGTTCCTGGGCCAGCTCACGCGCTCGACCGCCCGCCCGCCGGCGGCAGCCACTGCGGCGCGGGCCCGCTTCGGCGACGCCGCCCGCGGTTACGCCAACACCGCGGCGTTGTTCCTGGTGCTGGCCAGCCGGCTCGTCCGGTCCGGCGGCACCGTGGCGCTCGTGCTCCCCCGGTCGTTCCTCGCCACCCGTGACGCGGCGCCGGCACGCAGGGCCGTCCTCGCCGACGCCGCCCTCGAGGTGGTGTGGCTCCCGTCTCGGCCGGTCTTCGACGCCGCCGTGCAGGTGTGCGTGGTGGTGCTG
>DASZDK010000066.1:0-20342 GCA_035942035.1 Acidimicrobiales bacterium
CCGACCTATCTGGACGCCGTAGCCGTTCTGGCCGAGCTGGGCATCACCGCCGACGTGGAGGTCGTCGAGGTTCCGGTCCGTGCGCGTTTCCCCACCCTCGCCCACGCCGTTCGCGACTACCGCAAGAGCTTCCTCCTGCCCGACACCGCGGCGGCGCGCAAGGAGCTCGGCGGCCTGCTGGCGTCGTGGCTCGTACGTGCGGATGGCGGGCTGCGGCCTCCGCTGCGCACCACCCCCACGGCCATCCTGCAGTGGAGCCCGCCCCGGGAGCCGTCCGGGCATCGCCTGCCACGCTGAGAACGCCATGACCTGTGCTATGTCCTCCAGGAAGATGAGTCGGGGGTTGTCAGCTTCGGCCAAATACGGTACATACAGACCAGCAGCAAACGCTCTGACGGAGGTGATGCTCGTGTTGATGCGTTACGACCCCTTCCGTGACATCGACCGGCTGACGCAGCAGCTCGCCGGCGAACGCCGTGCCTCGGCCATGCCCATGGACGCCTACCGCGAGAACGAGCACTTCGTGGTCCATTTCGACCTCCCTGGTGTCGACCCGGAGTCCATCGACCTCACCGTGGAGAAGAACGCCCTCACGGTGAAGGCGGAGCGGTCGTGGCAGGCCGGCGACGGCATCGACGTCCTCGTGGCCGAGCGCCCCCAGGGCTCGTTCAGCCGTCAGCTCTTCCTCGGAGAAGGACTCGATCCCGACCGCATCGAGGCCCGCTACGACGAGGGAGTGCTGACCGTGACCATCCCCGTTGCCGAGCGAGCCAAGGCTCGCAAGATCGAGGTGGGCACCAACGGCGGCGGCCGGGCGATCGACGCCAACTCGACCACGTCCTGACCGACGGCAACGGTCAGCCATTCTGGTCGCCGGAGGGGAGGGCCTCCCGCCCCTCCGTGCCGCCCAGGACGACGGTGAACGCCGGCGCGGCGCGTGGTTATCATGCCCCGCGCTGGATCAGTCCGCCCTCCGCAGTCGTCCTCCGTTCGTTCACCGTCAGGAGCGGCACCGTTGCGACAGGTCGGCCAACGCGGCCACCACGTCGGCGACGGACACGTCCAACAACCCGGGGAAGCGCTCGTCGGCCAGAGGGTCGCCGGTGTGCCCAGCCCAAAGGGCCCGGTGAGGGCCCGAGGCGGGCGGGCCCCACTCCGCCGGCGAGGTGGGGCCGAAGATCACCACCGAGGGGACGGCGAGGGCGGTGGCCACGTGGGCCACGCCGGTGTCGCCGCAGACCACTCGCTCGGCCGCGCCGACCACGGCCAACAGGTCGACCAGGTCGGTGCGGCCGGCCAGGACCGAGCCGGCGGGCAGGTCCGCCGACGCCGCCACCTGCTCGGCCAGCGGGCGCTCCACGGCCGAGCCCGTCACCACCACCGGGCGGCCGGCGGCAGCCTCGGCGGCGGCGACCGCGGCCCAGCGCTCCGCCGGCCAGCGACGGGCAGCGGTGGACGCGCCGGGGTGGACCACGGTGGCGCCACGGGCGATGGCGGGCGCCTCCCGGGCGGGCCGGGCGAGGCGGAAGTCGTCGGGGTCGGCGGGAATGCCGACCTCGCCGAGTAGCCGGCACCAGCGGTGACGCTCGTGCTCGCCCGGACGCCACTGGGGGCATCCCGGCACGCCGAAGGCGACGAGGCGGCGGGGCCGGGTCTGCCCGAGCAACGCCGTGCTCTGCGGCCCCTGGCCGTGGAGGTTCACCGCCACGTCGGCCCGGTGCAGCTCCGGCGCCAGCGGCGCCAGCTCACCGGTGTCGACCACCTCGTGCACCGCTCCGGTCAGCTCGACCAGCGGAGCGAGCCCGGCGTTGATGGCGAGCACCCGGTGGTGCTCCGGGTAGGCGCGAGCGAGCGCCCGCAGCGCCGGCACGGCGGTGAGCAGGTCGCCCAGCTTCAGCGCCCGCAGCACCACCAGCAGTGGCGCCGTGGCCGGCACGCTCAGAACGCCACCGCAGCGGGTTCCCGCGCCGGCGCATCACCGTCAGGGCTGGCGTGGGTCGCGCCGGCCGTGACCGCCGCCGGCCACGGGGCGGCCCCCCGGGCGCCCCACCAGCCCCTCGCCCGGTGCCACAGCGCCGCCGGTGGGATCAGGGCAGAGGTGACGGCCATGGCCGCCACCTCGCGGGGCGTGCGGGGACCGGGAGCGATGCGGCGCCAGGCGAAGCGGGCCGTCCCCGCCACCCAGGTGGTCGCCGTCACCATCACCAGCGTCCGGCGAGCCCGCCCGCCACCGGAGACAACCAGGAGCACGGCACCGGCGCCGGCCGCCGTCACCCCGACGTGGTGGCGGAAGGCGCCGGCCGGGGCCTGGGCCCGCTCACGCCAGCCCCGTCCGTGCACGCGGTCCATGAGGGCGTCGTCGGCGTTGCCCGCTTGCTTGGCCAGGCTGACGTTCCACGGCGCCGCCAGTACCGGATGGGTGATCTGCCGCCGCCCCCGCCGCAGCTGGTAGCCGGCGTCCATGGCCCGCAGCGCCAGGTCGGCGTCCTCCCGGTAGGCGCGGGGGAACCGCTCGTCGAAACCGCCGAGGCGGACCAGCGCCGGCCGGCGGTAGGCCATGTCGGCCGTCGCCCAGGCCGCCGCCTCCAGCCCGGCCACGTTGCGTTCCCAATCGGTGGGACGGCGATCGATCGGCAACGGCACCCGAATGCGGCCCTGCACGGCGGCCACGTCGTCGCTGCAGGCGCGGAGGTCGGCAGCCAGGTCGGTCGACCACTCCGGCCCCGGCATCACGTCGTCGTCGAGGAACGCCACCCACGGCGCACTCGCCGCACGCCAGCCGGCGTTGCGGGCCGCCGCCGGGCCCGCACCACCACCACGCACGACGATGACGTCGAGACCCGGAGGAGGGCCCTCGTTCAGCAGCGGCGAGGACGGAGCGGGACGGTCATCGACGAGGAACACCCGGCCCGGCAAGGTCCGGCGCTGGTCCGCCAGCGCGTCGAGCAACTGCCGCAGCGAGGGACGCCCCACGGTGGGGACGACGACGTCGTAGTGCTCCTCGTCGCGCTGCTGGACGACGGCGGTCATGGCCGGGCGAACAGGGCGCCCCGCCGGACGAGGAAGGGCCCGATGGCCAGCACGTCGATCGGCGCCGACCCGAAGCACTCCAGGGCGTCGCGGGGGTCGTCGACCATGGGCCGTCCGGCGGTGTTGAGCGAGGTGTTGACCACGATGGGCAGACCCGTGCGCCGCTCGAAGGCCGACAGGCATCGGTGCATCAGCGGGTCGTCGGTCGAGTCGACGGTCTGGATGCGGGCCGTCCCGTCGACGTGGACCACGGCGGGGATGCGCTCGGCCCAACCGTTGCGCGCCCGGTGGGTGAAGAGCATGAAGGGGCTGGGCACCGGCCCGCCCTCGAAGACATCCTTGGCCCGCTCCAGCAAGACCATGGGCGCCACCGGCCGGAACTGCTCCCGGCCCTTCACGTCGTTGAGCCGCTCGAGGTTCTCGGCCCGGCCGGGATGAGCGAGCAGGCTGCGCTGGCCCAGCGCCCGGGGGCCGAACTCGCTGCGCCCCTGGAACCAGGCGACGATACCGTCGTCGGCCAGCACCTCGGCCACCGCCTCGGCCACGTCCGGCGGCTCCTCGTAGGGCACCTTGGCCGTCTCCAGCCGGCGCCGCAGCTCGTCGTCGCCCCAGCGCCGGCCCAGCGCCGCCGTGCGCATGGGCCGCACCTGGTCACCGAGATCGTGCGCCACCTTGAGCGCCGCCCCGAGGGCGGTGCCGGCGTCGCCGGCGGCCGGCTGCACCCACACGTCGTCGAAGGGCCCGTGCTCGAAGACGTGCGTGTTGGCCACGCAGTTGAGGGCCACGCCCCCGGCCATGGTCAGCACCCGCTCACCGGTGCGCTCGTGCAGCCAACCGGCCAGCTCGACCAGCACTTCCTGCAGCCGCACCTGCACCGAGCTGGCCAGGTCGGCGTGGGCCGGGTCGAGGGTGCCGTCGCCTCGTCCCGCCGGCGCCAGCTCGTGCCAGTCGACGGCCTCGGTCATGAACGACCCCCGCCCGTCAGTCCGCACCAACTGGCGGAACCGCTCGAGGTGACGAGGCTGCCCGTAGGACGCCAGGGCCATCACCTTGTACTCGTCGCTGCTGCGCCGGTACCCGAGGTGGGCGGTGAGCTCCTCGTACAACAGGCCCAGTGAGTTGGGCAGGCGGTTGTCGGCGAGCACCTCGAGCTCACCGTCGACCACGTGGCCGGCCAGGAACGAGCTCCGCTCCCCTCGGCCGTCGAGGGTCATCACCGCCGACGACGGGAACGGCGCCGCCAGGTAGGCCGACGCGGCGTGGGCGACGTGGTGGGCCACGAAGCGGAACCGCTCAGTGTCGACGTCGGGGAACACCGTGCGCAGGAACCGCGGCGAGCGCTGGGCGTACAGCGTGCGCAGGCCCTCCCACTCGTCGACGGTGAGATCGGGACCGGGCGCCTGCGCCAGCGCCGGGTCGTAGGAGTAGGCGACGGCGTCGAGATCGGCGGCGGCAACCCCGGCCTCCTCCAGGCACCAGCGCGCCGACAGCTCGGGGAGCTCCCACGTGGAGAACGGAACCGGCACCTTGCCGTGCTTGCGCCGGTTGAACCGCTCCTCCTCGGCTGCGGCCACGATCTCACCGTCGACCACGAGCGCCGCCGCAGAGTCGTGGAACACACCGTTGATCCCGAGGACCGTGGCCACCAGTTGCCCTCCTGCTCTTGTCCGGCACCCGCCGCCGGGTCGCTGGCACCGGGGCGCGCGAGGACGGAGGGAGTGGCTGGCGGTTACCCGGCCGGCCGCCACGACAAACGGCGCGGGTGGGTGGGCGGGTTCACGCCCGGGCCTCGTCGAGGGCGCGTAGGACCACCTCGGTGGACGGTCGGGCCCGCCGCCGGTTGCGAAGCACCCACGGCAGTCCCCGCACCGCAGCCGCCGCCCCGCCGGCGGTGTCGAGCGACATGCCGGCGCCTCGCAGGACGGTGACGGACTGGCGCGCTGCCGGGCCCGCCGGCCGCCGTAGCCACAGCGTCCACAGGTCGTTGCGCAGCTGCCGGCGGCGCCGGCCGGAGCGATGGTGGGCGGCCACGGGATGGTGGTGGACGACCACGTCGGGCAGGTAGTGCAGGGCCCAGCCGGCGTCGAGCAGGTCGATGGCCAGCAGCGCCTCCTCCCCTCCGATCTGGAAGGCGCGGTGGAACCCTCCGACGTCGAGGAACGCCTCCCGGCGCACGACCACCGCGCAGGCGAGGAAACCACCGACGGGGACGCCAGGAAGGCCGGCCACGGGAGGCAAGGGGCCGTTGGCCATGGCCAGGGACGTCGGGTCATCCCGCTCGTCGGGCCCGACCAGGACGTGAGCGGTCACCGCGCCCAACCGGGGGTGGGCATCGAGGACCTGCGCCGCCCGGCGCAGTGACCCCGGCGCCCACCAGGAGTCGTCGTCGCAGAAGGCGATGTAGGGGGTGCTGACCGCATCCACGCCGATATTGCGAGCGCCGACCCCTTCGTTGGTCGCCAGGCGGACGAGCCGGGCGTCCGGGGCGCCGGCGACCACCCTGGCAGTGTCGTCGGTGGACCCGTTGTCGACCACCACGACCGGCGGCCGCTCCGGCATTGCCGCCAGATGGCCCAGGGTGGTCGACAGCGACTGGCAACGGTTACGGGTCATGATGACCACGCTGACGTCGCTGCCGGTCCCGCCACGCCGTGGCGCGTCGACGGCTTCGGTCCCCGACTCGCTCACTCGTCCCTCATCCGTGCTCCGTTCGCTGGTTGCTCGGGTGGAGTCCTCCCCCGCCGGCGCCCGCCGCTACCTCCGACTCCTCAACCGGCACCGAGGCGCCATGCCGGCGACGGTTGGGTAAGACGTCGGCGCCGCCCGCCATCCCACCGTCGTCCGAGGCGAGCAGAAGGACATCCGTGGCCGATCCCAGAGTGGCCGTCGTGGTCATGACCCACAACCGCGTCGAGGAGTTGCTGGCGACGCTCGCCCGCCTGAGCCGGCTTCCGGAAGAGCCACCGATCGTGGTGGTCGACAACGGCTCAGCCGACGGCACCGCCGAGGCCGTACGGGCCCAGTTCCCGGCGGTGGAGCTGGTGGCGCTGGAACGCAACGTGGGCGCGGCCGCGCGGAACCTCGGCGTCGCCCGGGTGGACCGGTCCTACGTGGCCTTCTGCGACGACGACACCTGGTGGGACCCCTGGTCGCTGTCCCGAGCGGCGGACGTGTTGGACGCCGACAGCCGGGTGGCGGTGGTGACGGGCACCATCGTGGTGGAGCCGGGCGGCGAGGAGGACCCTGTCGTCGAGGAGCTGCGCCACTCCCCCATTCCGTTGCCCGACGGGTGCCCGGGCCCCGTGCTGCTCAGCTTCCTCGCCGGTGCGTCAATGGTCCGCACCGATGCCTACCGTGCCGCCGGCGGCTTCGAGCCCCGCCTGGAGGTCGGCGGCGAGGAGGCGCTCCTGTCGGTCGACCTGGCGGCCGCCGGCTGGCTCATGGTCCACATCGCCGACGTCGTGGTGCACCACCTCCCGTCCCCGACGCGCGACGCCCACCTCCGGCGCCGCCAGGGCATCCGCAACGCCCTGTGGTTCTTCTGGTTGCGTCGTCCCGCTGGCGCCGCCCTTCGTCGCACCGGTCACCTCATGGCCACCATGCCGCGAGACCGCCACAGCGTCGCGGCCGTCGCCACCGCCGTGCGGGGGCTCCCGTGGGTGGTGCGGAACCGGCGGGTGGTGCCGGCCGAGGTGGAGGCTGGCCTTCGCCTGCTCGACCACCCGCAGATGCACTCCCGGGCCCGCCAGTACGTCTCCTGAGCGAGCTGGGGCCCGCCGGAACCGGTCAGCCGGCGGGCCCTGCTGTGCGGGCGCCGGCAGCGTCGGCGAGCCGGTCGGCCAACTCGACCAGCAGCGAAGCGGCCTCGGTGCGCTGCCGCCACCGTGCCGGCACAGCCTGCTCACCCAGGCGGGCGCCGGCCACCGCCCCGGCCATGGAGGCGATGGTGTCGGTGTCGCCGCCGAGTGAGATGGCGAAGCGCACGGTCTCCACGAACGAGTTCGGGCGAACCAGAAAGGCGGCAATGGCGGCGGGGACCGACTCGGCGGCGGCCACCCCCGTTCCGGTGCGGGCGGCGACGGCCGCTGGCGGCGGTGCCTCGTCGCTCTCCACCAGGTCGCTGAGCGAACGCAGGGCGCCGACCACCTCGCCGTCGCCCACGGCGGCAACGATGGCGGCCAGGAAGGCACCGCCGTCGAGCGGTCCAACGGCCGGTGCCCGCAAGGCCAGGGCGATCGCCGTCGCTTGGGCCACGGCGCCGTCGACGGCAGCAGGATGAGTGTGGGTCACCAACGCGCTGTGCCGGGCGAGCTGACCCACGCGAAGGAGCTCACCGCCGGTGTGCAGCGCGATCGGCGCCACCCGCATGGCCGCTCCGTTGCCGAACGACCCCTGGCCCCGGAACTGGGCAGCGGCCGCCGGTGCCCAGGCAGCGCCGGCGGCGAGCTCGCTGAGGAGGCGAGCGGTGCCCGGGCCGTAGCCCCGGTTCGGCTGCCGGCAGTAGTGGGCGACGAACCGGGCGGCCAGGTGGTCCTGGTCCAGCTCCCCGCGCTCGAGCAGGGACTCGGCCAGGGCGATGGTCATCGCCGTGTCGTCGGTGTAGAGCAGCTCGACGTGGTCCCCGTCCAGTGCCCTCACGCGCTCGTCGGGGATGGGGCCGGGGTGGCCCTCCAAGGGCGCCCCCAGAGCATCGCCGACCACCACGCCGAGAAGCGCGCCGCGGAACCGGCTGCGCTCGTCGGGGGCCGAGGTCTCAAGCATCCTGCCGGCGCCCGTTCCCCCACTGTGCACGCCCGCCCGTCGATCGCACCGTCATGGCAGGCGCAACCTACCCGGCACCGATCAGCAAGCCCGCCTGGGGTAGGGGTGTCGAAATGAGGGGTAGACCGGGCGGCATGAACGCACGCACACGCCTCTTGGGCGCCGGCCTCGCCCTCGTCCTCGTCCTCGGCGGCGCCACCGGTTGTGGCGACGACCCCGGCGAGGACCGCATCGGCGACGGCGAGATCAACGACGAGGGCGACTGACCGGTCCTTCCTCTCGACGTCGCACCCTCTCGCTGGAAGCGTCCCGTCATACAACCGGGCTCCCGGCGCCGAAGAGAAAGGGACCCAGATCGCGCACCCACGAGGTCCCGATGCGACATCAGCACCGTAAGTTGGCCACGGTCGTTGATCACCGAGGCACCACCGTGGTCGACGGCGGCGTCGACGAACTGTCTCCCATCGAGCGGCCGGTCCTGATCGGTTCCCTCGAGGCCAGCGACCGCTTCCACCGGGACACCGGCCTGGGAAAGCTCTTCCACCTGGGCAAGGTCTCCTTTCGCGAGGTGTCCCCCGTCGACAGCCTCCACATCCTCATCGACGGCAACCGCATCTCCGCCCACGTGGACGAGATCTCACCGCTGCGACGCAGGCCTGACGGCTCGATCAGCTATTCCCTTCTCCGCGTCCTGGCCCACAACGTGTCCGGCGCCTGCGCCCACGTGGTCCGCCTCGTCCGTGGCCGGAACGGGGAGCAACGCTGCAACCTCGAATGCCAGGTGGTGTGGGTCGACGACGACCACACCCGCCCGCTGCTGCCCGACGCCAGCAACGGTGAGCTCCGCGCCGGGTGACACTCATTTCCGGCGACCGGTGAACGGGCGGAAGGCCTCCGCCACGGAGCTTCCTCGCTCGCGTCGACTGACCGCGTAGGTCGCCGACGAGGGGAGCAGCACTTGCTGCCGGCGCAGGGCGGCGCGCGCGACCGCCGCGCCCGCATCTTCGACCTTCGAGCTGGCGAGCTGGCCGAGCGGGGAATTACCCGGCACAGGTGACGCTGCCGGGCTGCAACGTGCGGCCGGGGCACCCGCCGGGTTCGACACCGCCGCACCGATTGCAGGTGGTCGTGCGCGCTCCCTCATCGCCTCCGAGTCGTACGCCGGGGCAGCCGGCGTCGAACACTCCGGCACACCACGACACCGAGGAGAAGCACATGGAACGAGTTGCCCGGGTGGCCGCAGCCGGCTTCGTGCTGGTCGGCGGGCTGATCCACCTCCAGCTCTGGCAGGACGGGTACCGAGGCATCCGGTACATCGGCCCGTGGTTCATTGCCAACGTGGCGGTGTCTGCGCTCTTCGTCGTGGCCCTGCTGGCCCGCCGGGACGTGCGCATCGGCGTCGCCTGCGTGGTCTTCTCGGTCGCCTCGCTGGCGGCCCTGGTGATGAGCCGCACGGTTGGCCTGTTCGGCTTCAGCGAGCAGATATGGACCGACGCCAGCGTGCAGGCCACCGCCGCCGAGGTAGGAGCGATCGTGGCCGTCGCCGTGCTGTTGGTGGCCTTCTGGCGCCCCCCGGCGGGAATGATCCCACTGCCCGTGCGGGTGAGCCAGAGGATGCGCCGGCGGTAGGAACGAGCCGACGGTGGTGCGGCTCTCGTGCCGTAGCCTCTGCCTGTGCTGGGCGCCCGGGGCAAGGTCGTACGCCTGGGCGTGACCGGCCTCGTCTTCGGCCTGCTCCTAGCCGGCACCGTCGTTGGCAGCGACGACCACTTTCCCTTCGGGCCGTTCTCCATGTACTCCTCGGCCCACGATCCGAACGCCGGTGTGGTGTCCAACACCGTGGAGGCCGTGCTCGACGACGGGCAGGTGGTGGCCGTGTCCGACGGCGACACCGGCATGCGCCGGGCCGAGGTCGAGGGGCAGCTGCCCCGCTTCATCGAGGACCCGCAGATGCTCGAGCAGCTCGCCGTCGCCCACGAGCGCCGGCGGCCCGACGCCCCTCGCTACGCCGTCGTCCGCGTCGTCCGGCGTTCGTACCAGCTTCGTGACGGGCGTCCGGTCGGCGCCGTCACCGAGGACATCGTGGCCGAGTGGGCCCGGCCGTGACCGCGCTCGTCCGATGGTGGTTCGAGCCCGTGGCCCTCGGGCGCATCGCCGTGCTCCGCGCGGTGGCCTACGCCTTCATCTGGGTCGACGTCCTGCTCACGACCTCGTGGGTCGCCGACCACGCCGACGTACCGGGCGCGCTCTACCAGCCGCTGGCCGTCGGCCGGGTCCTCCCCCTGCCCACCCCCACGGCAGGCTTCGTGCGGGGGATCATGGTCGCCCTGCTGGCCACCGCCGTGGTGGCCGCCACCAACCGCGCTCCCCGTCTGCTGGGCTGGACCGTCGCCCTGCTGTACCTCGAGTGGATGGTGATCGGGCAGTCCTACGGCAAGGTCGACCACGACCGGTTCGCCTTCCTGGTGCTGCTCTTCGCCGTGGCCACGGTGGGCCGGGCCGGATGGGGCGATCGCTCGCGCTCGGAAGCAGCCGGCTGGGCGGTGAAGGTGACCATGGTGGCGGTCGTGGCCACCTACTTCCTGTCGGTGTTCGCCAAAGCTCGCTACGGCGACGGCCTGGCGAACTGGCTCGACAGCGCCACGATCTCCTGGGCGGTCGTCCGGCGGGGGACGTTCCTAGGCGAGCCGCTGCTCCAGCACCCCTGGACCCTCCAGGCGTCGCAGTACGGCGTGGTCACCTTGGAGGTGCTGGCGCCGCTGCTGCTCGTCCTGCGGGGCCGCGCCCGCGGCCTCATGCTCGCCCTGTACGCCTCCTTCCACCTCGTCACCTTCACCACGATCGGGATCATCTTTCTGCCCCACCTCGTGGCCATGTTGGTCTTCCTACCTCTGGAACGGCTCCCCGTGACGACCGGCCGTCAGCCTTCCCGCACCACTCTCAGAGGGTCACCTCACTGGGTGGCTTCCCCTCCGACGAGCGGAGACCGCAGCTGAAGGGAGGCGGGCGGCACGGGGAGCCCAGCGGTACCCTTTCGAAGTCCGCACGGGATGGGTCCGTAACGGGCTTCCCGGGCTGTCGATCCTGGGCACAGGGACGCACTCCCGCTCCCGGTCGACGCCGTGGTGGCGAATGATGGACGCCCACGTGAGATCGGCGGCCGGTGGGTGCGGCCGCGAGTGTCCCGATGTCCCCGTCGGCGAAACACTCCGTCAGGTTGCTGACATCAGCGTCGCCGCCTCCCCGGCGCGGAGTTCGTGGGCATCACCATGCTCGACGAGGAGGAACGCCCGGCCACCGCGGTGTTTACCGACGAGCAATCACCCGTGATCGACCAAGCGCAGTACGAGACCGGGCGCGGCCCGTGCCTTGACGCCTGGCACACCACGCGCGTCATTCGCCTCGACGATCTCGAGCGGGCGGACCCCGACTACGGCGAGTACGCCCAGGCCTGCCTGGACCACGGGATCCGCCTCGGCCAGGGGCGCTCAGGGCGACGGCGACGGCGCGCCCTGTCGGTCCGTACGTGCCGGAACTGTCGCTGCCCGAGGTCGCGATGGCCGCTACTTCAGCCAGCGAGCGCTACGTGGAACGCATGGGACTCGATCGTCACCAAGCCGCCACCGCGGTCAGCGTGATGACCGCGGCCATCGTCGTCAGCCATGCCCCCCTTCTCGTGGTCGCGGGGGCGTCGCTCGCCATGGGGGGTGACCGGCAGGGGCGGTTGCCACAGGGCTGGCCAGTACTCGCGGCGGTCTCGTTGGTCTCGTTGCCCTCGGGATCGCCCTGCGCCGCCCCCTCGGGAGGCAGAACGTCGCCACACGCCTGCAGCTCGCCTCGCCGCCCTGCCGTGGCTCGCCGAGCGGCCGGCCTCGAGCGTGGTGCTCATCGCCGCGCCGGCAGCAACGACCGGGTGCTATGTCGTCGCCCTCGCCGTGGTGCTCCGCGGCTTCAGCATCGACCTCCCGTTCGTCACCGTCGCCCTTGCCTACCTGGCCAGCACGGCACTCGCGTCTGCCAGCCCCACGCCGGGATGGCTCGGCACGGTCGAGGGCGCTCTCGTTGTGGCCCTGGCCGGACTCGGTGGCCCGGTGGCGCCCGTCGTCGCGGCGGTGCTCGTCTTCCGCATCGTCACCTTCTGGCTCCCGATGGTGCCCGGGATCCTGGTGCTGCGGGGTCTGCAGCGAGCGCAGGCGCTGTAGCCGCGCACCGCTGCAGTGATCGTTCGTGAGGAGATTCGCCCCTGGGTTCGGTCGCCGGCCGTGGAGGTGCGGCCTGGACATCCTTCCCACTGGGCGCCACCTTCGGGCCTTTGCACCTACTGCGGCTATGACTCGATCAGCGACCTGGCGACCCACAACGCCGACCCCGCGTGGGCGGAGCCAGCCCAGGCGTGCCGGAAGCACATGGTTCCCACCTTGCACGAGGGGCATCGAAGTACTGTTTCGTGCGAGGCGAGGATTGCTCCTAAGGCGGTCGCCTGTTCTTGTTGCCACCCTCGTCCGGGGACACCGCGTGCTTCGGCCCGAACCGCTGGAAAGCGGCCTGGCGGGACACACCGAGAACCTCGCCGACCTCCGACCACGTGGCGCCGCCGTCGAGCGCCTCATGCACTGCTTGATGGAGTGCCTCACGAGCCACGTCCAAAGCGGCGGAGGCGGCGGCCACCATCGAGAGCAGAGAAGGCTTGTCGGGCGCTGTCACCGTGGGGTACGACCTCAGAAGTCGGGATCCGTCCTCAGGCAGCAGGGCATCGCCGGCGCCGCTGCGGTAGTGCCGAAGAGGCATGTGCGATCCTCGCGCCGGTGTCCTCCTGCCGCACGGCGAGTTGTTCTACCCGGCGATTGTGAAGGTAATCACGTCAATACCGCCTTGACAGGCGACCGCCCGGTGCGCGACCATGTACGCGCCCACCGCCGCAGGTTGAGCAGCGAGCCCGCTGGCAGCGAGAGACACTCGATCCGAACGCGATGGAGGTCGGACGTGGCCCTCGGCACGGGTCTTCTCATTCCGCCTCGGTTGCGGCCGAGACGATCACGACGGTGACTCCTCCGCTCGGACCGGAACCGCAGCCGCCGCCGCAGCGGGGCGGCGTCGTCGACGCAACGGTGATTGCGCATCAACGGTGCCAGCGTCACGACCGAGGAAGGAGTCGCCCGTGCACGTAGTCGTGGACTTCGATATCTCGTCCCACGTCTGCGGGAGAGGGGCAACCGTTGTCCTCAAGGGCGAGCTCGACAGCGCCTCCGCTCCCCGCTTGGCCAACGAGATCAGGAGCGTGGTGTCTGAGTCCGCCGTCCACGTCACCGTGGACCTGGAGGGGACCACGTTCGTGGACCTCAGCGGGCTACGGGCGCTGATGGCAGCACTCAGCGCCGTCCGAAGACACGGAGGCGACATCGTCCTCCAAGCACCGCCGAAGAGCCTGCAGAAGGTGCTCGAGCTCTCGGGTGCCGCCGACCTGTTCGTGGTCAAGTGATGGTGCACGCGGTTCCTCGCTGGCCCTGGGCGGGCGCGGACGGCTGGGAGGCGTGCCCGGAGGAGGAGGCGGCGCTCGCCTTCTGTGTCGAGTGGGGACTTTCGGATCCGGACGAGGAGACAAGTGCGAGATCGGTGCCGGACGTTGACCCTCGCGCCGGCTCGAGCCTCGGAAGGCCGTCCGCCAGGCGGGCGAAGTCGGCGATCAGCGGTCGTTCGCATGCCACGGCAACGACAGCGAGCGCCGCTGAGCACGACGTTGGCGTCGCCATCGGCCGCACTGGCGGTGTCGTCGTCGTTTCTGTGCAGGGGTACCTCGGCGGCGATGGCGATGGCGATGGCGGCTTGGAACACGTTCTCCGTGACGTCATCTGCGAACAGGGGAATCTCCACGTCGTTGTCGACGTCAAGGGGGTGACAGGCGCTGACACGAACGGTGCCTCGGTACTCATGGAGGCTTGCCGCGTGGCTCGCCGATGTGGCGCGACCCTGAGCATCCGCAATGCGCCCGAGGCGGTGCGGCGGGTGTGGGACGGGTGCTGCGTCAACCACCAGGTCACGCCAATGGCTCCGGCAGGTCTGCACATGGCCCGCCGTGGAGAAACCACCGCGGCTGGCTAAGGCCGTCGACGAACAGCATCCAGCTCATCGACCGACTCGCCGCTGACCCGGAACTCCGTTTCGCCGGAGGCCGCACCCCGCCCGTGCTGCACTCGCGCAAGCGGCCCGCACCGCCAGGATCTCTCCGCAACAACTCCGGTCGTCGACGCAGGAACTGGAGGGTCTCCTCGTCCAGCTCAACCTCGTCGACGTGGACGACAGCCTCATCGGCCAAGCCGCTGATCTGACCGAGGCGCAGACGCTGCGGGCCTACGACGCTGTGCCCTTGCTGCCGCCCTGCAGGTGGTCGAGGCCGACCTCGTCCTCGTCGCCGGTGATCAAGCGTTGCTCACGGTCGCCGAGTCGGTCGGCCTGATGGTCGCCGCCATCGGGTGAACCATGCTCGCCACGCTCCTTGCCAGGATCGAATCCCCGGCGCCCACCGGGGCCCGAGTTGGCCATCGGGTCCATGACCAGACCCAGCCCGTGACGGGTCAAGGGAGGGGCGCCAGCCCCCAGCGAGAAGCGCAGCGCAGCGCACCCTCGCAGCGGCCCTTGAGGCACCGACCACGGGTCGGTGGCACACGGCGTTGGCATTCACCACGCGCCGTGGCGTGGGTGGCGCACAACCCTCAGACAGGTCTCATCGTCGGCAGTCGGACCTGCCGTAACTTTTCGTCCGCACCTCGAGAGGGGATGACACGTCCTGCTGCGACGCGCTCCTCCCCGGTCACGGCAAGGTCAGGGGCTGTCGTTTCCGCTGTCGTCCGCTCGTTCCGCTCGGATTCGCCTGGTTTCAGTACCGTCGCACTCAGAGTCCCAGCACGGTCGTCGAAACATCGAACATGTCCCGTCCCTCGGCCCGCCCATCGACGTGGAATGCTGCCGCTGCACGGACGCCACCTCACCGACGAGGAGGCGGACGAGGTCGAAAGGCGGGTCGGCGAACGGCATCGGTGATGTGGCCGGCGGTCGTGTCGGCCGGCGACGAACCGGGGTTGGTCGCCGCCATGACTTATTGGCTGGGAGGTTCAGGTGTAGCTACGGGAGTAACGACAGTCGACGGAAACGTTGGCTCAGCGGCCGTCGCAGTCATCGAGCAGCTCGTCCAGGGCCGTGATCTCGAGAACGCGTTTCACGATTCCGTGCGCGTTCACCAACGCTAGCGACCGGCCACTGGCGGAGAGTTCCTGTGCGGCTTCGACCAGCACACGGAGCCCTACCGCGCTGAGCAAGCTGACGTGGTCGAGATCGACAACCACCCGCTCGGCGCCGCATGAGATCGCCGTGGCAAGGGCGGACGCAACCGGCGGTGCAGTGTCGAGACACAACTCATCCTCGAGCTTGACCATTACAGCACCGACGCTGTGTTGAGTCACGGAGACCATGAGCCACCCGGAGACATTGTGGCGAAGTGGCCGTTGCTTGACCCGCCAGCAACCATACTCATGGCAGTGCGGAACAACAAGTGACAGAGCCTGGTCCATCGAAGCGCCGCCGAAGACGGCCATAGCGCTGGACTGCTCCTCACCTCCGCCCAGACGTCGTTGCACGTAGCGATCACCCGGTCGAGGCCGATGAAAACCGCACCACCAGCCACGAAGGCCAAGGGCACCCCGACGGGCGGCGGGCTGGCAGAGGGAACGAAGCGCCAAGGCGCCGAGCGCCGCCAGCCCCATGACCACCAGGAGGTCGGACATGGTGGGCGCCTACCCGGCGTGACTCTTGCCAGAGCGCGTCTGTCGCCGGCCGCGGAGGCGCTGACCTTCGCCCTCTGCCGCGGTGGCCACCGTCGCAAGCGAGCCCCAGGAGCACAAGCTCCGGGTGGCGGCCCAGGATGGGACGGGCGTACTGATCAAGCAGCACGGATAGCCCGGACCCGAGGCTGATTGACCTCGCAGCCCATGGGTCCACGACAGGATCCGATCGTGGATCGCGTGACGCCAGTGGCCCTAGGGCAGCACGAGCGGCGGAACGGATTCACGCTTGGTCCTAGTCGTCAGATCCTGGCGGGCTTCCTGCAGCGTCCGTCGCCTTGTTCCAGGCGGCGGGTCTACTCCAGTAGCGGCAACGCTCCCGAGGATACGGCTGAATCCAGCACCGGCCCGGTATCCGGACTCACGAGGTGTCGCAGAAGGATGCAGGTCATGTCCCCGGCCGCCCATCGTCGCCTTCACCCTCCTCCATATCGTCGCCAGGCGACTTCTCTGCCGATAGCCCCTGCATCCGGGTCCACATACCCTGGGGGATCACCTCAGCGCGATCAAAGGGCGGCTCAAGGAAGACGCCGACACCACACTTCAAGCACTTCTCTACCGCGCGGCCTTGGAACTGCCCTCGGACCTCGAAGTTGACGCCGTCGCCCACCTCACCTCGGGCACCGCACGCGGGGCACCTGATCCGCTTCGCCATGCCGGGACATTAGGCCGGTACCCGGCGCCTCCACATCGGCGCTGAGCTACCTCTTGAGCGATTTGCCGCTGTTCCCCGGCCTACCGGCACCGCCGTTCGCCCAGCGGCCCTCGATGTCCTGCGCCCCTTGGCGGGTCGAGGCACCACGCCAAGCACCGGTGGCTCGCCTGCGAGTCTCCAGTCGGCGAGTTCCTGGGACGCTCGACCAGCGTGAGGCTCCGACTTGGCCCTCGGATCACCTTGAGTAACGGAATCAAAGTGGCCAAAAGATGCTTCGTCCAAACCTGCTTGGAGCAGCGCGGTCGACTGGTAGCAGCGAGAAGCCCGCCCCTCCGTGCACGAAGGCGGCACAAGCGGTGAGAGACGCCCGGACGCCGACGCAGTGCTCGAGGCCCGCTGGCTGGCGCCGCCTGTCTGAGCCCAGGGCTATTTCCAGACGAGGCGGGCTCGCCGCTTGCGAATCCATCTTCGGGCGGGACCAAGCCCAGCGGCGACGATCGGCGCCTCGACGCAAGCGCTCGCGACCCGGCCAATCCGTCCGGGTCCGGACCGCACCGTCGGCGGACTCACCGATACGGGGCAGACGACGGCGGCCGACGCAAGGGTCGTTCACTTGTTCCGCCAATGCACTGGCATACTGGTGTCCCGGGGTCAGTCCCGACACGACGCTCCTTGACGACTCGGGGTACGCCGTTCAGCCACCCGAACCCTCTCTGTCCGCAACGGGTGAGACACCTTCGTCATCCACCATCCGAGCGATGAGGGCGAGAAGGGTTGTCCCCCATGGCATACGCAGCGCACCGAGAGGTGACCGCCGACGCGACCAGCCGGCCGAAGCGCCGGGTCCTCACCCCCAACTACAAGCTGATGATCCTGGCCGAGTGGGAGCTGGCCACCGAGCCGGGCAAGAAGGCGGCCATCCTGCGCCGGGAGGGCCTGTACTCCTCGATGTTGTCGGACTGGCGCCGCCAGGCGCGCGAAGGTTCGTTGGTGGCCGACGAGGGACGCAGCGAGGGGGGCCGGGGCGGCCCCAGCCGGGCCGAGTTGGAGCGGCTGCGCCGGGAGAACGCCCGCCTCAAGACCAAGCTGACCAAGGCCGAGGCCATCATCGAGGTCCAGGGAAAAGTGCACGCGCTCTTGGAGGAGCTCTCGAAGAGCGCGGACCCCGAGGAGTAGTCAGCGCCGTGCTCGACCAAGGCGTCGAGGAGCTGGTGCAGCGAGGCGTCGGCCGCAAGGCGGCCTGTGGGGCGCTCGGGCGCTCCCGGGCCAGCCACTACCGGGCCCGTCGAGCACCCGAGCATGGGCCGCCGGCACCCCGCCCCCGCTCGCCACGGGCCCTCAGCGAGGCCGAGGAGGAGGCGGTCATCGAGGTGCTCGACTCCGAGCGATTCTGCGACATGGCCCCGGCCCAGGTCTGGGCCACCCTCCTCGACGAGGGGACCTACCTGTGCTCGGTCTCGACCATGTACCGGCTGCTGCGAGCTCGCCACCAGGTGCGGGAACGCCGGCGGGTGGCCCGCCATCCCGCCCACGTCAAGCCCGAGCTGATGGCCACCGGACCCAACCAGGTGTGGAGCTGGGACATCACCAAGCTCAGAGGCCCCCACAAGTGGCGGTGGTTCCACCTCTAGGTGATCATCGACGTCTACAGCCGCTACGTCCCGGGCTGGCTCGTCGCACCTCGCGAGTCGGCCGCTCTGGCCGAGGAGCTCCTCACCGCGGCGATCGCCGAGCAGGCGCCGGTGGGCCAGCTCACCATCCACGCCGACCGGGGCTCGTCGATGACCTCGAAGACCGTCACCCAGCTGCTCGCCGACCTGGGGGTGCTCCAGAGCCACAGCCGTCCGCACCAGTCCAACGACAACCCGTTCTCCGAGGCCCAGTTCAAGACGCTCAAGCACTGGCGCAGCTTCCCGGGCCGGTTCTCGAGCCTCGAGGCGGCCCGGGTCTTTTGCGCCGGGTTCTTCGCCGACTACAACCACCGGCACCGCCACTCCGGCATCGCCCTGCACACGCCTGCCGATGTCCACTTCGGCCGGGCGCAACAGGTCCGTGCCGCTCGACAGCTGGTCCTCGACGCCGCCTTCGCTGCTCGGCCCGATCGCTTCCTGCGGCCGCCGGCGGCCCCGGCGTTGCCGGTCGAGGCGTGGATCAACCGACCCCCCGAGGAAGCCGGCCTCCCGCACCGTCCACGGGCTGGAGCAGCTATGAATGGTGCCGGCTGAACGCGCGCTCTTAGTCGCTACCGCCGGGTGTCTCACCTGGGCTGACAGGCTCCGGAAGGCTCGCGAGTGTCACAGCCCCGTTCCGAAGCGCTCCACGCGCTATCACAGTTCCTCGTCGCTGATGTTCCCATCGGACAGACGCTCCACCGAGTCGCTGAGCTCAGCGTCGCCGCGGTCAGCGGTGCCCACTTCGCCGGGATCACCATGCTTGACGATAACGAGCGTCCCACCACAGCGGTGTTCACCGATGAGCAGGCACCCGAGATCGATCAAGCGCAGTACGACACCGGGCGCGGTCCGTGCCTCGACGCGTGGCGCACCAAGCACGCGATCCGGCTCGACGACCTTGGCCGCGTCGACGACGGCTACGCGGAGTACGCCGAGGCGTGCTTGAACCACGGGATCCACTCGACGCTGTCCATGCCCCTTATCGCTGCCGACAAGGGCGTCGGCGCGCTGAATTTCTACAGCCCGGCCACGGCCGGCTTCAGCGCCGAGGATGAGGAGCTGGCCGCCGACCTCGCAAGCGCTGCATCGGCGGTACTGGCCAACGCCGTTGCCTACTGGGGGGCCTACGACCTGAGCCAGCAGCTAAGCGAGGCGATGCAGAGCCGAGCCGTCATCGAACAGGCCAAGGGGATGCTGATGGCAAGGTCTCCACACCTGTCCCCTGACGACTCGTTCGATCTCCTACGCCGGGCATCCCAGCGAGAGAACATGAAGCTTCGCGACATCGCCCAACGCATCGTGGACCGCCGCCCCATCGCCTCCGAGCAGTAGCCCTTCGCACGGTCGGCCCTGCAGGCCGATGATGGCCCCACGCTCGGCAACGTGTTTACTGGACGTGCCGGCGCCGGTTTTCTAGAGGCCGCACCTCGGTAGGAGCGGCGGGTACAGCGAACGTGCCCGCCGTTCTGCGCGGCGGTTGGCGGGCTTAGCAGCCCGCCGGCGCGGAGGTCTGGGCGACGCACTCGACCGGGCTCGCCAGTGGGGTCGACGACGACCCGGTCGCGACGTTCAAGGGCACCATGGCGGCCCCGTGGCGAAAGACCGAGGCGGATACCGTGGCATCGGTGGGCAGCCGCGTGCGGCGGCACCGACCTCTGCCGCTCGGCTCTTGGCCATGGCGCCTGTGCACCGATGTCGAGCAGCCACGGGAGGCCTCGGGCCCACAGAGCCGCCGCAGCGGGCTGGCCATGGCACCGGAGCGACCGAAACCCCATCTCGACTTGCCGGGCCAGCGAATGGCGCGGTTCTGCGACCAGCGGTGGCTCGGCTTGTTCTCGACGGTGCGGCGGTCACGCCCCCGCCAGTACTGGACCGTGTACCGGCGAGCTTCACCGATCCTCGGCCGGGGTAGGCACCGGACATGCGGACAGACGGTCCAGAACAGTGGGACGGCGACTACGGCGAGCCACCGAGGGCCGGTCGGAGTCCCCAGCACGTCGATGACTCAGTTGGGCCCCACAGCCCTGCTACCAGCGATGTGGCGCTATCTGCGAACGATGTCAGCTCTCCCGGGGTTGTCGCCGAGCGAGAAGAAATCGAAGACGGCGAAGACGGGGCTTCGCAGACACGCCACGTACGTCGCACCGACCCGCCCGGCCATGCTCCGGGGTCGCCGGCCGCTGCGGAGACCTCTAACGGTCCGGATGTCGACTGAGCTCCCTCGCCAACTCCTATCGGACAACCGGTAACACCCCAGCAGAAGCCCGAATCGAACTGAGGATCGTCGATGGACCGTGATCTCGTGGTGTTCTCCCACCTGCGCTGGACATGGGTGTGGCAACGCCCGCAGCACCTGGTGTCGCGGGTGGGCCGTGGCCGAAGGGTGTG
>DASZDK010000067.1:0-22905 GCA_035942035.1 Acidimicrobiales bacterium
GTTCCGGTTCACCGTGCTGCGAGGCGAGCACGCCGACGCCTTCGGTGCCGTGCTGGAGGACGCCTACCGGGCCCGGTGCCGGGACCGGGGGACCGAAGTGGTGCCGGCCAAGGCAGCCAAGGAGCGCAGCAAGCTACGGCGGGCGCCCCTGGTCGTGGTGGTCTCCGCCCTGCGGCCCGCCGAGGAGAACCCCATCCCCTGGACCGAGCAGCTGGCTGCCTGCGCCGCCGCCTGCCAGAACGCCCTGCTTGCCGCCACCGCCCTGGGCTACGGCTCCATGTGGCGCACGGGAGAACCCTGTTACGACGACCGGGTGAAGGCGGCCCTGGCCCTGTCACCGCAGGACGCCGTGGTCGCCTTCCTCTATTTGGGGACGGTTCCGGAGGGCCTCCGGCCGAGATCAGCCGGCGACCCCGATCTCGACGGCCTGGTGCGGGAATGGCCCGCCTGAATCGGTCCGGGCGAACGAACGGTCAGCCCAGCTGCCCCCGCAGGGCCCCCTCGGGGAACTCGTCGTTGTGGACGTTGACGTAGAACCCTGCCGGGTTGGCGGCGATGCGCTGGAGAAGGTCGGGGTCGGCGGCGACACACCCGTCGACGGCGCCCTCCGCGCTCGGCGGCTCGAGGGTGACAACCGGCGGGCCGCTCTCCCCCACTCCTCCCTCGTGGATGTGGGCGGCGGTGGCCGGGGCGATGTCGAGCACGTTGATGTCGTAGCAGAGCTGGTCCTGCTCGACGAACACGGTGGCGAAGCCGGTGCCGTCGTCGTCCCCCGGTCCGGGGACCTCGGCCGCCCCGGTCAGCGCGATGTCGGCGAAGGTGGCCACCGGAGGGCTGGTGACCGCCGGGGCCTCCGGTGCGGCGGAAGACGTGGCGGTCTCGTCCGGCACCTCCAGCGCCGGGTCCTGGCCCGACCCGCAGGCGGCCATGGCCAGGCTGGCGACGAGGAGGGGCGCGGCGAAGATCCGTTGGCGACTCACCGTTCGCATTCTAACGGGTGCCCGGCGTGACCATCGCCGAGGCCGAACCCCCATTCCTCCTATGGCCGTAGTGCTAATGGCCATACACTGGGTTCGTGGACGCACCGCTGTTCGAGATCGACGACCTGCACGTCACCGTCACCGACGAGGCGACGGGTGCCCCGATCGAGATCCTGAGGGGCGTCGAACTTACCGTCCGGCCGGGTGAGATCCATGCCCTGATGGGCCCCAACGGCTCCGGCAAGTCGACGCTGGCCAACGCCCTGCTCGGCAGCCCCGAGTACCAGGTGACGTCGGGTCGCATCCGGTTCAAGGGGGACGACGTCACCGAGTGGGACCCGGACGTGCGGGCCAAGGCCGGCATGTTCCTCGCCTTCCAGTACCCCCAGGAGGTTCCCGGGGTGCCGGTGCGATCCTTCCTGCAGCAGGCCCTGGCCGCCCGCAAGGGCATCGAGGACCTCTCGGCCCTGGAGACCCGCCTGGCGATCATGGAGTGGATGAAGCGCCTCGACATGGACCCGTCGTTCGCCGACCGGTACCTGAACGAGGGCTTCTCCGGTGGCGAGAAGAAGCGCAACGAGATCCTCCAGATGGCCGTGCTCGAGCCCGAGCTGGCCATCCTCGACGAGACCGACTCCGGGCTGGACATCGACGCCCTGCGGGTGGTGGCCAGGGGCGTGCACGAGGTGCGCGCCCACCGCCCGGAGATCGGCGTGATGCTGATCACCCACTACCAGCGGATCCTCGACTACCTCGAGCCCGACGTGGTCCACGTCCTCGTCGCCGGTCGCGTCGTCGAGCGGGGCGGCCCGGAGCTGGCCCGGAAGGTCGAGGAGGAGGGGTACGACGCGTGGCAGCCGTAGGCGCGGGCGAACGAGCCGATCCGCTCGACGTGACACGGGTGCGCAAGGACTTTCCCGTCTTCGAACAGGTTCGTGACCGGCCGCTCGTCTACCTCGACTCGGCGGCGTCGTCGCAGAAGCCCCGGGCGGTGCTCGACGCCATGACCGAGTACTACGAGACCACCCACGCCAACGTGCACCGTGGCGTGTACGCCATGGCCGAGGAGGCCACCGCACGCTACGAGCGGGCGCGCCGCACCGTGGCCCGCTTCGTCGGCGCCACCTCAGCCTGCGAGATCCTGTTCTCCAAGAACGCCACCGAGTCGCTGAACCTGGTGGCCAATGCCTGGGGGCGAGCCAACCTGTCGGCCGGCGACGTGGTGGTGCTCACCGAGATGGAGCACCACGCCAACCTGGTGCCGTGGCTGATGCTGGCCGAGGAGCTGGGACTGGAGCTGCGCTACCTCGGCGTGACCGACGACGGGCTGCTCGACTGCTCCGACCTGGAAGCCACCCTCGACGGGGCCAAGGTCGTCGGCCTGACCGCCATGTCCAACGTGCTCGGCACGCTCACCCCCGTCCGCCGGGTGGCCGAGGCCGCCTCCGCCGCCGGCGCCGTGGTCGTGGTCGACGCCAGCCAGTACGTCCCGCACCTCGCCACCGACGTCACCGCCCTGGGGGCCGACTTCGTCGCCTTCACCGGGCACAAGATGCTGGGCCCGACCGGCATCGGCGTGCTCTGGGGGCGCGAAGCGCTGCTCGACGCCATGCCGCCCTTCCTGGGAGGCGGCGACATGATCCGCGACGTCCGTCTCGACGGCTTCACGCCCAACGAGCTCCCGTGGAAGTTCGAGGCCGGTACGCCGCCCATCGCCGAGGCCATCGGGCTCGGCGCCGCCGTCCGGGAGCTCGAGCGCTACGGCATGGAAGCCGTCCGTGAGCACGAGGTGTCGTTGACCCGGTACGCCCTGCGCACGCTCGGGGAGCGCTACGGCGACGACCTGGTGATCCACGGGCCGAGCGAGGCCACCGAGCGGGGTGGGGTGCTGTCGTTCACGTTCAAGGACGTCCATCCCCACGACGTGTCGCAGGTGCTCGACCAGTCGGGCGTGTGCGTGCGGGCCGGGCACCACTGCGCCAAGCCGTTGATGCGCCGCCTCGGCGTCGCCGCCACCGCACGAGCTTCGTTCTACGTCTACAACGACGAGTCGGATGTCGACGCTCTGGCCGACGCCCTGAGCTCGTGCTCCGACCTGTTCTGCCTCTGAGAAGGAGGGCCATGCCCGGCCTCGAAGACCTCTATCGCGAGATCATCCTCGATCACTACCGCAACCCGCGGAACCGTGGCGAGCTCGCCTGTCCACCCGCTCACCGCTCGGAAGGCTTCAACCCGCTGTGCGGCGACGAGGTCGTCCTCTACCTCGACGTCGACGCCGACGGGCGGGTCGTCGACCTGAAGGTCGGCGGCCAGGGCTGCTCCATCAGCCAATCGTCGGCCTCGATGATGTCGGCGGCGGTGAAGGGGCGGAGCTTGGACGAGGTCAAGGCCCTCAACCGGGCCTTCAAGGCGCTGATGTCGATTCACGAGTCCCGTCTCGACGCCGAGGAGGGCGACGGCAGTGGCACCGACACCCCGGTCCCCGACCCAGCGGTCGAGCTCGGCGACCTGGCGGCGCTCCAAGGGGTGGTGAAGTTCCCGGTGCGCATCAAGTGCGCCACCCTGCCGTGGAACACCCTGGCTCAGGGCCTCGACGAGTTCTCGTCCCCCGCCACCGCCTGAGCCGGCGTGGCTCGGTGGCTGGTCGACGGCTCCAACCTCGTCGGCAGCCGGCCCGACGGCTGGTGGCGTGACCGCGGCGGCGCCTTCGCTGCCCTGGCCGTCGAGCTCACCCTCTTCGCCGAGGTGACCGGCGACGAGGTGGCGGTCGTGTTCGACGGGAAGGCCCCGGACCGGGACGGTGACGGCGCCGGGGTGCCGGTGCACTGGGCACCGTCGGCCGACGATCGCATCGTGGCGCTGGTGGCTGCCGACAACCACCCCACCTCACTGTCGGTGGTCACCTCCGATCGCCAGCTCGCCGAGCGGGTGTCCGCCCGGGGGGCGACGACCACCGGGGCAGGGTCCTTCCGGCGTCGGCTGGACGCGCTGCTGGGAGGGCAATGAGCAGCTGGTGGGTACGGTCCTGCGGTCCGCACATCGATCGAGGAGGAGCGAGCGACCATGGGTGACACGGGACCGGAGAGCGGCGCCAAGGGCGCGACCGAGGGCGTGAAGGGCAAGGTCAAGGAGGCCGCCGGCGTCATCAGTGGCGACGAGAACCTCGAGCGCGAGGGCGAGGCCCAGCAGGATAAGGCCGAGTCGCAGCGTGACGTGGCCGCCAAGGAGGCCGAGGCCGAGCGGGCTCGCGCCGAGGCCGCCAGCCGCGAAGCCGAGCAGCGAGCCAACCAGCAGTAGGCGGGTCCGACCGCCACGGTCTGCCAGGCCGAAGGCGTCAGCGCAGGCGGTCGGCGGCAGCAGCCAGCTCGAAGCAGGTGGCGGTGATGCCTCCGGCGGCGTGGCTGGCGATGTCGATGACGACTCGGTTCCAGCTGTTGGACCAGTCAGGGTGGTGATCGAGCTTCTCGGCAACCAGGGCGAGCCTGGCCACAAAGCCGAAGGCTTCGTTGAAGTCGGCGAAGGAGAGGTCCTTGTGAAGCTTGCCCTCGACGACCGTCCACCCGTCGGTGTGGCGCAGCCGCTCCTCGATCTCGGCGTCAGTCAGCTTCTCGGCCACCGTCAGCCCTCGAAGGATTCGCGCAGTCCCGGCATGACGTCGAGCTGGCCCTCCGCCTCGTCCTCGGCGAACCCGGCGTAGCCGGTCGACTCCAGCTCCTCGGCGAGATCCGGCCCGCCGGTCGCCACGATCCGCCCCCGAGACAGCACGTGGACGACGTCGGCTCTCAGCTCGCTGAGCAGGCGCCGGTAATGGGTGATGGCCAGCACGCCGAGGCCCCTCTCCTGGGTCTCGGCCTCCACCCGGCGGGCGACCTTGCGCAAGGCATCGATGTCGAGGCCCGAGTCGATCTCGTCGAGGATGGCGATGCTGGGCCGCAGCACCCCCAGCTGCAGCGTCTCGTTGCGTTTCTTCTCCCCGCCCGACAGGTCGACGTTAAGCGGCCGATGCAGGAAGCGTTCGTCGAAGCCGATGCGCTGGGCTTCCACCTGCATGCGGGCCTGCACGTCGCCACCTCCTCGTCCGACGGCCGCCAGCGCCTCCTCGAGCACGTCATCCAAGGCCACGCCGGGCACCTCGGTCGGGTACTGCATGGCGGAGAAGAGACCGGCGGCAGCCCGCTGCCATGGCTCCAGAGCAAGGATGTCGGTGCCGTCGAGGGTCACGCTGCCGCCGAGGACCTCGTAGCCGGGCCGGCCCATGATCACATGGGCCAGAGTCGACTTGCCGGAGCCGTTGGGGCCCATCACGGCGTGGACCTCGCCGCTGCGCACCGTGAGGTCGATTCCACGCAGGATCTCCTTGCCGCCCACCGCAGCCCGCAGGCCGGCCACCACCAGCTCAGCCACCGGTTGCCTCCACCGTCACCAGGACGTCGTCACCCTCGACCCGGACGTCGTAGGTCGGCACCGGCCGGGTGGCGGGCAACGTGTCGGGTTCCCCCGTCTTCAGCGAGAAGCAACTGCCGTGCTTCCAGCACTCGATCTGCAGGGCGTCGGGGTCGACCTCGCCTTCGCTCAGCGAGTAGTCGGCGTGGCTGCACGTGTCGCCGATGGCGTAGAAGTCGTCACCGACCCGCACCAGGGCGATCTTGTGACGGTCCACCACGAAGCGCGTGGCGCTGTTGGGCTCGACGTCGCCCACCGAGCACAGGCGAACCTCGGCGCCGCTCACCGCGCCACCTCGACGTCCCGACGGTCGAGTTTGGCGGTGATCTCCGAGCGAAGCGCCGGGACGGCGGCGGGCACGGGTAGCCGTTCGAGCACGTCTTCGAAGAACCCCAGCACGATCAGTCGCTCGGCCCGTGCCGGCGGGACTCCGCGGCTCTCCAGGTAGTAGCGCTGGTCCTCGTCCACGGGGCCGACGGCGGAGGCGTGGCTGCACCGAACGTCGTTGTTCTCGATTTCCAGGTTGGGCACCGACTCCGCCCATGCGCCGTCGGAGAGCTTGATGTTCCGGTTCGTCTGGAAGGCGTCGACCCCGGCCGCCTGCTTCCCGATGTGGATCATCCCGGTGTAGACGGAACGGGAGCGGCCCTGTACGGCTCCCTTGAACAACAAGTCACTCATGGTCTTGGGGGCCTCGTGGTCCTGGAGGGTACGGAAGTCGTGCATCTGGTTCCCCTCGCCGAAATAGACGGCGAGCATCTCCCCGGAGGCCCCCCTGCCGGCCAGGGTGGACTCGACCTCCAGACGGGCGTAGCCGCCGCCGAGGGCCACCATGGACGTGCTCAGCCGGGCGTCCCGCTCGCCCCGGCTCAGCTGGCGACCCAGCTGCCACACCCGCTGCCCCAGCAGTTGGGCGTTGACGTAGCGCAGGCGGCTGGCCGGAGCGGCCGCCAGCTCCACCACGGGGAGCACCAGGGCGTCGACGTCGGCGGACCCGGAGTGGTCGTAGACCACCACCTCGCTGTCGTCACCGGCCTGCACCACCAAGTGCGGGAAGGTGGCGAGGCCAGTCCCGTCGGTCCAGTGCAAGACGACGACCGGCGCGTCCACGACCAGGCCAGGGCGCACACGCACGAGTACAGGGTCGGCAACGAATGCGTCGTGGAGCAGCGAGAAGGCGCCGTTGGCCTCACCGGTGACCGTGCCGAGAGCCGCCCCTTCGGGATCGAGGTCGGCGAGGCGGCCCACCTCGAGCCCGGCTGCCGCCGCGTTCGGGTCGACGTCGACGTGGACCACCGAGCCGTTGTGCACAACGACGAGTGCGGCTCGCTCCTCGACGGTGTCGAGCACCGGCTGGAGCCCGTCGGGTACCGCCTCACCGGACGGTGCACCGGTGTGGGGGCGGTAGGCGCCCAGGTCGAGCTCAGGGATGCGGCTGTAGCGCCACACCTCCTCCTCGACCGTGGGCAACGGCGTGGTGGAGAAGCGCTCGAACGCTCGAGTCCGCCGGTGCTGCAGCCATGTAGGACCGCGCAGCTGGTCCACGGCGTCGGCGGTGAACGTGGACAGAACGGAGCCTCCTGGCAAACGGGTGTGGGCGGGTAGGTCGGCCTCTTCGCCCTCCACCCGCCAGGCTACCGGGCCGGGGTCAGCGGTTGCGAGGCGACGGCGGCCGCAGGGGACGCTCCCGCCGGCGAGGGGCGCGATCAGCCGGCCCGCCCGTGGTCGCGCCGGCGCCGTCGTCGTCGCTCGGAGGGGGCGTCACCGAGGTCTCGGGTTCGTCGCGCCGGCCGCCCCACGCCTGCTGGCCCGTGGCCCACGGGCGAGAGGGAAGGCCCTCGGGTCGCCGGTCGCGGTCGTCGTCCCGTCGCGAGTCGTGCTCGTCGTCCCGTCGCGAGTCGTGCTCGTCGGTCTTACGGACGCCGTCGTGCTCGTCAGCGTCGCGGCGAGGCAGGGTCCCGGAGGCGGCAGGGGCGAATGCCCGCGTGGCGAGCTTGCCGTGCCAGCGCTCGCCGGCCTTCCCCCCGAGGACGGCGCCAAGGAGCATGGCCACGATGGCGGCGATGCCAGCCACGGTGGCGATATCGCCGTACTCGGACCCCGAGGTGGGCACACCCAACGTGCGCAGGTTGTCGGCGAGCGCCTCGGTGTTGGTCTGGGTGCCCACCAGCACCCCGACGACGATGGCGATCAGCACGGCGAGCACGAACACGAGCCCGCCGTTCAACGCTCCGGCCCGGCGGGCCATCCGGCCGGCCACGTACCCCCCGAAGAAGTAGGACACAAGAAGGACCAGCGCGGCGACGATGCCGCCACCGATCCCGGCCTGGCGCCAATCGTTGCTGGTCAAACCGGTGGTGTCGACACCCACCGCAGCGAGGACGGCAGCCACGACCGCCAGCAGAATGGCAAAGGCAGCGTACGCCACCAGCGTCCCGGCCAGGATGCTGATGAACGACACCTGGCCCATGCTGGCGGCGCTGGCGAACGCCCGCCGGTCGCTGCTGCTCTCGACCCTGTCCACAACAGGCATGTCGACCTCCTCGGTGACCGTCGGAGCCTCTGGAACTCCTCACACCTTCCCCATCGTCGGCAGTGCAAACTGCGGCGCTAACGGGCCACCTCTCACACGGCCATGGTCCGCCCACGTGCCACCGGGGTACGCAACCGCAAGGCCCGTCCCTGCACTTGCCAGGTGCGCGACGGTGCCGGAGCGAGGGCCTCGCCGTCGGCGTTGTAGGGCATGGCTTCGCCGACGATGTGCACCGACCTCCCTCGCCCCATGACGACACCGTCCACCCGGCGGGGATCGCCGGAGCGCAGAGCTCCCGCCAGGCGGAGGCGAGCCCTGATGCCGCCGGCGAAGGCCACCGTGACCTCGGCGAGGCCGTCGTCGGGACAGGCGAGCGGCCACAGGACCGTCCCGCCACCGATGGTGGCCCCGTTGCCGATGCCGGCGAAGAGCACGGTGCCTTTCGCCAGCACGGCCCCGTCCACCTCCACCCGGACGTCCCACCCCGGCGTACGGGCACCTGTCCACGCCGCCTCCGCTGCGTACGCCATTCGACCGAGCAGCGGCTTCAGCGGCGCTGCTCTCGTGGCCACGAGACCGCCGATGCCACCGTGGACTGCGTTCACGGCCACCGATCCCGCGCCGTCCACGAGAAGGTCCAGGGGGCGGGACCGGCCGCTCAGAATCACGGCCGCGGCGGCCTCGGCGTCCAACGGAATTCCGACGGTGCGGGCCAGGTCGTTCCCCGTGCCCAGCGGCAGGAGCCCGAGGACGACCTGGTGCAACCGGCCCTGCTCCCACAGGTGCTGCACCAGCATGTTGAGCGTCCCGTCACCGCCGGCAGCGACCACGGTGCCGCGATCGAGCCCCACGAGCGCCGCTCGCAGGTCCCCGGGCTCGGCCACCTCGACAACGGTGGTGTCCGCACGGGCCCGCAGGACGGTGACTGCCTCCTCCAGTCCCTCGATGCCGCCGGCGCGCTCGTTGGCCACGACCACCAGGGGCCCGTCCACACCGCTCATCGTTGGTCGACTGCAGGGAGCGCTACGGGCGCCGGAAGAGCCGCCGCCACCACGGTCGACCACGCTCGCGTCCCGACTCCACCTCGGCGAGGATGGCCGGGCCGGCGGCGTTGATGATCTCCTCGGCCTCGTCGAGCAGGGCGGCGACGGCATCGCCGGCGCCCACGCCGGGCGGTTCGGGCGGCGTCGGGGGCACCACCACGGAGCCGTGGGTCCAGGCGGCGTCGGCCAGTCGACGCTCGAAGCGGGGGCAGGCCTCAGGACACCGCCACGGCGCCTCGGGGGCGAGGTCGAGATGGCACTTGCGCACGGTTTCCCCGTGGGCGTAGGTCCGGCTCTCGAAGTGCTTGCACTCCACCCGCATGGGCACCGGACCATTCTACGGAACCCACCCCCGGGCACGGCACCGGGCGCACAGAGAGAAGCACAGCGGCCGCCCGCCAGGGCGGCCACCGCTTCGTTCGACTGGAGATGGGGTAGCTGCTGGCTGCGGGTGGCGCCGAGGGAAGGACCCGCACCGAGCGCCAGCGAGGGCTGGGAAGGAGTCCCGTCGGTGACAGGACCCGCCGCCAGCAGCGGGGTTCCCCACCGAGGGCTCGCAACTGAGGGGGCACGATCTGCCAGCACCGAACGTCCGTCGCCACGATGTCCTGTCGTTCCGGTTCCGCCGGCACCAGCTCGATCTTGAGCCGGGTGCCGAGAACGGGCCCAGCGACGTGCCCCTGCTCGACTACGGCGTGCAGGACACCGGGGCCGACGGCGGGACGTGGGCGCTGGCCCTGCGGGGCTCGAGTGCCGCCGGCAGCGACCAGCTGGCCTTGGCCTGGACGTTGCGTGGCGCGCCGCACGCGTACCGCCGGTCCGACCTCGCGGCGGTGGCGGTGGCCACGGCGCCGCTGTCGGAGGCCGACGCCACCAAGCGCATCTTCGACGCCGCCAAGCCGCTGAAGGCCGCCGGGATTCCCGTCCTCGACGCGCTACGGGTCGTCGCCGGCCACCTGCGGGACATCGTGAGCACGCCGACGGTCAAGGGCGAGGTTTCCGGGCTCCTCACCGAGAGGCTGGACCAGCCGTACCTTCGCTTTTGCCGGTCGTGCGACACCACGCACGTGTACGAGTTGCCCTTCCGCCTCGCCGCCCTGCAGGCCGCCCTCGAGCTCGAAGCCGGGACCTCCCCGCCGGTGCTGAGGCGCATCGCCGGCGTGGACCCGCAGCGGTACCGACGACTCGCCGGTGAGGCGGAGCCTCGCTTCGACGTCATCCGCAACCACCTGCGCTTCTACGGCCCCGCCCGGGTGCGGGACGTGGCCACGTTCCTCGATGCGCCGGTGAAGGAGGTCGAGTCGCACTGGCCGGCTGACGCCGTGGAGGTGGTCGTCGAGGACGCCCCGCCCGTCGGGCGGCCGGGTCCCCGTTTCGTGCTCGTCGACGACCTCGACGCCCTTACCGAGGGGGACCCGGCCGGCTCACCCCGGATCGTGCGCCTGGTCGGCCCCTACGACCCCTACCTCCAGCTGCGTGACCGGGAGCTGCTGACCGCCGACGAAGGCCGCCGCAAGGACTTGTGGCCCGTGCTCGGACGCCCTGGCGCCATCGTCGCCGACGCCGAGGTCATCGGCACGTGGCGCCCCCGGACGTCAGGGCGCAAGCTCACCGTGCGCATCTACCCGTGGGAACCGCTGCAGCCCCAGGATCGGGCCCTGGTCGAGGCCCAGGCCGAACGGCTCGCCACCCACCGCGGATCGGTGCTGGGCGAGATCGCCTTCGAGTAATGGTCCGTTGCGGCGAACTGAGCGGATCAAAGAGCGGCGGCGCCCACCGGTGCCCACGGTGGGCCGGCTCGCCCCGGACGCGGGCACGACGGTGATGAGCATGGGCAGGCGGGCACGGTCGTTGAACAGCAGCCGGCCCTGGTGGAGGCCCGTGGTGACCGAACCAGAGCAGGCCTTCCCCAGCTCATCCAACCTCCAGCGATGCTTTGGTGCGATCCACGCTCTCGTCGGCGGGACACCACTTCACCCACGTGCCGCCCGCGCTGCGGATGGACCAAGGCTCGTCCTCGTGCGAACGGCCGGCCACGGTGATCCACTTCCCGCCGATCAGTTCTCGGAGCACCTGGTGCCGCTGGATGATCGCCTCGGTGCGCTCGAGGGGCGCCTGGATGACCGCGAGCAGGCGCAGCGGCTCGTGCATGCGACGCTCTCCAACGCCCACCGCCTGCGCGGGGAGGCCGACCTGGAGGTCGCCGCCCTCGCCGAGGACGACGCCGATGCCGCCCACCGGGTTGTGCAGCGTCTTGTCGCCGGCGCCGAACTGGTCGGGGTCGACCGACGAGAAGTAGTACTGAGCGGAGATCCATTGGCCCACGACGAGCGGCGCGGTCATGATCGTCTCCAGGGCGTCGCCGTCGCCGTCGCTCTCGGCATCGTAGGCGTGCAGGAACACGCGACAGGCCAAGTCGAGTCCGGCGGTGATCGAGCGGGGTCCGACCACGAACGCAGCATTGCCGGCGAGCCCCCACTCGGGACGCACCTGCGCCCAGTCGTGCCCACGGACCCGGACCTTCCCCGGATCTCCCGGGAGCCGCCCGGCGCGCTCGCGTGCGAGCCGTTCACCGGCCACGGCGACGTCCCGCTCGAAGGCCGCGAGCAGCCGTTCGTGGCTGTCCGGCACGGCCTCGCGGTCGAGAACGGTCACTTCGTCGGAGACGGTGTCGTGCTGGGCAGCAACGAAGCGGGTGTCGTCGGGCACCACGATGCCTCGCTCTTCGAGGCCGGCACGGATCCCAGGGTCGTTGAGGATGGCCACCGCCACTCGGGCGCTCGGACCACCGGGGGCGCCGCCGCACGCTCCGCAGTCATAGGAGGATGCGTGCGGGTTGTTGACGTTGTGGCTGCCGTGCCCACAGAACACGACCAGCCGGGCGAAACGGGTCAAGCTCATGGTCTGGACGATGGACTCGGCGAACGAGACCCGCTCCTCGAGCGCCAACCCGGAGCTGTCGTCGCGTTCCGCCTCGACAGCCGGTCGTGTCTGCGGGGGGGCGACTCGGCGCGTCGTCAGTCCCCTCAGGCGACGCACCAAGCGTGGTGCCAGCGTCCTGACCGCGGCCACAGGACCCAGGATGTAACCCACCGCCTCGGCGAGCGCGAACGGACCGGCCAGGCTCCCTTTCGGGGCGTGGAAGGCTTCGTGGCCTGCGCCGGCGGCTCGCTTGGCGGTGAGGTAGCCGAGGGCGTCGTCAGGGACGAGCGGCTGCTCGGTGACCTCGTGTTCAGGCTTCATCAGCGGCGGGCAGCGCGGCTCGCTCTCCGTCGAACCCAGCGGCCGCCAGCGCACGGGAACGCCGAAGAACCCGGCGAACCCGCGGGTGTCGTAGGGGCCGCAAGCCTCCAGGTGCCGTGCCAGGCCCTCCGAGCGCACGTCGATGCAGAACGCCGCTTGCACGTCCGGCCGCTCGGCGACCGGGCCGGGGTCCGGGCGGCTCAGAAGTCCCAGCAGACGATCGCGGAAGTTACCCTCCTGCGCCTCGAGCCACATCGACTTCCGCACCGGCGGCGGCACCTGCTGCAGGACGCCACGCACGGCGGACGTGACGACGGGATCGTCGGAGGTGCTGCCGAGAGCAGCGAGCACCGCCGCCGCCCGGTGCTCCAGGAGATTCTCGACCACCTGATCCTGGTGCTGCGGGGGCTGCGGGGCAGCTGCGCCATGGGCCGCCGCTGCCGTTGCGGCCACTTGCACGGCGAGCAGGTCCAGAAGGCGCAACGGGGCCCCATCGTGGTCGGGCCCAGCCCAGTCGTCGTTCCAGTGCGCGTACCCGGCCCAGCCCGGAAGCCGGCCGAGGTGCTCGCGAAGGGCCCCTACGCGATCGTCGTCGATACCCAGCGAATCGAGGGAAGCGGCGAGTGCCTCGACCGGATGATCAGGTAGTCGCGCCAGCCACTGCATGCCGGTCGGGCCAGCCAGGCGCCGGAGCCGCCGGTCGTGTCGCGCCAGCTCTCGCCACGCATGGAAGAACCCGTCCTCGCGCCGGGGCATGGGCCACGCAACGCCGGCCTCGTCGACGAAGACTGCACACCACGCGGCCACGAGCTGGCTGACCGCCCGGACGGTCCCGACATCCGTACGGCCGACCCGATCGCCGGCGGTCTCCCGAGGCTTGTCGTCCGGTCCCACGAGGAGGTCCAATCGGACGATCTCCACCGCATCGACCGTTTGCTCCCCGATCTCCAAGCTGGGGTGCGACGCGAGCTTCGAGTCGACTTCGATGATGGCGCGACGGAGATCCGCATCGGTGATGGCCCCGCGCGCGTGGGCGTCACGGAACGCGGCGAGCGTCAGGTGGGTGCGTGCCCGCAACCACCGTCGGGCGACGGCGGTGGCGTCGTCGAAGGGCAGGTGCTGCAGGCCGAGGAGGGGATTGACCGCCACGAAGCTGGTCAGCGGCCAGAGCGGAGCGATGATCTCCGCCGCCTTGGAGACATCGGCGAGGAGTTCGGTGTGGCGGGCAGATCGTCCGCGGTGGTCGTCGTTTCCGTTGCTCATGTCGGTCGTGTGACCGGCTCCACGCCCGGCCGAAGGCGGCGGGATTCTGGCACGGGCGCTACCCCTGTCGAACTGCCTCGGGTCGTCAACACTGAGGCGACGGGCGCCGAGGTCAGCACGAGGGCGTACACCCGGTTGCGCAACCTGCCCATCTGCTCCCCTGGAGTGAGCCAGACGACGGCGACCACAAGCGCGATCGCCGCGAGCGTCGCAACGAGGAGAGCGGCGCTGACCGGCTCGGCGACCTCGGCGGGAAGCGCGGGACCGACGAAGGTCTCCACGGCGGTCAGCCCACCGACGTAGGCGAACACTCCGGCGGCGGCAGCGAATGCCGCGGTTGCCACCGCCGGGACGGGCCGGAACGGCGCCGAGCGCAGCCACCCATCGACGGCCCGGGCCGCCGTTGCCCACGCGAACACCGTCACGAGCACGTACGCCGCCGTCGACAGGTGCGGGTCGAAGACCAGGTACGCGGCCGGAAGCGCCGCGGCCGGCACGAGCAGGGCGACGCCCAGCCGAACGCTCCGGGCGACGACATTCGGGGGAGGGCGTTGCTCGTGGTGGAGATGGGCCGTCACCGCGCTGCCGGCGCCAAGGAACAGCGCTGCCTTGTACATCCCGTGCCCGACGACGTGGAGCACCGCCGCCCCCAACGCTCCTATGGCCACCTGCACCGTCATGAACCCCATCTGTCCTGCCGTGGACCACGCCAGGTTTCCCTTCACGTCGCTGCGCACCAGCATCACGGTCGTCGCGTACCAGGCAGTGAGGGCACCCGCTGCGAAGGCCAGGTGCGTCGCCGCGGCCGACGACCCGAACACCGGGGCGAGTCGCACCAACAGGACGCCGGCGCCGTTCACCACGCCTGCGTGGAGGAGCGCCGACACCGGCGTGGGCGCTGCGATCGTGGCCGGCAGCCACTGGTGCACGGGTACGAGGGCGGACCGGGAAATGCCGGCAACGGTCAGGAGCACAGCGACCACCGACAACACGCTCCCACCGAGCACGGGGATCGACGCGTTGGCGAGCTCCTCGGCGGCCCCGGCCGACGAGCGGAGGTCGACCTCGCCGACGGAGACGACGGCGAGCAGCGTGGCCACCAGTAGCGCGCCGTCTCCCACCCAGAGGCTGCGCAGGGTCCGCCGGGCAGAGCGCCGCGCCGGTCGCCAGGTGGCCCGGTGGGTCACCAGCCCAGCCAACGCGAGGCCGGCCAGGATCCAGGAGGCGCACAGCAACCCGAGGGTGGCGGCGAAGGCCACCGACGTCGTCGCCGCTGTCATCAGCGAGGCCAGTACGAAGAAGCGGCGCTCCCGAAGGTCCCCCTGCAGGTTACGGCCGGCGAAGGACTGCACGACCACGCCGACGCCGGTGGTGAGCAAGCCGACGAAGGCGGTGAGGCGAGTTGCATGCAGGCCAACGAGCGCATCGCCATCGCTCGCCTCGACGACGGCTGCGACCGGTCCGCCCACAGCCACGCCGACCATCACGACGATCGCCGCGGCGAACGCGGCAGAGGCCGCTCCGACCGCCCATCGGGAAGCCCGAGGTCCCACGGGGCGGGCCACGGCGATTGCCGCGGCGGCGACCGCGGGCAGCGCGGGGACGGCGATCAACAACAACTCCGGCGGCCTCATCTCGAGCGGGGCACACTAGGCAGCAAAACGCTGGACTGCCACTCGGTCGTCAGGTGCTGGTCAGGGCGCGGTTCCGTTGCCGCCCGACCCCGAGAGGCGGGAGATGTCGACCGCCACACCCAGCGCCCCTGCGGAGCGCGCTGCGCCGATGTCACCAGGGCCGAGCCCCCCTTGCGCGTAGACGGGCAACGGGCAGGCCGCGACCAGCGCCTGCAGGCCGTCCCAACCCAGCGGCTGGTCCGAGGGGTGCGAAGCCGTGGGGAAAACCGGCGAGACGAGGGCGACGTCGGCATCCAGTGCGCTGGCGCGCTGAAGGTCCCGTGCGTCGTGAGCTGACACCGCCCACAGGCGCGTCGGCGGCCGCTCTATCAGACCGGCCAGCGCGGCGCCGCTGCTGTGCAGCCCGCACGCACCGCCCTGGCGTGCCTCGAGCGCCGTCCCGGACAGGAGGAGACGCAGTTCGGTCCCCCGCCTGGCCTGGCGCAGCCGGCGGGTGAGCTGGACCCGCTGCGCAGGCGCGAGCTCCGGTGCTCGCACGATCAGGAGCCGCAAGCCGTCGGCCACCAACGACGGGATCCTCGCCAGCAGGCCGTCAGCAGCGCCCGGCGCGCGGTTCACCCGGGCGACTGCCACAAGCTCGGGGAGCGCCAACGTCGCGAAGGCGCGCTCGTTGCTCGGCAGCAGCGGCCCGACCGTCGGGCGGGCGGCGTCCACCCATGCCAGCCGCTGGCCTTCCCTGCCCTTCGCCTCGCCCGACCACCGGCGCACGTGGAACCAATGCAACCGCACCCGCTTGGCCGGGAAGTCGTGCTCGTAGAAGCGCCAGGGCGAGAGTTCGAGGGCGCGGACGCCGATCTCCTCGAGCAACTCGCGCGCAGCGGCCTCCGCCGGGCTCTCACCCGGATCGACCTGGCCCCCGGGGAGCTCCCAGAAGCCGGCCGCGTCCTTGCCGGCCGGGCGTTCTGCCAGCAATACACGCCCGTCGGGCGCGCGGAGCACGCCGACCGCCACGTCGACCACGGGACGACCGACGAGGGGTAGACGGCGGGAAGGCAGCATCAGTCCGGCCACACAGGTGTCGGCAGCCCACGAGATCGACGTGGCGACTGCGTCGGCGCCCGCTCCTCAGGATCCACGTGCTCGGTCTCCGTCGGAGGGGCCGAGTCCCCACTGGGATCCTCCGCCGGAGCTTCTTGGGCGATGGGTTCGCCGTCGGGGCCGAGCAGTGGGGTGCCGTCCTCCGTCGCCGCCTTGCTCGCGAGTTTGGCCGGGCGGCGTTTGGCGGGGGTCATGTCAGGCTGCGTCCACGGTGGCGAGTGCCTCGGCGCGGGCGGCGAACTCCCGTGCCTCCGCGCCGAGCGCTCCATCCGAGCCATACACGGTGACGTTGACGTATGTCCGGCTGAAGCTCAGATCCGGATAGAGCCCGGTCTCCTTCGACAGGCCCGCCAGCCGCTCGAGGAAGGCTCGTGTCTCGGGGTAGGCGGTGAAGACGAAGCGGCGGTACAGCGACGATGGTGTCTCGACCTCCGTCCAGCCCTCCGGCCATCGGGGTTCCGTGGTCATCTGGCTCTCCTCGTCGATGCATGGGGCTCCTCAACGCCAGCCGGGTGGCCTGGCGTCGTCCCACCCGAGCTGGGCGCCTGCGCTCGACTCGCCCCCCCGGAGTACCGCGGCGGAGCGAACAGCCCATCTGGAGGACGCCTACACCGGTGCGACCTGGGTGTCCTGGGCACCCTGGGGAAGGATCGGCTCAACCTCGCTGTGCGGCCGGGCGATGATGTGCGCGGCAGCCAGGCCGTCGCCCACGCGCTCGCACGCGTCAGCACCGGCACGGACTGCGGCGTTCACGGCGCCCGTCTCGCCACGGACGAGCACGGTGACGTAGCCGCCGCCGACGAACTGGCGGCCGACCAGCCGCACCTCTGACGCCTTGGTCATGGCGTCGGCAGCCTCGATCGCCGGGACGAGCCCCCGGGTCTCGATCATGCCCAGGGCAATGCCCGGAATGTCGGCTCCATTGTTGCTGGCCATCTGTTTCCTCCATAGTTGAGTTGAGCTCGGGTGTTACAGGATAGAGAGGGGTTTTGCAGGACAGGGAATTGGACGAGTCAGTCGTACCAGCGCTCCTCGGTCCAGTAGTCGATGATCCCGCCGATGGTCAGGTCGGTGGTGATACTCGGATCGCCGGTGGCATGGCGGGCCGCCGAGGTGCGCATGGTGATGACGAAGTCGCCCGGCCTTGTGCCGACCGCGTCGAGCGCCACTTCCAGGTCGCCGCTGTCGTCCTCGACCACCCGTAGTGACCTGTCTTGGAGCGTGGGGACTCGAGCGGTGGTGACGAGGTCGCGAACGACGCGGTGGATGTTCATCGTCGCGCCTTGCCGTCCCCAGACCTGGCGGCCCGCTCCTTGCCGTCCCCAGATTTGGCGGCCCGCTCCTTTCCGTTGCCGTCCCCAGATCCGTTGCCGTCCCCAGACTTGGCGGCCCGCTCCTCTTCCGGACTCGGCTCGTCCCAGTAGTCGATGATGCCGACGATGGTCAGGTCGCTCGGGTAGTCCTTGTGGCCGGCGGCTTCGCGCGCTGCCGAGCTGCCAGCCGCGATCACCCAGTCGCCGGGCTTGCAGCCGACGGGGTCGACCGCCACCTGCTTGCCTCCCGACCGGTCCCGAACGACCAGCAGCCGCTGGCTCTGGAGCTTGCCGATGCGGGCGGTGGCGACCAGCGTGTCTTCGACGCAGAAGATCTTCATCGCTGTGCCTCCTTCGGTCGCGCTCCCGCTGGCGGCGAGCTCGGCGGGCATTCGCCCTCCGCATCGACCAGCTCCAGGCGCGACCGGTTCCGCGCTCGCACGACCCCTTGGGTGACGAGGCCAGCAGGGCCGGCCGCACCCGCATACCGGGCCTCGATCGCCGCGGTCAGGCGGCGAGCACGTGCTTGCGCCCCGGCGCTGGCGCCCGGGATGCGCTCGTCGTAGTCGACGTGCACGAGCACCGGCACCGCTAGCCCGTGCGGCGCGTTCGTCTTTCCGAGGACCTCGATGCCGACGTCGAGGTCGACGGCACCTTCTTCGAGCGTGTCCATCTGCGCCTGGAAGCTGAGGTTGCGCAGCTGAACGTCGTCGATGGCGTCGCCAGCCACGACCAGCTTCTCGCCGTGGCCGGCATCCGCGTACGTTCCGCCGTTCCAGCCGCGAACGGCGTCGACCTGGCCGATGTTGTTCTTGAGCAGGTAGCCGCAGAGCCAGCGCATGCCTTCGGTTGCG
This sequence comes from Acidimicrobiales bacterium, assembly GCA_035942035.1. Taxonomy (GTDB): domain Bacteria; phylum Actinomycetota; class Acidimicrobiia; order Acidimicrobiales; family CADCSY01; genus JAHWJR01. Next base: position 18,405 of record DASZDK010000067.1, read on the forward strand.
GCGTCGGCCGCGTCCACGCCGGCGCAGTCGGCGACCGCGTGGCGGATGAACTCCTTGGCGGCCTCACGCTCGAGGCTCGCAGTCTGCTCGTAGAGCGTGGCGCTGGAGACGAAGCGGTCCACGTCCGTCCCACCGGCGGCGTCGGGAACGTGGACGTTGATGGCGTCGGTGTCAGTGTCCACGCCGACGAGCAGCGTGGCCACGCTCGCCGCGCAGCACTGCGTGGACTCGACGGCACCCTCGAACTCCTGGAGCCGCCCAAGCAGGGCGGTCGCGGCGCGCACCTCGTCACTAGCGAACGCGGCACAGCCCTTGTGGCGTGGGTCGATGCTGCTGAAGTGGTAGAGCCCGATCTTCAGGTAGCGCGTGGGCTCGCTGGCGTCGTTCGGCCAGCCCTCACGCCAGCGTCGCAGCTCCACCGCTTCCCAACGGTGCAGCGCGTCCTCGACGTCGAACATGGCGCCGGCGTACGCGTCGCGCCACACCACGACAGCGGGCGGCACCCGCAGGATGAAATCGACCGCCCCCGCCAGGCGGCCGTCGGCGCAGGCGGTGATGTCGACGGCGTGGAAGCCGAAACGCCGGATCAACACCTCGGCGCTCTCGCCCTCGTCCAGCAGCGGCGCGAGGTCCCGGTCGAACTCGCGCTCCACCAGGTTGCGGAAGGTCCCGAGCACGCAGCGGGCGTGGATGCGACCGAGGTCCAGCGGTGTGCTCCAAGACGACTCGAGCTCGGCCGCCGGGATGTCGACCCCGAGCGCGTTGGCCAGCTCCCGATGCGCCTGCTCGGGGAAGCCGTCGTCGAACTGGCGCGGTGCCAGCCGGCGCAGGACCGGTTCGATGAGCGCGAAGGCGGCCCCGATCTCCTCGGCTCGCTGGTTCAGGGCGGCGCTGAGCGCCGGCTCGGCCAGCGGATGCTCACCCGCCGGCAGGCTGAACCCGTTCCGGGCCGGCTGGCCCGGCGGCGACATCACCGTCGCCACCGCGCCCGGGCGCGACCAGGCCGCAGCCTGGTCCCAGGGAGCAAGCCAGCGCCCGTCGGGCTGGAGCAGGGACTTCATCCCTGGGCCCCGCCAGAGAGGGTGACCCTAGTCGCCGCCTCCGGGCTCCAGCCGGAGCGGCCGGTGACGATCTGGGTCTGGCGCGGCCCTCCGGGCGTGGCCAGGTGGGCGAACCTGCCCGCGCCGGCCCAGCCGTGGGGCCCGCCGCCGCCCTCGCTGGGGTTGCGCCCGGCCGCGATGTAGCCCTCGGTGCCGGTGACCAGGTCGTTGGCCGTCCAGGCGGAACCGGTGACCGCACGGCCTTCGGTGCGCCCTTCGCCCGTGACCGCCGGTTGCTTGCCGTTTGTGTTCGGGCGGGGCCGGAACAGGAACTCGTTGTTGCCGGTCACCATGCCGTCGCCGACGGCGAAGGACCCGGTGATGCCGCCAGGCACGCTGGACGGCGGCGGCGCCGGGTCGCCGGTCTCCTGCGTGGCGGCGGCGGCGCGCTCCCTGCCTGCCAGGCGCCGCGCCAGGGCCACCGGGAAGCCTCGCTCGCCGGCCCAGTCGTCGGCCGCCGGCTCTGCGGCCCGCAGATCGCCGTAGTAGGGCGTCCCGGTGACGGTGTCCAGCGGGCCGATCTCGGTGGTGCCGGTGACCCCCTCGCCGGACATGGGGAGGTCGCCGGTCAGGGCCACACCTTCCGGCCTGGGCTCGAGGCGGTGAGCCGCGGACTCACCCTCGTCGAGCTCGCACCAGCCGAAGACGGTGGATGGCCCCTGGTACGGCGTGCCGGTCACCGGGCGGCAGGCACCCGGCTCGTCGCCGGTGACGTTGGGGCGGTGCTCCACGCTGGGACCCGTGACCTGCTGCCCGCCCCAGGTCTGGGCCACGGTCACCTTGCCGGCGGTCACCGGGTCCAGACGCGACCGGTTGAGGTGGGCTGCCGGCGCGGTACCGCCACCGGTGCCGCCGCACTGGCTGGAGTAGGAGAGGGGGTCCTGGTACTGGTCGCCGGTGATCGGGCGGCAGACGCCGGCCTCGTTCCCGGTGACGCGCCCGCTGAGGCCGACGGCCGTGCCGGTGACGGGCAGCCCGTCGTCGGTGTTCGCCAGCGCGTACCCGGGCCCGTCCCCACTCGAAGCCACCATTCCAGGCTGTCCCAGCCTGGTGCCGACCGCGGTCGCGCCGTGCGGGTCGGCCCGGCGCGGGAACTGCGTAGGACGGTAGGTGCCGTCGCTGCGCTGAGTCAGGTCGTCGTCGAGCTTCTGGTCGGCTTCGCCGGTGATGGGAAGGTGCTCGCCAGGCTCGTCGCCGGTGATGGGCACCTTGTTACGAACCATGGTCCCCGAGACGACGAGGCCCTCCGGCGTGCGCGCCCGCCCGACCTTCCGCCCGGTCAGCCCGGCGCCCGACGCCGGGGCCGGCCCGTCGGCCCCGAAGTACTGCGGGCCCGACACCGGGAGCGCGGCGCCGGCCTCGTCGCCCGTGACCCGCACGCCCGGACCGATCCGCAGCCCGGTCACCCGCTGGCCGCGGTGGGTGGGCGACTCGATGACCTTGGGCGGGTGCGTGACCCGGCCCTGTCGCTGCGGCCTGCTGATCCCTGCGCTGCCGGAGCGGCTCGCCTGGGCGCGTCGAGCCCGGGCCTGCTCGCGACCCGAGCCGGTGCCGTCGACGTGCGGGCTCTCCGCGGCGGGCGGCGCGCCGGCGCCGGCTGCAGCCGAGGGCGAGCCGGCGCCGTTCAGCGCCACCTTGCCCTGGGCCATCTGGCGGCGGCGCTGCATGGACAGGGCCCGCCCCAGGTGGGCTTCGGCCACGCCGTTGGTCGCGACCGCCGTCCGCTCCGGAGCCCTTTGCGCGCCGCTCGGCGCCCCTTGACCGTTGGCAGCGGCGGCGGGGGGCGGGCCGCCGCCGTTCAGCGCCACCTTGCCCTGGGCCATCTGGCGGCGGCGTTGCATGGACACAGCGCGGCCGTGGTGGGCCTCGGCCACGCCGTTGGTCGCGACCGCCGTCCGCTCCGGAGCCCTTTGCGCGCCGCTCGCCGCGCCTTGACCGTTGGGAGCGGCAGGGGGCGCGCCGTTGACGCCGTTGACGTTCAGGTTCTCCGCGGGCGGAGCGCCGCCGCCGTTCAGCGCCCCCTTGCCCTGGGCCATCTGGCGGCGGCGCTGCATGGACACGGCGCGGCCGTGGTGGGCCTCGGCCACGCCGTTGGTCGCGACCGCCTTCCCGTCCGGAGCCCCTTGCGCGCCGTTCGACGCGCCTTCACCGTTCGGGCCGGCGGGGGGCGCCCCCCCGCCGTTGCCGCCGTTGACGTTCAGGTTCTCCGCGGCAGGCGGCGCGCCGCCGCCGTTCAGCGCCTCCTTGCCCTGGGCCTCCTGGCGGCGCCGCAACACCGCCGCGGCGCGGCCGCCACTGGCACCATCTACGAGCTCGGCCAGGTCAGCGCTGCTGGCGGTGTCGACCGCGTACATTCCCATGCTCAGCGGCCTCCACCGCGGTGGACGATGAAGATCGGCGCGCCCGCGCCGGCTGCAGGCGCCGTCCGGTCACCGCCGCCGTTCAGCGCCTGCTTGCCCTGGGCCATCTGGCGGCGGCGCTGCATGGACAGGGCGCGGCCGAGGTGGGCGTCGGCCACGCCGTCGGTCGCGACCGTCGCAGCTGCGGGAGCACGAAGCCCGGCCTCCCGGACCCCGGTGCGCACCCGCTCGTGCGCTGGCGCCAACGCCGACCGGCCGGCGGCGAGCGCCCGGCGCCGCGACATCGCCGCGGCGCGGCCGGCACGGGCAGCATCTCGACGCGCGGCCAGGTCACCGCTGTCGGCGGTCGGGACCCCGTACATTCCCATTCTCAGCGAGCTCCACCAGCGCGGTGGACGGTGAAGGCCGTGCCCTGAGACTGCATGTAGTTGTCGTAGCCAATGAGGCGTACGTGGTGCCCGGGGTTGGCGCGGTGGCACGCGTCGAGCTCGGCCATGACCTTGTCCACCGACCGCTCACCGAAGTACGGGAGCTCCCACAGGTACCAGAAGTTCGAGAACGCCTTCTCGGGCTCCGTGTGTTCGATGGCCGGGGTCCAGCCGGACTGGATGACGTACGCGATCTGCTGGCGGAGCCGTTCGGGCGTCATCGGTGGCAGGTAGGAGAAGGTCTCCACATGGCGCCGGGTGGGCCCATAGGGTTGAATGTCCATCAATCTCTCCTTGAGGGGCGTAGAGGGTGAGGCGCCGGGGGGGTGGAACCCGGCGACCAGTGAGCGATCAGGCGCTTGCTCCCTCGAGCTTGTCCACGGTTTCGAACTCGAACTTGATCTCCTTCCAGGTGTCCATCGCCACCGCGAGCTCGGGGCTGTGGCGGGCCGCCTCGCTCAAGATCTCCTTGCCCTCGCGTTCGACCTCGCGGCCCTGGTTCCGTGCCTCGACGCAGGCCTCGACCGCCACCCGGTTGGCGTGGGCGCCGGCTGCGTTGCCCCACGGGTGGCCGAGCGTCCCGCCGCCGAACTGCAGGCAGGAGTCGTCGCCG